>JAFGQK010000378.1 GCA_016935735.1 Spirochaetales bacterium | reverse complement strand
ATAAATTATTTCCTGCTTCTCTTGATTTGGGTTGTGGGCGTAGCCAACGCTGTGTTACTATGGGCGAAAATCCTGGTATTATTCCAGAATTTTCGACCCGTAACACTTGCTTTGGCCGGATCCTTCCGGGATGTGATGTCTTTGCAGGTCATAAAGTATTTCCTGCTTCTCTTATTTTGGGTTGTGGGCGTAGCCAACGCTGTGCCCTTTGTGTGCTCTGTGAGAGACTCCCTTTTTAAAGGTTCTTTATTTACTACATAATCGAGTTTATCCAGGTTCAAAAGCTCCTTTTGCCCGGCTATATAATGAGAATTGATGATCTTGTACACCACTCCTTTTCCTTATTATAAGACAAAGAAAGGAGCATAAACAAGTATTGCATGATCCGGATGATTGAACCGGATTTCACCGGCATCACTATACCGGACAATGACAATGTATTGGAACTTCATGAAGAAAAAACACACTATTATTTTACTCCCGGCCAATCGGGGCCAATAATCAATCATGCCAATTTCATGCTGATGAACAATTCCGGGCAGGATGTGTATTTTTATATAAAAAAGGCAGATTTTATTTCCCGTCGTTATCCGGCTGGGAGTCCTCTTTCACTCATCATGACCTGGATGTATCTGAATAAGAAAGAACACGGGAAAATAACTGACCAATTTCATATCGGACAGGGCGACCATATAAAATTTTCTCTCTTTTTTAAGGGTTTTGATTATACTCAATCATATTATGAAGATATATATGTTTTACTTACCCTGAACTGTCAGGGTAAAGAGTATCCTATTAAATCTCCGATTTATATCATCAAAAAGAACCGGCGGGAATAAAGAAATAGCCGGATGATGTTGCAGGTAAAGCTGCCGGACAATCAAATGTCATATCCAGGTTTTATCGCATTTTTTATGCCAACAGGAAAAATCTGATTGATGAATCGTACTCAAGGGATTATACTTTTGATAAGTCAAATGGTAAAGAAAGGGATTGGATATGGCAGAAGGAAGTGAGAAATATAAAACATCCGATTATGTGAAAAGAAGAAAAAAATTGTCCGGTATCTTTTTTGAGACTGCACTCCCTAATGAATACCTGGTGCCCATGGGAATGAAAAAGGTAAAACCGATACTCGGTGGAAAGCGGCTCAGGCTCTTCAGGAAGTTTTTACGGGTTCCTGCATCAGTGGAAACACTCTATTTTAAAACAGATAATGCAAATATGCATTACCAGGGGATAGGGATTGAAGGATATGCCAGCTGGAGAATCGATCCAGCCAGGCCGGAAGTGGCGATGACTACCCTGGATTTTTTTGATGAAAATGATCCGATGGCCCGGACCAATTCCGAACTCCAGACAATCTGTATTGAAGCTGTCCGTCATGTCATTGCCAATATGACGATTGATGATGCATTAAAGAAAAAGGATGAGATTGGAGAGAACCTTAAAAACCAGCTGAAAGAAGTGGAGAAAAAGTGGGGTATTATTTTCGACCAGGTGGGTATTGAGAGTGTACAGATCATGTCCAGCAAGCTTTTTGAGAACCTCCAATCCGAATACAGGGATACGATTCGTCTGACTGTGGAGAAAAAGAAGCTTGAAACAGACAGGGAAATTTCTGCTGCCGGAAATTCCTCCCGGGAAGAAACAGAGCTCGAGCATCTTGAGACAGATAAGAAGATTGAACTTAAGAATGTAGAAAATAAAGCATTTATAAAAGAACAGGAACTTGATGAAGAACAGAAAATAACTCAAAAAGAGAGGAATATCCGGGAAGACGAATACAGAAAGGAAATAGAGTTCAATACGGAAAAAGCCCGGAAAGACCATGATCTTACGGTGCTTCACAATAATCTTGAGTTAAAACTCCTTGAGCTTGAACAGAAACTTCTCGAATCAAAAAAGGATACGGAATCATTAAAGAACGAGATTTCCCGGAAGCAGCTCGAGATCGAGGAGATGAAACGTACCATCGAACAGACATTCTCAAAGAGTGCCCTGACAGAAAAACTCATAGAGAATCTCCCGGAACTTTATAAATCTATAGAGATTGATAATTATTCCGTGCTTGCTACAGGTGAAAGCGGAATTTCCCCTGTAGCAAAACTATTGAAAGAAATTGTCTTCCTGCTAAAAGAGAGTGATCTTGCATCAATTTTTGAAAAACCGGGGAAGCTGGAAGAGGAATAATCCAAAACTGTTATAGTTTTCAGTATCAAACCGGTGATTACTTTTTTAACAGAAGATCATGGATAAGAGATAAATAGTTGTCTGTCTTTTTATAACTTCCGTAAAGATTTTTGACTTTTGAAAAACACCCTTCTGCTTTTTCATATTCCTTTAAAAAATATTTTACGATCCCAAGATGATAGTATGAATCATGAGAACTGTCATCCAGTTCTATTGCACGGATAAAACATGTTTCTGCATTTTCAAAATCCCCGATTACTGCATATGTTTTTCCGAGAAGCTTATAAGCGGTGATTGATTGTTTATTTTCATCAATAATCGACTTTAATACCTCTATAGCCTGTTTATAGTTTTTTTCTTTTATTAATTGTTGGGTCTGGCTGAAATATTCTTCAACACCCTTTAATTTATTAAGAATATTAACAACAATAACTGTCCGGTCATCATTCGGAACATTCTGCCCATAAAACTCATTAATATTTGAAATCAATTTTTCTATACATTCTTTTGCCGATCCATTTACTGTTTTCAAAAATGTCTGGAGCCTGTCCATTCCATAAAAATCCCCGTTTTCGTTCCGAGCCTCGGTAATTCCATCGGTAAAAAGAGCGATCCGGCAGCCGGGAACAAGCTGTTCTGTAACAGACCGGTATTTTGTGTCGGGAACAAGCCCCAGCACCATACCTTCTGCACCCTCCCCGAGTTTTATCGGCTTATCATGTCCGGGATGAAAAAGGAGGGCAGGATCATGCCCTGCAATGCAACAGGTTATCTTAAGGGTGGAAAGGTCAAGAACATTGTAAAGTGCGGTAAAATAAAGACCGGTTCCCTGGAGGAAATTGGTCATTGTATTATTAATAGAATAAAAGAGCCTGTCCGGCTGGCTATACCGTTTTGTATAGTATTCAAAATATGCTTTAAGCATGGTGGTAAGGAGTGATGCGGCAACGCCATGTCCGGCAACATCTGCAATAAGGAAACCGATCCGTTTTTCATCCAGCTGGAAATAGTCAAAATAATCGCCCCCTAATTCCTCGCTTGGAAGGGATATTCCCCACATATCAAGACATTTGTTTACCGGGAATTCTTTCGGATTAAGCGCATTCTGGACATGGGTTGCAATATCCAGTTCCCGGGACATCTTTTCCTTATATGCTTCCAGTATCTTCTGCTGCTCCCGGTTTTTTTTCATTGCTGCTTCAAGATCAATGGTAAGCTGCTGAAAATTATCATACCCCGCTTCAATGACCTTTTCATATGCATTCTGACTGGTGAGATCATGGATAACACAGGTGACATACACCTCGTTTTCTTTTTTAAACGGTGAACCGGACATGCTTACAGAGAGTACTCCTTTTGATTTTTTATGCAATTGTGTTCTTAGATTTTCAAAAGGACGGGTAAAACATGATCCGATTTTATCTTTTATATATGTTTGTGTTTCGCTATCCTGAAAAAGCAGGTCAAAAAACCCTGTTCCCTGTAATTCCTCGGGTGTGAAACCGGTCTTTTTATGGATAAACGAATTCGTAAAGACCGCGTGATGATCTTTGTTAAATAAAACCAGGCCGATAGCTGCATTTTCCGTGACCTGGATTATCAATTCTTGAATATTCATTCCTTACTCCATTATTATATTACCTGCCCTGAAATATCACTCCATTTCATTTTCAGGTTTCCTATATCCTTCTGGCCTCTGGCCTTTATCTGCTTTGTTCATCCATAAGTTTTAAAAGACTCAATTCACCTTATATATTATCGTCAAAAATATCTTTTCTTATCCAGGATAACACATTTTTCTATATTTTTTATAAAAAAATATAGAAATTTCTTTTGAAATTTCTATTCATCATATATTATACTTTAATATGGGGAGAGGTGTATGTATTATGAATGAGAATGACATAGATTTTTTTCTGAACGAGAGTCTTATCGAGAACAAAGATATAAAAAGTGAAGTCAAGTATGTCATGTACTTTCTGAAGAAGCGTATCGATAAACTGAAAAAAGAGATGCGAAACCTGAAAGAAACCCTTCGTGAAAGGGAATTTTATGCAAATATTATCCAGGACGTTACTGAAATCCTCGCAGAAAAGAATAATATCGATAAAGCTGCTGAAATCATAAAGACACGAATGGGTCTTCATACCTGTTATATTAATTATGATATTGATACAAAGACCAACAGGGCGAATATCGCAGGTCTTGCAACGAATTTCGGCGTATGGTTCAGTGAATTGACCAAAAAAATACAGGGAATTCCATTCAGCTTTATCGGTGAAAAAGGAGAGATCCCTTTAAATGCTGCCCAGTTTATCAGTACGTTAAAAAAACCGATCACTCTCCCACCCGAATCTTACTGCCACCTTTTCCTTGCAAAGAATATTCATGATCTCAATATCGATGTAAAAACCGTTCATGAATTCCTTACAACAGAACTTGGAAGTCTGCGGATAAATCCCTTAAAAAACGACCGGGGTGCAATGATTCTTATAAAGCCCCCGGGAGAAGAATTCAATGATCAGGAAAATGTCTTTGTCCAGACATTATCACACAGTATTACCCTTACACTGGACAGGATGTATCATACGTATCATGATGAGCTTGGTATAAAAAATATCGTCTTTTTTAAAAAGCAGCTCGAACAACTCTGGTTAGAGGGCATTAATCATGCTATTGTTCTTATAAAAGTCAAGGGGATGAAGCAGATAAATGATTATTATACCCATATTACAGGGAATCAACTCTTAAAAAAGATAATCAGACGGTTAAGCCGGATGTTGAAAAGAATGGGGTATGAGTATGCCGATAATCTTATTGGAAGAAAGAGCGGGGTTATCATTATGATCTGCGTCCCCGATATTTCTGACCAGGCAAAACTCGAAGCCTTTATGAAAACAGTAAATGAAACATTATGTGAACCGTATCGACTGGGTGATTACAAAACACTCGAGTTTGATAATTCTCTCAGAATCGGCGGCTGCCTTTCGATAAATGCAGAAGATACCGATTCATTATTGGATAGTGCGAATGATGCACTCCAGGAAGCGCGCAGGAATACAAAACAGCAACCTGTCATTTTCAGCAAAGATATTGAACGCCGTAAAGTTTGGAGAAAAAAAATCATTGATGCACTCAAGGGCATCGACTCGGACGATAAAGGATATAAACTGAAACTCCTTTACCAGATGAAAGTAGATACCCGGACAAATGAAATAATCGGATATGAAGCCCTTATAAGGATGCACAACGGGAGCCCCTATCTCATGAAACCCGGGACATTTATCCCGATTGCAGAAGAAGAAGACCTGATTGGTAATATTGACCTCTGGGTGACAAGAGAAGTATGTATCCAGATAATGAAATGGGTACAAATGGGTCATGAAATACCGATATCGGTAAATATGTCACGCTGTCATATACACAATAAAAATCTTGTGACAGAGATTGCAGGAATATTCAATGAACTGAATTTTCATAATTATAAACATCTTATAAAGATCGAAATAACAGAGACCGGCCTTCTCGACAAGAGAAGTGTCGATGCATTAATGCTTCTTAATAAAATACTGGGCTTAAAAGTGACCATTGATGATGTAGGAAAAAGCCAGGCAAATCTTCATACGATTCTTACTCTTTATATCCATAACCTGCTGGAAACAGTGAAAATCGATAAAGAATATATAGATAAACTCTTAAAGCACGATGAAAAGGGAAGAATCATACTTGATCATAATAACGAAGTTATGCTGGACGAAGACGGATGCAAGTATATTTACTCGATGCTTAATATGTTCAATGGGTTGTTCAATACACCGGGTATAGAAAGCCCGAAAATATTCTGCGAAGGTGTTGAATATCAGAAGCAGGTAGACTGGCTTAAAAAGAATCACTGTTTTTATATACAGGGTTTCCTGTATGGAATGCCTGAGTCACCGGAAGAATGCGAAAAAAATTTTACAATAAAGGGATAGGTTATGAGAAAAGGGCTCCATATTATAGATGTTGAATTAAAAATATAGTACATTGTATAAAGAATGAGCCGATATTATAAGAAGGTGGAGCCTACTTGAATGGGAAAGAGTGAAGATCACAAGAATGCAATAAGCAATAATAAGAATGAATTTATCATTGTGGGCATAACATTTGTTCTTATTAATACCCTTTTTTCTATTATGACATTATTCGTTTCCAGATATTTTATCTTTATTGTGCTGCCTTGTTGTATTGCAGGGCTTTTTCTTTTTTATCTTATTCATAGAAAACAGCAAAAAGTATATAATGATCTTTTTCAGGAATACACTCACCTGAATGTGAATTTCTCCCAAACCAGAGACCAGGATAAAAAAGGCCCGGTTTATGAAGAAAAATATAAAGACATTATCACAACATTCCAGTCTTATAAGGAGATTGTTCAAAGAATTTATACACAAATTCATGAATATATCGCCCTTAAGAAGACCGATCTGGAAAAAGTAATGGGAAACCAGAAAAACCTTATTAATACGAATGATACCATTATAAAAGAGATACAGAATAAAAGCAGTACCTTTTTTACGGAAAATAATATTGTTAAGGAACTTATAAAGAATATTGCAGAAAAAGTTGACAGTGAAATCGGGTTCTCACGAAACACACTGCAAAGGTTAAAAAACCTTTTCAATATAATTACTGATATTATAAAAGCTTCTGAAATTCTGTATTCGAATTCCGAGTTTCTTGTTTCTATCATGCAAACTATTGAAAATATCTCCAATAAAATACATGTACTCTCCATTAATGCATCTGTTATTGCAGCCCGGGCAGGAGAAGCGGGAAAATCCTTTATGGTCGTTGCCAAGGAAGTAAGAAATCTTTCGGATAATGTGAAACAATCTGTGGATGAAATGAAAAGCAATTCAGACAAGTTAAAAACCTCGATCAATGATGTAACGGCAAATATCCGGGAAATTGAATCGGAAACAAAAACAACATATGAAGATATGGAAAACCTTCTTATGCGGTTCGAGGGGCTTAATCTTTCCATAAATGTTATCGATAAAAAGATCATTGCGAATATGGATATAATCAAGAATTTTGAATATCTTATCAATGAAAACATAAAGAATAATGATGAATACAGCGGGTTGCTTGATTCAATTGATATAGACGGGCTTAATGACACCCTGAAACTTGTCGAGCAGGCAAGGGCGCAGCTTCCCCTGGTTTGATTCTTAAATCCTTTTAAACTTAAGCACTTACCGTAAATGAATATGCATCTCTGTTAAAAGCTTTACAATGTAGACCTCTATATACCAGAGAAAGTAGTCTTTTTTTGTAATTTTATCAAAAGACCTGTTGTCCGAAAGGGTAAGAGCAAGAGTCCGGACACGATCCATATCAGGAGGCTGGACTTTGAATGTATGCTTTACCCTCCGTAAAAAATCTTTAATTATGGAGTTAACATCTTCTAAAAGATATTCCCTTGCAGCATGGTCAAACAGGGGGTTCCATTTTTCCGCAAGGGATACAAGCTTTTCTTCTATATTGATGTCTTTTCCCACTATTTGTTCTTTCAATTTATTTAATGCCGTTTTATAAACCTCACCCCTGTATGGATGAACAGGTTTTGACTCGTTTAATTCCCCGGCCAGTTCATTTTGTGATTCACCACTTTCATAATCAAGCATTTCTTCATTCCCCGGTGTTGTGGCATCATAGGTTAAAAGGGGAAGTATTGAAGGATCATCTTCCGGTTCTTCTGTTTGCCTGTTTCCGATAAAGAGTTTTTTTAAAAAACGGATGATATGCTTCAGTACGGGTATGGATTCCCATATTGGAAGATGTGTTTTTGCTTCTGCCAGTAATTCTTTCCGGTTAAGCCCGAGTATCTCCGGCAGGGGAATAAGCATCAATTTTTTCTTATGGAAAATACGGTCGATTTCATTTGATTCCGGTTTATCCGGGCCGGCATCCTTCCCGGCCAGATAAAGGAGATTATAATCAAGGAGAGAATAAAGCATGGGAAAATGATTCTTAAGCTGGATGCCGATACTTTTTAAGAAAGCCAGATCATTCATCATCATCCCGGATTTCTTATGTTTTTTTAATAATTTTATCCAGTTGGCTAAATATGCCTTTCTTAAGTCCTCGGAAGCGATAAATATCTTGTTCAAGGTCAAGGGAAGAATGGATGACTTATGAATGTAATAGTCTCTATTATGAACAGTCCTGATTTTAATTAATTCCGGGAGTGATTGGGGATCACTCCCCTGAATCTTTTTCTTTAAATAATCATCGATGATTGTCTTCGATATTTTTTTTATAATGGGATAACCACTTTTATCCTGGAGATGGTAGATATCATTCAAGGTAAAGAGATATGGAGGTCTCTTTAGTTTTTTAGCAAGAATTTTCAGGGTATTCTGCTGCTCCAATTCCTTCTGAACAATACTTTTATTATAAATATTAAAGAGGGAAAGAAGGCATGCTGCGTGACAATATCCCTGTTCATTAGGAAGTTTATTATCCTTATTCATATATTCTTTTATAATGATATTAGTAAGATGAGCCCAGAACCTGAAGGTAAATTCCGTTGGTTCGAGTATTGTATTAACAATAAAACCGGATCTTACCATGATCCTGCTTATCATTTCCCGGACAGCAATATCCTTTTGTTTAAAAAAAGAGATAAGCCGGTTTTCAATGTAACCAGCATTTCGTTGATTATCCAGGTAAAGTCTTATTTTCAAAGCAGCAAGCTCAAGAAGCTTCAATTTCAATAAATCCGATGTAGTGATAAGCGGATCCAGTGTTTCAGGGAAAATAAGCCTTATAATTTGTATGGCATCCGATTCACAGCACCCCATTCCAAGTTCAAAGTCATTTTGTACATTTATAGCAATGACATTTTCTGCCGGGAGAGTGATCCCAAGGTTCTCCTCCGAGGGGAAAGGCTTCTGTATATCATCCTCGATCTCTTTATACGCTTTTCTTATCATATCGATAAAGTACTGGGGGAAATATATTCCCGATATCTTTTCATCCACATACTCCAGGATACATTTTTTTTCCTCACAGAGCTTTTCGAGTTGCCCTGTGATTGCTGCTTCGGGATTGGAACTTAAGCTTCTCATACCCTGGCCAAGATCAATAAATCGTATGAATACTTTATTTACAAAAGAAAGAAAAAAAGAAAAATTTATATCCGGTGTTTTATATTTCCGGGCAAAACATCTTAATAAATAAAGAGTTGCATCAAGGGGATTTGATATTACTTTTATCGTTTCATTCTCTTTCTCTGTTGGATACATATCTGCCATAATTACATATTTTTATTATATTTCATTTATCTGTATACGTCTACCTCTTTTCATCACCGGCGTGTTACCAGGGGTAAAAATCTTGTTAAAATAACAAATTTTCAAGCAAAACAGCTGAATTATGAACCTTAATAAACCGGCTTACAATAACATCTGGTTTATTTCTTCCAGAAACCACTTAAGAAGTCTTATCGAGGTCGATCTCCTGTATTCTGCCCTGGAATACCGGTCAGTTACCGGATTTATAAGCAGGCCAAATTCAGATAGAAGAATATCGATTGTCCTGTTCATAAAGGGAAGCTTCCTTCCTAAAAATTTTATCTCAAACCCTCTTTGACGGAATAATTGATTCCCAAGGGCACCAAAACACAGGCGTATATCGGAGAGAATTCCTTTATTTGTTTTTGCAAGACCGCAGAATGTCAGGGAACAGTGCATAAGAGATTTTTTTCTCGCAATTTTTCTAAAAACCTGAAAATCCCAGTTTGCAGAGGGAATACGAATCCTGGTAAGAACCGAATCTTTCGGAATAAGATTATTCTTTTTATTTGTTTTCAAAAAAAGTTCGGAAATGGATATCCACCTGGATTGCTGGAGTGATCGTATTTCCAGGATACAATCCATTGCAAAAAGAACGGTCAATATCCCGGAATATGATGAATTAATATTGATATTTCCCCCGAGTGTTGCAAGCCGCCGTATTTCCGGGGTTGCAGTCATCGAAAGTGCTGAGTACAATACCGGGGGTATGACATGAGGAGAAATACCCAGTATTCTCGATAATGGCACTAATGCGCCAATTTCAAGATATCTTTCTGTCCGTTTTATTTTTTGAAGTTCCTCTATTCCCCCGCAATCTATGATGTATTCCGGAAACCCGGCCGGGGTATCATTGTAATTAATCATTATCCATGTCCCCCCGGCAAACAGGAGTGAATCCGGGTACTCGGAGAATAACGTAAGAAGTTCATGTACGTTCCCTGGTGTTAATATCTTCCTGAAATCAACTTCTTTTTGCATTCTTTTTCCTGTTCTTGATTCTAAAAACCTCCACAACAACCTGTATGAGTGATAAAAATCCATTACATCTGCATAGTTGTCCGGACAAAGCATCCCTGATCTCACCTGTAGAGGGCGTGGATGTATTCGAGAGCAGATTGGCAATTGAAAGGACAACCCCCGGGGCACAGAAACCGCAGAGTGTAACGCCTTTCTTAAGAAACGCCTCCTCGATCATCGAGTACTCTTTTGTCTGGGAAAACCCTTCTATCGTCATGATATCTTTCCCGCCAAGTCTGAATGCAGGAACCAGGCATGAGTTTATAAGATTGTTATTTATCAAAACCAGACATGATCCGCACTCACCCTGTTCACACCCTTTTTTTGTACCACAGAGTCCCAGGTCCAATCGAAGGATATCGATGAGTTTTTTTTCCGGCGATGTTTCGATGGTTGTCTTTTTCCCGTTTAATGTAAATGTTATCTTCATCTGTTTTGCATAAGCTCCATGATTGATTCCGGTGTGCAGGGTAAATGAGTATAACTATTGTTTGTCGCCTGATAAAGTGCTGAAATATAACCCGGGGCTACACCGGTAACTGCCTGATCTCCCAGACCCCGCCCGGGATAATGTTTGATACCAGCCCGGTTCTGGATGAACCGGACATGTATGTCCGGGACCGTGGTGATATCCGGTATCGTATATTCGGATATATCATTCTGATACACTTTTCCATTCTTAAATTCCAGAACCTCCATGGTGGCAAAACCGAAATTCTGTAAAGCAGCAGCTTCCACATGCTGCCGGGCTATCTCATCATTTACCACGGGTCCTGGATCCAGAACAATCCAGATACCGCGGCAGGTGGTGATAAATGTTACAGGATCGACTTCCACCTCAACAACAGTACCTTCCCATGTTATGACAGGGGGAGTAAAGGGTATCTTTTTTGCATTCTTTTTATTTTTTACAGGAAGATTTATTTTTTTTGTTACCTCAATCGGATAACCTTTCTTTTTCTCTTTACATTTTATTGATTCACAGGCCTGTTCAATGCATTTTCCGATATTATACGCGGCACGGGAGCCGATGGTCGGTCCTGTGTCCGGGACATTATCCGTATCCGTTTTTTCGATTATTACTTCAGAAATATGTATATTCAATATATGCGAAGCGATCATTGCAAAATATGCCGCTTTGCTTGTCCCCATATCTATCAAAGATGTCATTATTTTAAGTTTCCTGTTTTTTCCCAACCGTAAAGTAAGGGTATAGGTATTGGTTTCCGTCTCATAAAAATCACCGATAATATGCGGGCAAAGCACAAGACCGATTCCCCTGGGGGTGGCACCAGATACAGTACCACACTCCCCGGGTTTTTTTATTGCTTCATATGCCCCGTATTTCCTTAAAAAATCGGAGATCCTTACAACCTCATCAATCACCGCGATACACGATGAGTATTTCCCCGGGTTTGGAGGGGAACGTTTTTCGCAATCAAGGGAGATGTTTTTCTTTTTCCATATATATGGATCTGTTTTTACCTTTTGAGCTATTTTGTATGTATTACATTCCAGGGCAAAAAGAGATTGGATTTCCCCTGAACCTGAAAAATACCCGGAAGGGATTTTATTTGTTTTTACAAGCCTGGCCTTGAGTTCCATGTGATCACAATAATACATACCAAATGCGGAGAAAACAGCCTTTTCTATAATTCTTCTGGACATGACATTATAAGCGCCTGCATCAAAAATAATATCTGCATATATGCCCAATAAATTCCCCTCTTCATCTGTAACGATTTCATGTGTCATAACAGCAGGGTGCCGTTTAAAAGAGCAGGTAATATCCTCTTCTCTCGTATACAAAATTTTTACCGGTTTTAACGACATATAGGAAAGAAGTGATGTATGGGCAGCGATCATGGTCGGGAGGAAAAGCTTTCCCCCGAAAGGAGCACATACATCCGGGACAATGACTTTTACCCTTTTTTTAGAGACCCCTAAAAACAGTGCAACATTATCCTTTATGTGATAGGGATACAGTGTTGATGCGTATATAATAATCGATTTTTCATTCCATAACGACACAGCACAAAGGGGTTCAAGAGAAAGATGCTCCTGGCTTCCTGTTGTATATGTATCCTTTACCGATACACAGGGATTGTCTTTTAAACCGGAAAAAGATCCTTTAGAGTAAGTTACAATATCAAAGATATTTTCTTCGGGCGCATGAAGCGGGGAAAAAACAGGGGTTTCCGCTTTATACTCTATAGAAACCTGCTCACCCAGGCATTGAAGTTTTTGTTTATCCGGCCCGCAGAGAAGGAGAATCGGTTCCCCGATATAATGCACCTTTTTTTCTGCAAGATATGGAATTTCTTCCCCAAATGTTGAAAAGAACTTCTGTCCCGGGATATCCTTATAATCTGCACATATGTATCCTCCGGGTAGTTCAGGTATTTTAATAGAAAGAATAGTTCCTCTGGGAATCTCTGACCGGACAGTATATCCATAGATCATATTATCCGGGGCAATATCATCTGTGAAAATCGCTTCTCCTTTTAATTTATGGGATAATATCGTTTTAATACTCATAACTGCCTGGTTTTATATGCTTTTAACCCGATCTCTTTTATAGTATTGATGATTCTTTCCACCTGGGTTTCGGATAAATCCGGATAAATCGGGATACTGAAACTCACCAGATAATTCTTTAACGCATGAGGAAAATCATCATCTTTAAAATCATACTGTTTTTTATAGTAAGACATTAAATGAAGGGGAATGAAATGTACGGATGTCCCGATGCCGGCTTCTTTCATTTGAATAATAAATTGATCCCGTGTTATAGTGAGTTTTTCCGGCACGATTTTCAGGAGATAGAGATGCCATGCGTGATCTGTGCGGTAAGACGGAAGTTCCAGGAAATCCAACTCCATAAACTCCTCGTTATATCTTTGGGCGATTTTTTTTCTTTTTTCTAAAAACATTACGGCTTTTCCAAGCTGTACCCTTCCGATTGATGCGGCGAGATCGGTGAGGTTGTATTTATAACCGGCTTCCACGACATCGTAATACCACGATGTTTCCGGGCAAATATATCTGTCCCATGCTTCCCTGTCCATCCCGTGAAGCCTCATTATTTTTATCCTGTCTGCAATATCACTGTTCCCTGTCACCACCATACCGCCTTCTCCTGTGGTGATGGTCTTGTTTGCATAAAATGAAAAAATTCCGGTTGTCCCGATCGTTCCCGTATACCGTGTCCCGCATTTTACAGGGAATGCATGTGCCGCGTCTTCAACAACCGGAACAGTGTATCTCTTTGAAAGTTCCTCTATCCTGTCCATTTCACAGGGATATCCTGCAATATGAACAGGGAGTATGGCAGAAATTTTTTTTGACCTTTTTTTTAATACATTCTCTATCAGATCCGGATCGATATTGTAGGTGTGTTCATCGATATCAACAAAAAGAGGATCTGCATCCAGGTACCGGATTATTTCCGCAGAAGCAGTAAAGGTATAGGGAGTGGTGACAACAAAAGAACCGCTATTTACCCCAACCGCTTCGAGACTCAAGTGAAGGCCTGCAGTGCCCGAGTTCAGCGCAATTGCCCACGGGACATCCAAAAAGGATGCAAATTCCTTTTCAAAGGCAATTGTTTCTTTTCCTGTTGTAAGCCATCCGCTCTTTAATACATTACAGACAGCTTTTTCTTCGTCTGTACCCAGACATGGTTTGGAAAATGGTATATAGTCAGTATTCCGGTTCATCTTCTGGTACTGCTAATGTAGGAATTATTTGTTTTACAATGGATTTAAGCATTTTTCTGTTCCTGAAAAGTGCCGGTTGTGCCGGATCTGCAAAGCAAATCGGTTTTATTTTA
This sequence comes from Spirochaetales bacterium, assembly GCA_016935735.1. Classification (GTDB taxonomy): domain Bacteria; phylum Spirochaetota; class Spirochaetia; order SZUA-6; family JAFGRV01; genus JAFGRV01. The sequence continues at coordinate 9,611 of JAFGQK010000378.1, read as the reverse complement.
TCAAGGATTTGATCCAGATCATAAGCATGTCTGTTATTCCGTATTATTTTATTGATCTTGGGGAATTCCGTTTTTGCCTGGATTTCATGATTCGAGCATATCTTTTCATGCAGCTTCTCCCCGGGTCGGAGCCCGATATACTCGATCTTAATTTCCTTTCCCGGATAATACCCGTAAAAGAGAATAATCTTTTCCGCGATTTCCTTTATATTTATCTGCTTTCCCATATCGAGCATAAACAAATCCCCGTCAATATCAAGGCCACTCGCTTTCAAGACCAGGGAGGATGCTTCGGGAATGGTCATAAAAAACCGTGTTGCATTGGAATGGGTAACGGTAACCGGCCCGCCTTTTCGTATTTGTTCTTTAAAAAGCGGAAGAAAGCTTCCTCTGGAACCCAGGACATTTCCAAGCCGGACAACCATATAGGAAAAACCGTTTTTCCTGGCCTGGAGTACGATCTCTTCTGCGATGAGTTTTGATGCACCGTACATACCCTGGGGTTCTATGGCTTTGTCCGTGGAAATAAGGACAAACCGCGATGTCCCGGCATTGATGCATGCATCAACAATATTTTTTGTACCATAAACATTATTCTTAATCGCTTCGACCGGATTGGCTTCCAGCATCGGGACATGTTTATGAGCCGCGGTATGAAAAACAATATCTGCTTTCAAACGCTTGAGAATAAAAAACATGTAATCCCTGTCCTGTAATTCACCGATAACAGGGACAATGGTCGCTTTCTCCCCTACCCCTTCTTCCTGAAGAAGCTTACATTCTCTCATGATCTCGTAAATACTGTTTTCTCCATGACCGAACAGGTAAAGACGTTCAGCTCCCCCGGAAAGAAGCTGCCTTGCCAGTTCACTCCCGATACTCCCCCCTGCACCTGTAATAAGAACCCTTTTCCCCCTTACATAAGCAAGGCTTTTTTTTAAACACACCTTTACCGGGTTCCGGGCGAGTAAATCTTCCGGATTGATATCTCTCGCCTGTATAAGATGTGCATCTCCCTCCAGAATCTGTGAAATCCGCGGGACGATCTGAATTCGTGAAAATTTCGCCTGTTTAAGGTATTTATAAATTTTTAAAAATTGTTCTTTTGTCCCGCTGGGAATTGCGATAATAGCAATATCCTCTGGCGTTGTGTTCAAAAGCCGTGCAATATCTTCTATTGGTCCTAATATAGGGGTACCATCTATACGTTTGCCGATTTTTTCAGGGTCATCATCCAGAAAAGCGATTACCCGGCCGAATATTCCTTTGGATTTTATTTCCTTTGCAATGGCGATTCCTGCAATCCCTGCCCCTATAATATATGTTCTCTTGTGTGAATGCCATGTCATTGTATGTATTTATACTCCATATTTAAAAGTTTGTCACTCAAGTCCGCACCCATTTTCCATTTTTGGGAGAGTATTTTTCTAAATTTTCGACAGAATTTATAAAAAAAATGCTGGAAAAAATTATTTTTCATATTTTTTTTTTAATGTATGAGAAAGGTTTTATTTGTAATGAATTTTTGAATTACCCGGCTTTTTTAAATGCATAAAGTTTATCTCTCCCGACAAACAGAAATCCTTTTACTATAGCCGGGGATGAAGTAACGGGAAAGGTGACTCTCCGGCTGTCAAATCCCTTTTCCCAGAGGAATTCACCATCTTTAACAGAAAGAGCAAAAACATATTCATTTCCTGTTACGATAACCTTATTATCGCTTATTACCAGGGGGCTGTCTATCCGCTCAAAATAGTGATGTTCCCATAACACATGTCCGGTCACAATGTCAAATGCATATACCATGCCGAAAGGATCAGCTGCGAATATCATATCATGGATACAGGCAGGTCTTGAAAGGACAAGTTTGTATTCTCTTTTACTGAATATGTAATTCCATGACAGGAATTTATTTTTTAATGATAGTACTTCTACAGAAGAATCATTGAGCCCAACAGCAATGTAATTCTCATGGATAAGGGGGCCGCAAGTGATTTTATTACTTACCATAATCGTATCAATTTTCTTTAACCGGTCAAGACTCATGACTTCGATTTTCTTTAATACCGGGATGTATATATTTTCATCATCTGCACATGGACCGGTATTGGCATGGGGTTCGGAACCGATACTTTTTGTCATCACAACATCCCCATTTTCTGCATTATATATAGTAAAAAAATCATCACAGAATACAACATAGTTATCAATAAAAAGAGGTGAGTTTGCACTCTTTTCCCTGTGAACCGGATTATTTGCATTCGATTCCCATATTTTTTTCCCATTTTCGGTATGAAGACAGAGTGCGGTATATGAATTTCCGATATAAAGTTTATTATCATTCAACACCGGTGTGCCATAAGAAGGTCCCCCCAGGGAATACGACCAGTTCAGGGTTCCTTTTTCCATATCCAAAGCATAAAGCGTTCCTTTATTATCGGTAAAAAAAATAGTATTTTCTGCTGTAATTATTCCTCCCAGAATCGGAGAACATTCGGAGAAAGTCCATGTGATCTCCAGGGGGAAAGGGATATCAGAAAAAGACTGGCCTGTCCGGGTATTATTTCCGCCGGATGTATGCCAGCCGGAAGAAATATGAAAATTTCCTTTATCCATTTTTGCAGTCCTCCTGCTTTAATAAAACAATATATACTTTATCGAATTGCCGAAGATCAAAACATTCCATTTACTACAATTGTAGTAATTTCTATAACGGGTTTCAATGGAAATAACAGGTGCAGGCTTGTGAAAATGAAAATCCCGTGAATTATTCCAGAGGTTTTCACCTGTTCCACTTGCATCATGCCGGAATCTATACAGGAAATAGAGTTAGAAAACAAAAAAAAATTAAAAAATTTTGAAAAAAATGAAGGCAGGAGGACCTTTTACCCCTTTATATAGATTATGAAACAACTATTTTATTTAACATCAGTAATAATTGTAAGTCTTCCCTGTGTTTTATTCCCGGTTTTATCCTGCTGTCATTACAATGAATTACCAGGGGATAAAGTTGTCATTATGTCGTATAATGTCCAGGCCTTTTTTGATGAGGTGGATAATGGGACAGAATACAGCGAGTATGATCCGGGTACAGGGAATTGGGATAAGGAATTTTTCCTGGAAAAAACCAGGAGAATTTCCCGGGTTATAAAAGAATCGGTCCCGGGTGGACCCGATATTGTGGCTCTCCAGGAAGTTGAAAATGCACATGCCCTGGAAACACTCTGCAATAACGGGCTTAAGGGATTGGGATACAGATACAGGGTAATTGTTCCTGCCAGGGATACTGCCACAAATACGGCAATTCTTTCAAGACTTTCCATTAAGCGTGTACGGGCATATTCTCTTCATGAATATTGCGGCAACCCTGGCCGGAAAATCGTTGAAGTAGAAATTTACCATTATGGGAAAATACTATACCTGTTCAATAACCATTGGAAATCGAAACTCGGGGGAACAGCCGGGACAGAGAAGTCACGAAAGGAAGCTGCCGGCCTTATCGTATCAAGGATAAATGCCATTCTTTATGATAATCCTGATGCAGATATTATTATACTTGGTGACCTTAATGAAAACCGGGATGAATATCTTGAGATTGGTCGTGTATATCAGACAGCTTTGATTCCTTTGAGTGCGGAAGTACCATCATATTACCGGGAATCAAGCCTGTTTCTCTCTGATAATGGTGATTTCATTACTGAACCCGGTGGGAAAGTTATCTTTTTTGAACCCTGGTATGAAGAAAGCGGGAAATGCAAGGGGAGTTATGTGTATAAGAATGAGTGGCAAACACCGGATCATATCCTTCTTTCCCGGGGCCTTTTTTGTAAAAAAGGTTTCAAATATAAGGATAATAGTTTTCAGGTAATGGATTCCCTTTTCTTGATAGATCCGAAAACAGGATATCCCACGGCGTGGAATCACAGGAAAAAAGATTATGGGTATTCAGATCATTTACCCCTTTTTATTACTGTTTTATTCACTAATGAGTAATTTCCCACAAATAGTGCCGGGGTTTTCACTCTATTTTTATGATATATTCAATATCCCGGATATTATCCTCTAAAACACCTTAAAAATATTTGCATCACTTTCCGCAGGGAATTATAATTATGCATGAACGATACAGGAGAAAAGGAATGAAGCCGCTTCGTATGGATAATGAAGAATATCATGCACTCATCGAGCAATTGCCTGATATTATTTATAAAATCGATACAGATGGATACTTCGTTTTTCTAAATGACAGTATAGCAATGCTTGGCTATAAACCAGAGGAGCTTTTGGGCAAACATTATTCTACAATAGTAGATAAAGATTATATAGATAAAATAAGCAGAGATAAGGTACTCCCGGAATATAAGGACAAAATTACCGGGGATCAAGATTCCCCCAAATTATTTGATGAAAGGAGAAAAGGAAAAAGAGGAACAATTAACCTGGAAATACAGCTTGTGCATAAACAAAAGAAAAATCGGAAAGGTTTCCAGGATACTTTTTATACAATTGTGAATTCCGAAGGTTTATGGATCACGGATGAGCAGGGAAAGAAAAAATTTATAGGTACTATTGGGATTATACGGGATATAACCGGTATAAGAACACGCGAGGAGAAGGTGTTATGCCTTAATATATTGTTAAAAGCGATGAAGAAAGTACATTACCTGTTTAACCGGGAAAATGATTTTATAAAAATCGGACAATCCATATGTGAGATACTCCTTGACACAAAATTGTATATTGATATTCATTTTGCATATCAGCAGGAGAAATCAAACAGGATTGTCCCGCTTGAAAATTTTAATCATTCCTTTAAAATGAAATGGGCAATTTCACCGGAAGGCAATGGGAATGCTCCTCCGTGTATTCATGAAATTCTGCGTTCAGAACTCAATATTACGAATATAAGACAGGGGAATTTCTGCAAAAACTGCGGCTATTGCCGTCATGAAGCAGTACATAATACAATTGTATTAAAAATCTCTTATCAGAATAGAATTATCGGGATTCTTCTGATCTGTATTGATAATACAAGGCCGATTCATGAAGAAGAGACAGCACTTCTGGAAGAAATTGCCGAGGGTTTCTCCTTTGCATATGGCAAGTTCAAATCTGATTTATTATTAAAAGGGAGTGAAGCACAGTACAGGCATCTTATAGAAAATATTAATGAAGGTATATGGGTGATTGATAAGATATACAATACAACCTTTATTAATTCAAAGATGGCAGAGATGTTGATATATGAAAAGGAAGAATTAATAGGGAAATCCATTCTGGAGTATGTTCATGTGAAAGATAAAAGAAATTTCTGGATTTATTTAAAACAATGTATTATGGGAATAAAAAAGCAATATGATTGCAGGTTCAACTGTAAAATCGGCGGCAGGACGGTATATGTTCTGATCGCCGCATCTTCATTAGTTGATGAAAACGGAATATATACCGGCCTTATTTTAGGAGTTGTTGATATTACACGGCGTAAGCAAATTGAAAAATCCCTGATAAAGAAAAACAGGATGCTTAATCGTTTCAATAATATAGCTGTTCAAAGGGAAATTAAAATGATCGAATTAAAAAAGGAAATTAATTCCCTTTTGACCGGCCTTAATAAAGAACCCAGGTATAAGTTGTAAATAACATTTGAGGTGTTAATGTGGGATAAAAAAATCGTTGAACCGCAACAAAAGATACTCACTCTCCTTGTCATCTGTTGTTTTGTTATAATTCTTGTACTTGTGTTCTTAATCATTACCGGTATTCTAAACTGGGATATTAATACTATTATCTATGATTTTACCTTTTTAACAGCGGGTTTAGTCATTACATTTATACTGAATATAAAACAAAAAACGGGAATTGCAAAAATTCTCTTTATTATTTTCCCTTTTGTTATTTCTATAAAGCATTTTCTTATAAACAGGAATATGGCTTTTATTCCTGTCTTAATATCATTTCTGGTTATCTATCCGGTATATGTCTGCTTTTTTATCCATCCAAAAGCCGGGCTGACATCAGGCAGCGGACTTGTCCTGTGTATTTGTTGTTACTGCATATATCTGCAAATTATTGCTCCGGATTTTTTTTACAACACACATGCTCTCACTTTTACAGAAGCTATCTTGAGTCCCCTGGTACTATTATTTATCGTTACCATTATCTCGTATTATTTCAGCAGTAATCAACTAAAATATATTCAGGAAATAGAGCATTCCGCCACTCATTCAATTGCCATCCTTAATGCTGTTACTGATATATTCCTGGTACTTGATCCGAATGGTATGATAAAAACAGTAAACAAAGCCGGATTACAAATTCTGAAATATCCGCAAGATGAGATGACAGGCAAACCGGTGGATATCTTTTTTACAGATAAAAATGAAGGAAAAAATCTGATTAATAAAGTACACAGTAATATAAATTTTAACAATTATAAATCTGTATTAAAAACAAAGGACGGGAAAGAAATAATAACCGGAATAAATTGTTCAGCAATCTATACAAATGATAAGAAAAGAATAAAAGAAATTATTATTACTGCCAGGGATTTGACCAGGCTTTATAAATATACAAAAAAACTGAAACGAATGAATAAAAAAGCCAACTCTCACCAGATTGCCATGCTTAATATGCTCGAAGATCTGCACGAAAAAAACAGGGTGTTATCGGAAACCGAACACCGGGTTAAGGAATATTCGAGGCTCCTGGAAGAAAACATTGAACAGGCGAAAGAGCACCAGGCCAAACTCATCGCGGTAAAACCTCTTTCCATCCATAATATACGGTTTTCATCGGAATATATTCCATGTGAAAAAGTCGGTGGAGATATTATCAATATTATCGCATTAAAAGACAGTATTTTCTTTTATATCGCCGACGTTGTCGGGCATGGGGTTCCTGCGGCAATACTTTCGAGTTTTATTAAGGCGTCCCTGGATAACTGGATCCGGGAAGAAGCGATCATCTCACCCAGTATTTTGCTGCATAAACTCTATAATGTACTTATAGGAGAAGCCATTTTTAAAGAAAAATTCTTTACTATTTTTATCGGAAAAATAATCCTTAAGACACTGGAACTGCAGTATATAAGTGCAGGACACCTGTCTCCCATTCTCTTTAACCTGGATACCGGTGAGGTGAAAGAAATAAAGACCAGAAGCCGGCCTGTTATCAGCATGTTCGCACTGGAGGATAATAAGCAGCATTCCCTGCAATTGCCGGAAAAATCAAGAATCCTTGTTTATTCGGATGGTCTTATTGAATGGGAAATAGAAAAAGGTGAATTTTTCGGCAAATCAAAATTATTTAAATACTTTGAACAGGAAAAGCTTTCCAAGGAAAACCTCCATATGATTCTTCAGAGGGTAAAAGCAAAACAACTTGATGATATTTCGTTCATACTCATAGAGATTAATAATTCTTATGAACGCAGACTGTATTGCCGTTTGAATCACCTTGATCAGATAGTATCCGAATTCAGGGATGAAATTAAAGGTAGGTATACAAAAGATGTCACCTACCGGGTTTCCCGTTGTTTTCAGGAACTTATCACCAATGCAGTGAAGCACGGGAACAGGGATGATGAAAACAAGGAGACTTATGTTAAAGCACTCTTTGGAAAAAATATGATATTTTTATTTATTAAGGATTCAGGTCATGGATTCAACTGGAAAGCCCTGAATTTATCACAAAAACAATCTGATACAGAGGAAGATAATCATGGTCTTTTTTATGTATCACATTGCTCCAATTCACTTGAGTTCAATGATAAAGGGAATGAAATACGGTGCACTTTTCATATTTAAGAGAGGGATTCTTTTTAAGAGGAGTGAGTATTGGTTATTATAATAAAAGATCAGATTACAGATGAAAATCTGAAGGAAATGCAGCACACAACAGATACGGAAATAATAGTAGACTTGAAAGGGATTTCATACATTACAAGTAATGAGATCAGCAAGCTGCTTGTTTTATATACAAATGGTAAAGTGATTAAATTAAAAAATGCCAATAACTATATTCAGGAAAGAATAAGAATTTTAAAGATAGAGGATATTATTTATCTTATTCCACCCGATAAAGATTCAGGGCTGGTGAGTTGATTTTTATGTTTATGATTGGTGGCGATATAAATGGCGAAAAAAAATTCACTTTTTTGCTTGACACTATATTATTGCTTGAATACTATAGTACCATAATAAGCCCTGTTTTAAAAGAGCGGAATACGGTGTAAAACCGGAGCGGTACCGCCACTGTAATCGGGGATGAAAACAGCAGATAACCATTATTTTTCATAAATAAATTGAAGAATGAGAAGGTGCTGTGAGTAAATTGATCCGTAAGCCAGGAAACCCTTTTAGAACAGAAGCACCTCGGATATAAGGGAAGGTATTATTGTTTTTATTTTTTTTTCTAACAGTAATCATATCCAATAAACATTTTTTAAACATGCCTTGTTTTATTTTTTATGGAAGGACAAAATATGAATAGCGAACTTGCTTACAGGTTAAAAAATGATCTTGAGGAAGTTGTAAAAGAATATCCCGCCCGGGGATTACTTTTTTCCGGGGGACTGGATTCAAGCATACTGGCCTATTTAAAGCCCGGTGTAAAAGCGATCACCATAAGCTTAAAATCTTCCCCGGGTGAAGATAGAGAATATTCAAAAAAATTGTCCCGGTTTTTGAATCTTGACTATTTTTATAAAGAAATTGAAATTGAAGAAGCTTTAGAAGCTATTCCGGGAGTAATAAAAATGCTGAAGTCTTTTGATCCTGCCATCCCAAATGATCTTTGTGTCTATTTTGGCTTAATACAGGCAAAAGAGCTTGGAATAGAACATATAATGACAGGGGATGGAAGCGATGAACTTTTTGGCGGATATAGTTATATGCAGGAAATAGCCGGTTTAAACGATTACATTAAAAGAATCATTCCATTCCTGAACTTCAATTCCAATATAATAGGTGATTTTCTTCACCTGAAAATACATCAACCCTACATACATAAGAGAATTACTGCTATTGCTTTAGCTACAACCCCGGCATTAAAGATAAAAGAGGAAGCCGGTAACATCCATGGCAAATGGATGTTAAGAAAGGCTTTTGAAAAAGTTTTACCCAAAGAGATTATCTGGCAGAATAAAAGGCCATTGGAAATTGGCTCCGGTATGACAACATTAAGAGAAATTATCAGTGCAAAGGTGGACACGGAAGAGTATGAGAATGCGGTAAAAGAAGGAAATATAAAATTTATAAACAAAGAGCATTATTTTTATTACAAAATATATATGAATGTGGTCGGTAAAATTCCCACACCGGAAAAACACCAGAAAGCATGCCCTGCCTGTGGAGCCGGTATTAAAAAGCAGGCATTCCACTGTAAAATCTGCGGAAATATTATAAAGGATATCCTGTGAACGGGATACATTAAAATTTTAAACAATAACATAGCTTCGCAAAATATTTAATGGAAGAAAAGAGGAACCATAGATATTTCCTAAGTTAAGTCAAGTCTTTTTTTTAAAAGAATTCACCATTTTCTTTACACAAGTTATCCACAGGTAAATTTTTATATAAGCTTACAAACTTACTTAAAAAATCTTTTCTACT
>JAFGQK010000377.1 GCA_016935735.1 Spirochaetales bacterium | reverse complement strand
TTTCATTATTTTATTTTCGGTCTTTTATTTCTGTGTATTCAGTGTGTTCCGTGGTTTTTAAAACCTGTTATGGCGTTCGCACCCAACCCCAATTATGATATTGTCTTTCCTGGGGAAAAATGGTATGATATACTGTTCAACAAGTTGAACCACAATAGTAATTTAGAAGGAACCCTTCACCACCATGCTGCAAAAAGTAATAGAGGAATTAAAAAGCGACCGGACGTTTCTCTCTTCTGTCGCCCACTGGGAAGTCATTCCTGCAAAACCGGGAAAATTCGCAGAGCTTCCCCCGGACCTGGACCTGGGACTCAAACAGACCCTTGTAAAGCGGGGCATTACAAGCCTCTACCTTCACCAGAAACGTTGTTACGATGCGGTAAGGAACCACACGAACGTTGTGGTGGTTACCCCCACCGCTTCCGGCAAAACCCTTTCGTATAATCTCCCGGTAATGCAGACCCTGCTGGAAGAGCCTGATGCCAGGGCGCTTTACCTTTTCCCGACAAAGGCGCTTTCCCAGGATCAGCAGGCGGGGCTGAATGATGTTGTGCTTGGCGGGGAGATACCGGTAAAGATTTTTACCTATGACGGGGATACCCCCCGTTCAATCCGTATTTCCGCACGCCAGGAGGGAAGAATCGTGATTACGAATCCCGATATGCTTCATACAGGGATTCTGCCCAACCATCCCAGGTGGATAAAGTTTTTGACATCCATCCGGTTCATTGTCATCGATGAAGTACACATTTACCGGGGAGTGTTCGGTTCTCATTTCAGTAATGTGATACGCCGGCTTAAAAGCATCCTCTCTTTCTATGGAGCCCGTCCCGTATTCATCTGCTGTTCTGCAACGATCGGCAATCCCCTTGAACTTGCACAGAATATTATAAAAGAAAAGGCCATGCTGATTGATGAAAACGGTGCCCCATCCGGTGAACGACATTTTATCCTTTATAATCCGCCCCTGGTAGACGCTGTCCAGGGGATACGTCGTGGCGTCATGCTGGAAGCCCAGAAGATCGCGGTAACAATGCTTAAGAAAGGGATCAAGACGATAGTCTTTGCCCGTTCACGGGTAAGAACCGAACTTATCGCATCATATATAAAAGATGCCTTAAAAAATATGTATACGGATGATATGAGAATCAAGGTAGCTTCGTACAGGGGAGGGTATCTTCCCACCGAACGGAGGATAATAGAAAAAGGCTTGCGGGATGGCGATATAAAAGGGGTGGTTTCCACAAATGCACTTGAACTGGGTATTGATATTGGTGGGCTGGATGTCTCGGTGCTTGCAGGGTTTCCCGGGTCTATTTCCTCATCCTGGCAACAGGCGGGCAGGGCGGGCCGGGAAGCTTCTGTTTCCCTTTCCATTCTTATTGCATCGGCATCGCCTATGGACCAATATATGGTGAATCACCCTGAATACTTCTTTGGAAAATCCCCCGAGTCCGGCTGGATCGATCCGGATAATATGTTTATTCTCATGGACCAGCTTAAATGCGCCTTGTTCGAGCTTCCCTTTGAAAGCACCAGGTTTATGGACAGGGAGGTTGCCGATTTTCTTGCCTATCTGGAAGAAAAGGGCGTCATCAGGTTCACGGGCGGGAAGTGGTACTGGTCGGACAGGACTTACCCGGCAGAGAATGTTTCCCTCCGGTCTGCCACCCAGCATAATGTCGTTATTATCAATACCACCGGGGGTCAGAACCAGGTAATCGGGGAGATGGATGTCCCTTCTGCAAAGATGCTTCTTTATGACCATGCAATCTACCTTCATATGGGGAACCAGTTTGTGGTGAAACAACTGGACCTGGAAAATCTGAAATGCTTTGTGGAGGAAACAAAAGGAAACTTTTACACGGATTCCATTGTAAAAACGGATATAAAGGTACTCCACAAAGACCGTGAAGTGGTAAAAGGGGCGGCGAATTGTGCGATCGGTGACATTCTCGTACGGACACAGGCAACAAAGTTCAAGAAACTAAAATTCAGAACACACGAGAACCTGGGATACGGGGATATCAACCTCCCGGCAGAGGAAATGCATACAAGAAGTATTGCGCTTCTTTTTACGGAATTATCGCCGGCAGGAGAAAACTTCCTTTCCTTTACCGGGGATGAACAGGGCACGGTGATGCAGCGCCTCGGGTATGTGATTAAAAATGTCGCACCGGTATTTCTTCTCTGTGATCCGAATGATATCGGGGTCGCAGAAAGGGTGAAAGATCCCTTTTTCGGTGTCCCCTGTCTGTACATATACGACAATTATGCCGGGGGTACGGGACTTTCCGAGGGATTTCTTGAAAATGCGGAAACCATTCTGTCAGCTGCTTATGATCTTGTTGCCGCATGCAGGTGTTCATTCGGCTGCCCTTCCTGTATCGGGCCTGTGGAACAACAGGGTGATATGGGAAAACAGATAAAGGAACAGGTACTTCTTTTTTTGCATTCAATGAGGGCGGGAAATGAGTGATTCCTTTTCATTTTTTAAAGACCGCCTGAAATACTTCGATCTGCTTGATGCAAAAAAGGAAAAGAAACAGAAAAAGAAGGAACTTACATTCACTCTTCCTGATTCATGGGAAAAAGTCGGTGAGTTTACCTATTGCAGGACCCAGAGGGTGGAAAGTCCCCTGGTTTACAGTGATTTCTCGGAGTGTTCACTCATCCCCGGGGGCTATACCCCGGGAAGTCTGCTTTTTTTTGACCTCGAAACAACCGGACTCTCCGGCGGGGCAGGAAACCTCTGTTTTCTGCTCGGGATAGGCAGCATTACCGGGAAGATTCTCGAAATCCGGCAGGTTTTCTTAGCCGATTTTCCCGGAGAACCGGAGTTTTTGACCTATATTTCCCCCTTCTTTCTAAAAGAACACCTTTATGTATCATACAATGGAAAGAGTTTCGATTCACACCTCATAAAAAACAGGTTTCTCCTGAACAGGATGGAATGCGAGATAGTAAACCAGTTTGACCTGCTCCACGTGTCCCGCCGGTTTTTCAAGCGGATGATCGGGAGTTGTTCCCTGAATGATATTGAAGAAAAGGTGCTTTCCATCCATCGTGTTCATGATGTAAGCGGATTTGAAGTGCCCGATATCTATTTTGATTTTCTGAGGACCGGGAATACGGAGGATCTGTTGCGGGTATTTCAGCATAATTACCAGGATATCCTTTCCCTGGTTCATCTTTTTAATTTCGTCGTTACCCTTGTTACCGGAGCGTTTCAGGAAGACCTCCCCGCTATCGATATGAGTGCCCTTGGCGAATATTTCCTTGCAAGCGGGAACCGGGACGGCATCACGCTTTTAGAAGATGCTTTCCGTAAAGGTGATGCACGGGCAGGAGTATCCGCAAGCCTTTATTATAAAAGAACGGAAGAGTGGGAAAAAGCCCTGCCCATATGGGAAAGAATGGCAAATGAAACAAAAAGCCTGTTTGCCGCGCTGGAGCTTGCAAAATACTTTGAACACCATGCAAAGGATTTACCGCATGCCCTTGGGTGGGTGGAAAGAATTTTCGAGTTCCGCCTGCCTTTGTCTGACCAGGAGCGTTTGGAGCTTTATAAAAGAAAAGAACGGATACGGAAAAAGCTTGAAAAAGAAGCAGGGGAACAGGAAGATGTTCATTCGTAATTTCCTCATGAACGAATAATCTCCTTCAGCCATAATAAATAATCTTGAAAACTCACGACATCAGTATCCCGTGAAAGGGGGATACTTTTACTGCTCAAGCAGAGGAGTCTGCCTTTTTTTACCGAGAGTGCAGAAAAGAGTTCCCTGAACCGTTTAACCGGTAATTCCATTGACTGCTTCGGGGTTTTTGTCAACTTAATTTCAACTGGATGAAGCTCCCCGGGCATACTTTCTATAATAAGATCTATTTCAAGATTATTGTTTGTTCTTGTATAAAAAATCCCCGGTATAAAACCCCTGTTCATATATGTCTTTACCGTTTCCTGGATACAGAAGTTTTCAAACAGGGTTCCTGCCATTGGTCCGTTTAGCAGATGTTCTTTTGACCGGATACCGGCCAGGTGACAGACAAGACCGCAGTCAAGAAAATAAAGCTTCGGGGATTTTGTAATTCTTTTCCCCAGGTTGTTATAATACGGGGGAAGGAGATAAATGACAAGACCTGCTTCCAGAACGGATATCCACCGCTTTAATGTCTGGATGGAAATACCGGTATCCCGGGAAAAGCCGGAAAGATTCAACGTCTGTGCGCATCGTGAAGCGAGAAGCTTTAAAAAAAGTTGAAAATCCCGTAAGCCGCCGATATTGTGAATTGTCCGGATGTCCCTTTCAAGATAGGTCTGCAAATACGAACTGTACCAGGCATTGATATCCATCTGTGCAATTACGGGTTCGGGAAAAGAACCGGCAAGACACGCATGAACAAACAGATTTTCCGTTTCGTCGAATGATATACCCGGATGCGGGATCTGCTTTTTTTCCTCTGAGCTGAATGGGAGGAGTTCCAGAAGACCGATCCGCCCTGCAAGAGAGTCACCCAGGTTTTTTATTAAAGGGAATTTCTGCGATCCGGTAAAAATGAAACGTCCTTTTTTATTCCTGTTATCATCGATTCTCATTTTGATGTATGAGAGGATTTCCGGTACATACTGTATTTCGTCCAGAATAATACGGTCACCTGCATTATCCAGGAAAAAAACAGGATCCGAACGGGCCTGTTCAATAACCAGAGGATCGTCAAAGGTAATATATCGATAGGTTTTGCTGAAAAGATGTTTTAAGAGTGTCGATTTCCCCGACTGTCTGGGGCCGCTTAATGCAATGGCAGGGAACTGGGGGACATAATGCTGTACTACCGGTTCTATTTCCCTCTGTATATAGAGATTTTCCATCACTAAAAGCATAGATGGTGATGAATGTAATGTCAATACAAATTTGCCATGGGATGTTAAATATGTATTTTAATATATTGATGAAAATAAATCCCCGAACCGGTGAAAAAATCTTGAGCTTTCACTTTTTGTGTAGTACTATACCTTCATTGTTTCCCTTACATTTGACACTGAAAAAATACCGGGACGGGAGGGTAGGGTATGGGGTTCCCCTGTTTTACCGGCTTATCCTTTTGAGTATTGGCCTTATCATCCTGGTTCCTCTTATCCTTTTTTCCCCGGATGTGAATGCCTTTTTCTCCCCAAAGAATATTATCCCCCTCCTGGTTGCGTTTTTATCGCTTTTTGCTGCATTGTATCATGAACAATGGGTATTTGATAAAAACAAGGAGCGGGTTTTTTATAAGACCGGGTTGGTTTTCCTGCATAAAACAAAAAGCTTTTCTTTCCGTGATGTAAAAGCTGTTGAACTTATCCATTACCTGAAAGGCGGGAATGTGAAAAGCTTCTTTCATAAACTCCCGGGCCAGCATGTATGGCTGCTGTCCCTTTGCTTTCATGACGAAAAAAAAATCAATATCGAAACCAGGGGCTCCTTTACAGGGAAAACCCTTGTGAAAACCGGAACTATCATTGCAGAGTATTGTGAAATTCCTTTTATCAATAGAACCACCCCGGGGGATTATGGGTCAAAGTAGAGGAAACAAGAATTTTTTTTAATGTTCATGTCTGAATAATAGAATTAAGGAATTCTATTGGATTCTATATGTAATAATATTCTTCCGGCATTTTCATAATGAGGTTTTCTTTTAAAAGCAATATCAAGAATGATATTGGTATCTATTAATATATTCATTATTTATATTTATCCTTAAGATAGTGTAATTTCTGATCTTTTCCTGTCTTTTCACCAAGAAAACCTGTCCATTTATCAAGGAATTGCTGAACAGTTATTTTTTTCTTTATATTTTCCTCATTTTCCTCTGCAATTAAAATGAGTTCCATATGTTTACCGATAAATTTTTTTAATTCCGGAATTTTTATTATATCGGAATCAATATAAATATATTTTTTTATTGCTTCCATGGTTACCTCCTTCATTTATCATATAAA
>JAFGQK010000376.1 GCA_016935735.1 Spirochaetales bacterium | reverse complement strand
TTTCATTATTTTATTTTCGGTCTTTTATTTCTGTGTATTCAGTGTGTTCCGTGGTTTTTAAAACCTGTTATGGCGTTCGCACCCCTGAACATAGAAATACTTGACAAAATACAAAACAGGAGATATAGTACTTTATAAAAACATTTTTTTTATTTAGTATGTTTATTATGAGGTATAAAATAAAAAGAATAACGTTCTTTATATGTACTTTATTTCTGCTTCCTCAAAGTATCTTTCCTGCCGGTAATCAGGAACAATCGAAATTACAGGAAAAAATGAATCCTGCCGTTACCTGGGAGTTTTTATGCAAAGATCCGGCCGGGAATATAAAAGTATTGCAATATAATGAAATTTTCGAAATAACAGCCGGAATTCACTATAAAATCCAATTCAAAACTTCGGGAATTACATATATCTATATCTTTCTCTATGATACGGACGGTAATATCCTCTTACTATTCCCGGAAAACATGAATTCTCTCCGTACCAGCTTAAGCCCGGATACCATCTATTCAATCCCCCCGGAAAATGACCAGTGGTTTTCCCTGGAACAAAATACCCGCATCAGGAATCTTTATATTCTTGCTGTAAATAAAAGGCAAAAGAAACTTGAAAAATTCATAAAGCAATACTTTTCTTCATTCAATAAGGGGAACCATGATACAAACCGGGAGGAATCAATAAAAACCAATTTACTGAATGAAATAATCAGAATCGACCGCAGCCACAATTGTTATGTTACGTATGTAGAAAAGCCGAATACCTTCCTGGGGGATGTACAGGATGATGAAAAGCGGAAAGAACTGGAATGGATTATGGAAAAGAATGAGTGATTTTATATAAAAAGGAGTTTATAAAGGGTATGTATTTTAAAAAAAAGGCTTTTATTTTTATAAAAATTACCAGTATATTGTTCTTTTCTTTCTTTTTCTTAAACTGTCCGGTTGTTGAGGAAGCGGATGTTGATAACATTGTCAATCCTGTGTTTTCTCCCCCGGGGGGAACATATTCAGAAGCGAGAAATGTGGAAATTTTGTGTAATACACCCGGTGTAACTATTTATTATACCCTGGACGGGACAGATCCTGTACAGACTTCTGATGTGTACGGCGATTCTATATATATATTAGAAACTATCATAATAAAAGCATATGCAGAAAAGGAGGGAGCCGGGAAATCGGATACTGTGAGGGCAGAATATATAATGGAGATCGAGGAACCGACTGAAACGCCCACACCTGTACCGACGGATACTCCGGTGCCGACAGATACGCCGGAACCGACTGCAATACCAACTGAAACTCCAGAGCCCACTGCGACGCCATTGATAAAATATAACTATGTTTATTTTTCAATAGATGATAGTGAACCAGTATTATGGATGGGCCTTGGGGGAGATGAAAAAGGATTTGTAAAAGGTGAAGAATACTATATAAACATCTTCCGGGCGATTGACGGATCAGATGAAATGAAAGAGTTATATATCCTGATTAATACAAATGTACCAGGTGAATATAATAGTACAAACAATGATGCTTCGATATTTTATTGTGATGAGTCAGGAAATATATATTATATCGCTGATAGTGATTGTAAAGCGATAATAACAATCGAGACATGGACAACCGATATCATTACAGGTTCGTTCGGGGCAATTCTTTACACCGATTCCACGGATACGTATATTACGATCATTGGTATTTTTAAAAGCTTTGACAGTTCAGGTGAAACAAAGAGTCCATTTATATATAATACAATATCTTTTTCCAGGCTGCCCTCCTATTATAGAAAATTTTTTAAACAAAAATGATGTTTTAGAAAGTTGGATACCTCTATAATAGTATGATGTTAAAACAAATCCATGAATACCGGAGATACTAATCAGACTCATAAGCGCCCATTGACCATCCGGCAGCATCTTCATTGGCTGGGCTTCCGGAAAGTACTGCTGTTCTCTTGTTTCCATCCTTATCTTCCGTGAATTGGGCAGATAGATCCAATCCTCCCTGGCGGACTTCTATAGGTGAAGATGCTGTTAAGTGAAAGTCCCCGCCATCGTTATCCACAAAAGCCGGATCAAGAGAGACATTACCACTGGCAAATGAAAGTGAATTAAGAGTTTCTGCTATTGAGTAAGCTAATTTAGCCGTATTATCAACATATAATATATTTGCTTCTTTATGAATATTATAGCAATCAAAAATATTATTATTTTTAATTGAATTAGGTTTGCTGTCTACCTGAGCAATTCCCGTACATTCTCCCCTGGAATCTTTTGTAAAAATAAGATTATTTTCTATATGTGGAGAAGAACCAAATCGATTATAAATTGCATATGATATGTTAATTGACAACCCACTACAAATAGTATTATTTAAAATATAAGGAGATGATTCTTCATTATATATACCTATAGCTTCAATAGTATCTGGATTATCTCCTACTTCTCCTATTTCTCCTCCTGAAATAATATTATTTATAATAAAACAATTAGATTTTAAATTAGCTATTCCATAAAATTTTTTAAAATTAAAATTACTACTTATTTTGTTATTTATTATAAGTGGTGCTGAATTTATATTTGATATCACATGGGATTCTTCTCCTATACCTGTATCAAAATGATTATCCTTTACTATTACATTAGAAGTATCTATTGTTAGTAATGTCATTTCTGTACTTGTAATTCCTCCATAAATATAATTATTTTTAATTTCTGCAATAGAATTTGTAATTAGAATTGTATCAATCTGGTTATCTCCTTTTCCACCTTGAATATAATTATTACATATAATTGATGATCCAGAAACTATTGCAATTGCATTAGATTTTGTACCTGATCCTCCCTGGATATGGAAACCTTCTAACATCGATCCATAACTATTCAAGATGAAGATAGTCCAATATGGATCATCTTTTTCTCCGGTTGATTCATATAGTGAGTAAATTTGGGTAGGGAAAATAGAATTTATATCTTCATTGATTGACCAATCAGAATCATTTTGTTTTGTCTTCCAGGCATCAACATTATATTCACCGTATAAAAAAATTGATTTCCTAATAGTTATAGGTGTACCAACTAAGTACATCCCCTCTGCCACATGCACTTCTGCTTCATCATAATATCTTTCAGCAAGATCAACCGCTGCCTGAATTGTTTTCTTCGGTTTGTCCGGTGTGCCGGGAAAATCATCATTCCCCTTTCCGGCATGGACATAAACAATCCTGTCCAGGACTCCGTAAGTGAGTGAAATGGCAGGGACTTCATACCCATCCAGGTCATTGCAATTAATTACAAGGGTTTTACCACTCCCATGAGTCCACCTGTCTTTCGGATGAATCGTTAATGTATCGTTGGAGGATTTCCTGGCAGACCAGATCGCTTTTCCCCGTTCTGCTGCCAGGGTGCCGCTGATTTTTAGTGAACCCGGATCCATGGATTCACTGAACTTGATTTTTACACTCGTTGTCCGGCTTATTCCATCCCCGCTTACAGGTGTTATGGTATATGTGGGTTTGGAATAATCCTCTACTTCTTCTTTTATCGTAATACCCATGGGATTCTTACAGTTATAGAAAGCGAAAAAAATCAATCCGGTTAATAGAAAAAAAGAGATTCCCCTGCCTGCATTCATGTTTACATAATTATTCTTTTTCATATAACCACTCCAGTTTTTTTATTTTTTTAAAAGCATATTCGACTACGGAATCATCCCCGGGCTGCTTTTCGTTATTCCAATCATTAATATTTTCAAGCACCCTGGTTATTATTTCATTACCCGGATGTAATGTTTCCGCTTTTTTATACTGTTCCAGGGCCTTTTCATACCTGCCTTTTATAAAATACACATTTCCTAAATTTATCAATGCTGCAAGAGATTCTTCCTTTTCAATGAGCTGTAAAAATATACTTTCCGCCTCATTATAAAAGCCGTATTTTGCATAAAGCATTCCTAAGAGATTGATCGTATTGGACTTATTTTCACTTTTTTCAATCCTGTTCTTTATTTCCGCGATTTGTGTGGATAATTGATCCTGGATAAAATCCTTTAATTCATCCGCATACTTTTCCTTTACATCACGGTCAGATACAAATTCCAGGGAAGAATGAATAACCGAAAAATCCGCTGCTTCATATGTCTTCCAGGAGTTGTGTACAGGGTGGAATTCCGCTTTCCCTTTATTATATGAATCCTGCCATTTCCCTGCACCGGTCTCCCATGCTTCCCGGAACGAATCCCCGATTAATGTTGCTTCCACAGGAATCCAGGCTGAATTATCTGCCATGATAAAATCATGAGTATTATAAAAAAAAGCATCTATCTCACCTGCATCCATTTTTGTCCGGAACGCGGGGAGGATATGACCCGGTACCCGGATAAAAGCAGTCTCTATGCCTACGGATTCAAGCAGGGTACAGTAGAGAATTGTCAAATCATCACAATCACCCGCTTTAAAGGTGAGGGTTTGTACGGGAAACTGGAGAAAATCGATGATATCCGCATTTTTCGATGCATCTTTATAGAGAGGTTTATTCGGATCGGAAACATAATGTATTCCATAGAGAGAAAGGGTATTAAAAACAGCCATTGCAATTCTTAAATTTTCATCCAGGAGAATGGGTTCCATTTGTTTTGCAGTCCCGGCTGCCGGTTTTGCGAATTGTAATATATTCGAATCTATTGCAGTCACAAAAGCTGCCGCTTTCCCGGCATTGTCCCAGGTAATGGCATTCCGGTTAAGTAATCTTACAGGGGTAAATGTTTTGTAGTTCCGCTTTCTTCCATTCAGGGTATATTCCATCTCTATTTCCGCAGTTACCTTATTGCTTTCCGTAAGGTCACGTACTTTATCTGAAAAGAGGAGTGTAATGGTTACTTCCCGATCCTGTCCGGCCTTAAGGAAAGGAGGTACAGAAATTTTTGTCGGCCTGTCCATGTACTGCGGAACAAATACGGTAACCGATATATCGCTTACCGGAAACCGCTCCTTATTCCTGATGACACAGGTACCGGCGGAATTACTTTCATAGTATTTATAATGTGCCGGGAAAATATCACTGAATTGTACCGAATCGATGGTTACTTTCCACCTGAATCCGTCAATATGAATAGTTCCTCCTATTCCTCCCCGTATGACATGTATAAAATCCATACCGGTTTCATGTAACCCGAAATAATAATTTACCGAGGAAATCTGTAATCCCATACTGAAAATAGGAGTTAAATAAAATTCCAGTCCAAAGCCGGCTAAAAAATAGAAACTCCCTCCCTGCCGGGGACCTCCTTCTGCATTATGTGCCGATTCATTAAAAAAACCATAATATCCGCCGGCTGTCCCGTAAAGTAAAAAAACCCACCGGGGATTTATCTCTATATTGATACCGGAACCCGCACCCAGACTTAAAAATGAGATTGATGTTTCCGTTATGAGCGGTAAATAGGTATAAGAAAAATCTGCATGGAACAGCAACCAGGGCAAAGACGGTAATGGTAATCCGGCTTTGATGGCGACCGGAATACCCGGGTCCAGTAAATCCCAAACCGGTTCGACGGGGAATTCAATACCGGAACCGAGTGAAAGATCGAGGAGGGATAGAAATGATTCCTGATTCTTTAAAGTGACCTCCTGGTCTGTAAAAAGCAGGTTAACGGTGAACATAAGTAAAATAGAAAAAAGTATATTCTTTTTCATCTTTCCAATGCAATTTATCTCATTTAATGTACATAATAGCAGAAAAATATAATAAGTCAAGTCTCCGTATACAGAAAGCTATAAATTCACTCTTTTATCATTTGCCAGCCTGCAAAATTCCTTTTTTTGTGGCAAATTTGCAAAAGGCTTTATTTCCGGATATCACAAGGAATTATTTCACCGGGCAGTAATTTTGTCCGGATCTTTGCATTTTTGCCATAGCAAAAAGCTATTTTACTTTTCATCTAACTCCTTATGATATAAGGAATTAACAACA
This sequence comes from Spirochaetales bacterium, assembly GCA_016935735.1. Taxonomy (GTDB): domain Bacteria; phylum Spirochaetota; class Spirochaetia; order SZUA-6; family JAFGRV01; genus JAFGRV01. Next base: position 3,973 of record JAFGQK010000376.1, on the reverse strand, counting down.
CAAAGCGAGAATGGCATATTCCTTGCATATATCTTATTTATACCGGGTGCGGCAGCAAAACACAAGTTTGTTCATGCCCGCCGCCGGTAGAAAGGCGCGCTTGTTCCTGAAATCCGTTAATGGGGCTATTAACGGGCAGAGAACGAAAAAAGTATCCGGATCCGGAATTGAAAATTTTTAAATTCTGGAGGGAATAAATGAAAAAGATGTTTGTTTGTATCATTATTTTATTGGCAAGTATGAGTTTTGTTAACGGCTGCCTGCCGTTAACAGGAAGGGACAATAGACAAAGCCCGGTGAATTCCACCAGCGGGCGTTCTTTGAATGGGCAATTGGCAGAATCGATTCCATCATATGGATATGCATTGTTGCCTGCAGATAACAAAGGAGGTGCCGCCTGTTAGAAACGGTAGAAGAAAGAAAATAGACTGAATAAAAGAAGTCCCTGCCCTGTGTGGCGGGACTTCTTTTATAATAATGCAATGGATTAATCTTGTGGATTATTATAATCCATTGTATACTAATCCCGTGAAGGGAAAAGTAGTAAGGATTTTCATAATAATAAACAAAGTAATTGTGTCTCCTCTCTTGTATTTATTACTCATAGCTGCTTTCGTATCGGGAAGCTGTGAGAGAACTCCCGGAAAAACAAAAACAAATAATTCGATTCCCCTGTGTGAAGAAGTACCGCAGGATAAAGCCGGGACCTGCATGCTGCATGAGGAAGCTGTTCACCTGATTGTTGCCGGACACTATAAAGAAGCCGAACAACGTTTAAGGGAAATTATTACCCTGCAACCGGAATTTTACGGGGCGTACAGAACCCTCGGGGAAATTCTATTAAAGTATAACAATGTAAAGACGATTGAGGATTTCCTTCATGAGTCGGTAAAACAGAACCACGAGAATGGGTATGCATACTGGGCACTTGGATTATTAAGTGCAGTGCAAAAAGCCTATGATACTGCCCTTCTCTATTTCAAACAGGCTATACTGCTGAAACCGGGATTCTACGATGCATATGAAAATCTTGTAGATATATATAAAATGCAGGGGAAATTACGGGAAGCAGCCCCTTTGCTTGAGTCTTATTTCCATGGACTTCAAGAAAGGGATTTTCCTCATGCAGACTATGGACTGGCATACCTTTATTTTTGCCTGGGGAAAATGGATGATGCGTTCAATCTCTGTGAAAAACTCTGTGCCGGTCATGTAAAGCAACCGGCCGGCAGGTTGTATAAATTAGCAGGCACACTCCATTCTATAAAGAGACAGAGTCTGACTGCAGCCGGATATTACGAATGTGCCTTACACTCCTTCCGGATGTATGGCGATAAACAGGGGGAAACGGCAGCCCTGATAAACCTGGGTATAGCGAATGACCAGCTCCTGAATTATGAAAAAGCACTGGAAAAATACGGGCAGGCGCTTCCCCTTGCAAAGATGTTGAAAAATCACACCTACGAAGGGCTTCTTTTAATGAATACAGGGTTAGCGTATCAAAATCTGGATGATTATTCAAAATCATTCATCTATTACCAGCAGGCGCTTGTCCATTTCAGGAAAATGGATGTTCCAAACAAAGAGGTGCTTATTTTTATTAACAATAACCTGGGAAGGTTACATGGATTCCTCTCCGATTATCCACGTGCTCTGGATTATTATAGTGAAGCCCTGGAACTGAGCAGGGAAATCGAACATCCCGGCGAAGAAATCAAAATTCTGAATAATATGGGTGATGTTTTTAAGGGGCAAATGGATTATGAAGGTGCATTGAATAGTTATACGCAGGCAATGACACTTATAGGGGATAATAAAGACTTCTGGACCAAAGCTGTCATCCTGAATAATATAGGTGAAATTTATTCTCAAACCGGCGACTACAACCAGGCCATGAATGCCTTCCGGCAATCCCTGGCACACCGCCAACAAACGGGCGATAGACGTGGAGCAGGGATCACCAATAAAAATATCGGGTTTTTATTTTATCTGAAAGGTGATTATATACAGGCACTTGACTATTACCATAAAGCACAAACACTGGTGGATAAGGAAAGCGCGGAAAATGCGGAAATTACAGGAGAAATGGGAATCTGTTCTATGGCACTAAAGCAGTATGATAAAGCCTTTCATCATCTTAAAAAATCAATTGAAATGACGGAAATAATCCGGGGCAGACTCAAGTATGAAAAACATAAGACCGGTTTTATGCAGAATAAAAGACGCATGTACAATGCCATTGTGGAACTCTTATATGAAATGGCACAGGGAGATACAGGTAAACAGGATGAATATCTGGCATTTGAATATGGGGAAAAGGCAAAAGCGAGGACCCTGCTTGACCTGCTGGAAGAAAGCAGGATCAAAATCAAAAAGGGTGTAGCCCCGGCGTTAACAACCCGTATATCGGAAATCGAGAGGAAATACAACTCAAAAAACACGCAACTCCAGGAAGAATTAAAGAAGCCGGCGGGAAAGGAAAATAAAGAATTGGTAAACAGCCTGGGAAAGGAGTTGCAGTGCCTGGGAAATGAATACGAGGATATGCTGATTCAGGCAACCATAGAAAATCCCCGGTATGAACAGATCATGTATTCCCGGCCTGTTTCTCCTGTCCGGATCCGGCAAAACCTGCCCGATGCATCCACCCTTTTACTCGCATACCAGCTTACAGAAAAATTCCTTTTTACCTGGTATATAGGAAAAGATTCATTTCATTTTTCACGGCAGATCCTGGGAAAAAAAGAGCTTGAAGAAAAAGTTTTATACCTGCACCGCCTTCTTGCAAGACCGGCAAATAATGATGACTATTTTGAACCTGCTTCCCAGTTGTACGCCCTGCTTTTAAAACCGGTTCTCCCCCCCGGGTCCCAATACAACAGGCTCATCATTATCCCGGACGGAATCCTCCATTATCTTCCGTTTGAAGTACTGGTCTCATCCGAACGGGAAAGCCGGGACACACCGGCATACCTGGTCCGTCAATACAACATCCAGTATGTGCAGTCCGCAACAATTCTCTTTCATCTTTACAGCGGGGAAAAGACAAAGCCACACAGTGAATCAGCAGGAAAGGATATTTTACTTGCAGTGGGTGATCCGGCAGGAAACACGGAAACACCCGGTACCGTAATTACCGGGATCGACACCGGCAACCTGTTCTTTGCCCTGTTTTCACTGTCGGATTTACCCTCCCTGCCCTATAGCCAGCGGGAAGTTATGGAAATCGGCAATTTTTTCCCGGAAAAATTGATATTATGCGGACAGGATGCACAGGAAGAACGGATCAAGCAGCCCGGTGCCCTGGATAGGTATACATATATCCATTTTGCCACTCACAGCATTATAAATGAAGAGAGTCCGTATATGTCCGGTCTGGTACTTACCCAGGATAATGACCCCGGGGAAGACGGCTTTCTCCAGGTCCGGGAAATCTTTAACCTGGAAACCCATGCGGATCTTGTGATCTTATCCGCATGTAAAACAAAGCTGGGAGAATACGTTGAAGGAGAAGGTATTATCGGATTAACCCGTGCATGGATGTATGCGGGTGCTTCTTCGGTTATTGCCAGCCTCTGGAGTATCCACGATGAATCCGCCTCCGTTTTCATGTCCGAATTTTACAGGAACATAAAGGCGGGTATGTCCTGTGCAGCAGCCTTAAGGCAGGCACGTCTTTTCATGATGGAACAGGACAGGTACCGGCATCCCTATTTCTGGGCAGCATTCGTGCTGACAGGGAAGGGTTGAACATGTCCGCAGGGAATAAATTACACGTTGAAATGTGACATTCTATTTCATAACCCGGAAAGGAAAATCGGTTCGGAGCAGGACTCATAAAAAAAATCCGCTTACGTACAAATTTCGTGATTTTTCACTTAAAAGTCTTGGGGGGGAATTCGAAAACAGGCAAAACTACTTGACATAAAAAATAGAACCACTGAATACACGGAAAACACTGAATGAAGAAGAA
>JAFGQK010000046.1 GCA_016935735.1 Spirochaetales bacterium | reverse complement strand
AGCGCGGCCTACGGCCGCAACCAACCTCCATTAAGATATGACGACAATATCTGATTTATTAAATACCAATTAGTTTATATTTTCTTTTTACAACATACTTCTTTTAAATAGCAAGCCCTTCAATCTATAAATGAAATGATTGAATGACTATAATAGTAGGCGATATATGAAAAAGCTAAAACCACAACTCAAAGAAATGGCTACTAAAAAGATCCAATCATGGGGGTCCAGCCCCCATACCCCCATAAGGTATTGGTCGTTTTAATACATATATTAGTGGTCCCAAGTGAATAACTCTTCAAAGGGGAATTGCAAAGAAAACAATAGAATGAGAATCCACTTTCTGATATAAATATTTAACATAAATTCTATATAAAGAAAGGGATTCTCATGAACTTATTTATACAACAAAATCAAAAAAAAGTCACGGGGATTTTAAGCGGATTTGATAGACTCATTTTTAAAGGGACCTTACGATATCTTCAACATACCCCCGGTATGATGGAATTTTTATATACAAAAGATATATTACTTAAAAATTTTGGGCCTTTTGCGGAGAAGATAACAAAAGAATTACGGGAAGCATCAAAATCTGAAGCAATAATTCAGGGACGGCCAATAAAATATATATCGTCGAGTATGGCAAGAAAAGACCTTATTGCAAAAGAAATAGCAAGAATGGCAAGATAATATCACGATTACACAGATTTTTCTATCTATTTCTGTGTAATCTATTGTAATCGGTGTTTTCCCTTTTCTTCCATTAAATAATTTACGGAGCTATGTTCTTATATATGAAGAGTATAATACAATCAGACTGGACATCACTGTATATTCCGGTTCATCCTGCCACCCATTCCCGGGCGGTTTTGATTGTATTGCCGTTGGCACAGTTACCATACCATTGATTATTCGGATTATACCCATCTGCCCAGCAGCCGGAGGGAACCCCTGCTCTAAACTTTGTCCATGCGAACTTTTTGTTTGTAATTATTTAGGCGGAAAATATGGACAGTCACAGACACCCACATAATACTGGGCGATCATCAGGGCATCGATAATATCCACATCCCCATCCTGGTCAGAGTCCCCGGCTTCCAGGGGTGCGGTGTAGTTTTCAGGATCAAGGTCCACATAATACTGGGCAACGAGTAAAGCGTCTACAATATCTATTTTACCATCTTCATTAACATCACCGAGTATAAAATCCTCTTCCACGATTATCGTCCCGCCGATTCCCGTGGGAATCCCAATATTCATAGTTGATGTATCAACCAGGGTATTGACTATAATATCCACAACTGCTCCGTTCACTCCTCGCTGGCTGGCAATAAAATGGACAGTACAGAGGTGAAGATCATCCGAAGGGCCGGTACCCCGGGCATCAAACCCGCTTATCACAATAATCCCCGGCGCTTCTGCGCCCGCGGCAGCCACAAATCCATCGGCTCCAGCTTCCACCCCATTGATTCCAATAGAGGTATCTACATACATAATCACCCCGCCCTGGGGAACAGGCCACATAATTTCAATGTCATAGGCTGCAAGCATCTGGTTCCCGGTATTCACATGGACTTCCCACTCAAAGGCAGATCCCGCGCTTACAATCTTTTGTGGCGGTTCAAGCCAGACAGTACCGATACTATCGTCGGGCAGAGCCGGGGGTGTCGGTTCAATGTTCGCGTACCATGCAACAGCGTCCACTACCGGATTTGAATCATTAACAGTGACAGTAATAGAAAAGCTGTCATCAGCAGCAATATTCCATTTTGTAAATACAAGGTTTGCTGCAAGGGCATTCTCATATTCATTAACTATTGTAAGGGTCACGGTAAAGGGCTGATTATATGGACCAATACTAAAAGAAGTCATCGCCTCACCATTGTAATCTCCCGTAAAAGTGACTGGTGTTGCAAAGGTGTCCATCCACTCGGCAGACACATTGAGTACATATTGATTCTGGGAATACAAAGGGAACATCATTATAAACGCAATTAATATAAAAAAAACTTTCTTCATTTATAACCTCCATATTTTTTCACATTTATTTACTTCTTATAGTATTCTATGCTTCACCATTCGTCGTCCGCATGGGTAGAGAAAGACGATTTTTCTATTATTTTATAGATTACAATACCTGTTTATTTCACCCTCCCTGGCAAACATTACTACCCTGGTCCGGGCTATCGGTATCGTGTATATTATTTTGACTTAAAATCTTGTTAAAATAGCAAGATTTTAAGCAAAATAACAAAGCGTTGGCCGCCAGGTTAAAGAGACCAGCATACTGAAAAGAACCTGGACAGCCTGTTAATTGGGTTGTGGGCGTAGCCAACGCTATGTCATAAGATATAGATTAATGACAATAACCGTGACCATTGCCTGCCTCAATCTCGAACTTTGAAATCAACTACCACCTACTCTGAGCGATTTTTTCACTTGAAAAAAACACCTCTTTATAGTGAAATGAGTTAGAAAACTAATAGCATCACCAAGAAGGTGAAATGAGTATAAATGAAAAAAACAATAATGTCAAGAATAAAATCGACCGGATTGAAGTAACAAATGATTGCTTATCAAGCCGGGCAGGTTTGACACTCATTTCACGATACATTAGAAGTACTCATATCTACCAGGTTCTTTCAAAGATATTTGCTTTTATTAAAAAACATCGAAAGGGACAATTGCGATCTGATGTGATAATAGACAATAATTGAGACAAATTTCTATATCTGACAGACAACTTCCAAGACATATTCTTGTTTAAACTGTATAATTTACAATAAGATAATGAATTATATTACACCAGAATCGGACAATCTTATAAAATAATATGGACATTAAATAAAATAATATTGACTTTTCTTTTCTGGACAGTTATTCTTTCAGAAAGAATGAAACAATTTCACAATACCTGTAATCACATTTGTTTTACCAGGAACTGGCAGTTTTCGGAAGCATCTGCAATCCTTCTGGGAGAATGTATTTCCTTTATCAAGGCTATATCAAATACCCCGATTATGCCGGAAAACAGGAAAAGATTATTACAGGTTTCCCTTATAAAAGGAGCTCATGCGACAACAGCTATAGAGGGAAATACTCTTTCAATCAAGGAAATAGAGGCTTTACAAAATGGTGCTCAAATACCTCCCAGTAAAGAATATTTACAGAAAGAAGTAGAGAATATTATACAGGCTTTTAATTATATATTGAATAAGCTTATTGTAAAGAGAGATATTGAATATATATCGTCGGAACTCATACAGCATTTTCATGAAATGCTTTTTTTGCATAAATGTAATTCATAAAATGTGGGGATTTTCCTTGTTTGAATTGGAAGTCAAGGAATATTTAAAAATGCTGAAAATCGAATAAAAATTAATAAAACCCGCCAAATTTCTTAAAAAAATTCCTTTCCCAAAAGGCGGGAGATAACTTTACCCCTTTAATTAATTATATATGAAGAGTATAATACAATCAGACTGGACATCACCTCGTGGCCGGTTTTTAAATGACAAATGGGATGGGAGAAACATCTTGCTCGAAACCCTTAAAACCACCTTCGGCTTTTCCGCATTCCGCTCCTTCCAGGAGGAGATCATATCACACATCCTGGAAAAGCGGGACGTTTTTGCCGTGATGCCCACGGGAGGCGGGAAGTCCCTCTGCTACCAGCTCCCGGCAAAGCTGATGGAAGGGACCGTGGTGGTGGTAAGTCCTCTTATCTCCCTGATGAAGGACCAGGTGGATGCTGCCCGGGAAAACGGTATAAAAGCTGCTTACATCAACAGTTCCCTTGGCTTTGAAGAATCCCGGGATATCATACAGAAACTCCGGGAACACCGGCTGGAAATGCTTTACATTGCACCGGAACGTTTTTCCATCGATTCATTTTTTAACCTGCTCAAGAATATCCCAATCTCGCTGTTTGCCATCGACGAAGCACACTGTATTTCCGAGTGGGGACATGATTTCCGGCCGGATTACCTGAACCTTTCCGGTTTAAGAGTCCATTTCCCCGGTGTGCCGATCGGGGCATTTACTGCCACTGCGACCATGAAAGTACAGCAGGATGTAACGGAAAAACTCGGGCTTAAAAGCCCTTTCCAGGTTCGTGCTTCATTTAACAGGCCAAACCTCTTTTACCGGGTGGAAAAGAAACAGGATGTGGAAACACAGGTCATGGGGTTCCTTGCTGAACACAGGAATGAACCCGGGATTATCTACAGGACCACACGTAAATCTGTGGAGGAACTTGCTTTTTTTCTCACGGCGAATGGTATCAAGGCATCCTGTTATCATGCCGGGCTTGATCAGGAGGAACGGAAAAGAAGCCAGGATGCCTTTAACAACGACGAAATCCAGGTGATGGTGGCTACGATTGCATTCGGCATGGGAATCGACAAATCCAATGTCCGGTTTATTATTCACGCCGACCTGCCCAAGAATATAGAAGGTTATTACCAGGAAACAGGCCGTGCCGGGAGAGACGGGGAGAAAGCCCATTGCCTGCTTCTTTTCGGGAGGGGGGATATCCCGAAGATTCGTTATTTTCTGGACCGGATCGAAAATGACACAGAAAGAAGTTCCGCAGTGAACAAACTGAACCAGATTACACGATATGCCTCACAATATGTCTGCCGGAGAAAGCAACTCCTTGCTTATTTCGGTGAAACATATGGGGAAGAAAAATGCAATACCTGTGATATCTGTATAAGTAATCTTAAAAGTATGGAGATTACCACCGATGCACAGATGATTATGTCTGCCATCATAAGGTCCGGTGAACGGTTTGGTGCAGGACATATCATTGATATTGTCCGGGGTGCAGATACGAAAAGAATACGGGAATGCGGGCATGACCGGCTAAAAACATACAGAATAGGGAAAAATAAAGAAAAAAGTCACTGGCGTTTTATTGTCGATGAACTTTTAGCAAAGGGGCTTATCCTCCAGGAAGGTGACAGGTATCCGGTACTTAAAATGAGTAAAACGGGACTGGAGGTATTGTTTGGCAGGGAAAAGGCATTTGCAGTAATAAAGGAAGTTACGGAAACAACCTCTCCATCCGGGAATGAGATCGAAGTTCACCAGGAGCTTTTTGAACGGTTAAAGATATTGCGTAAAAAACTTGCACAGGAGCATCATGTTCCCCCCTATATTATTTTTTCTGACAGAGCTTTACATGAAATGGCTTCCTATTTTCCGGCAGATCCCGGGAGTTTCCTTAAAGTGGCCGGGGTCGGTGAAAAAAAACTGAATACCTATGGAGCAGCTTTTATTTCTGAAATCAACGCATATATAAAAGAACATCCTTATATCCGTATCCCGGAAAGGCCGGTACAAAAGCAGGAATTAAAAAAGAAAAAAGGGGAGACAGTGGACATATCGCTGGAACTTTTTTACCAGGGCTTTTCCGTGGATGAAATTGCACAAAAACGCGGACTGGCGGTATCGACTATTGCAGGACACCTGGAGCAATCTATCTTGATGGGATATGAGGTGGATATCACCCGTCTTGTAGACCCGGGAAAGCTGTCCATGATCCGGGAGGTTATGGTACGGTATGATACCTGGCACCTTACCCCTGTTGTCGAGTATTTTGACGGTGAGGTGAGTTTTGAAGAAGCCCGGTTTGTAAGGGCCTGGATTAAGAAAGAAGAGGGAAATCCGGGTTGAAATAGAACAGTGGCCATATATAATAGTATGATTGATGCATCCGGCTTGCAGAAAAATATGAATGGCTGAGAGAAGTAATCTGTAAAATTTTTTCCACACTGCCTTGACAAGAACCGGTATAAAATTTCTAATGTACATGAAAATTAACTAAAATAAATAACGAAAAGGAGGTCTTATGGATGCAGTCTTGATTATGGTCATCGCTTTTGCCGGCTATTTAATTGCATACAAACTTTATGGTAAATTTATTGGACAGAAAATTTTTAAATTAAGTGATGATAACAAAACACCTGCCGTGGAATTGGAAGATGGAAAAGATTATGTTCCAACAAAAAAGGGAATAATTTTTGGTCATCATTTTACTTCTATCGCAGGAACGGGCCCAATCGTCGGACCGGCAATAGGAATCATCTGGGGCTGGCTCCCGGCTTTGATCTGGGTTTTAGTCGGGACGGTTGTTATGGGTGCGGTTCATGATTTTGGTGCGCTGGTTATTTCCTTAAGGAATAAGGGTAAATCCATATCTGAATATACAGCCAGATATGCAAATCCGAGGATGCGTACACTCTTTTTTCTTATTGTATTGTTCGAATTGTGGATAGTACTCGCTATATTCGGTCTTATTATTGCAATTGTTTTCAGTATGTATCCACAATCCGTGTTTCCTGTATGGTGTGAAATACCGATTGCAATCTTATTGGGTTACATTATCTATAAAAAGGGCGGCAATGTCCTGCTTTTTTCAATCCTGGCAGTTGCTACTATGTATATAACGGTTATTCTTGGTTATTTCCTGCCTTTTACCATGCCCGCCATTCTGGGAATTCCTGCTGTCGGGGTCTGGAGTATTATTTTGTTCATCTATTGTTTCATTGCATCAACCCTTGCAGTTACTACCCTTTTACAGCCGAGGGATTATATTAACTCTCATCAATTATATATTGCCATGGCCCTTATTGTAGTCGGTGCACTTGTTGCCGCTTTTACGGGAAAATTGAAAATCGTTGCACCGGTTGTTCAGGCAAATCCGGCCGGGGCCCCTTCGATGTGGCCATTCCTCTTTATCACCATAGCCTGCGGGGCGATTTCCGGATTCCACTCCCTTGTGGCTTCCGGTACCTCCAGTAAACAGGTGACAAAGGAAGGGGATGCCCTTTTTGTCGGATTTGGTTCAATGATGCTTGAAGGGGTTTTGGCCACGCTTGCCATTGTTGCCGTGGCAGCGGGTATAGGAATGGCATACCAGGCAAAAGACGGTTCCATCCTTTCGGGAACAGCTGCATGGACAGCTCACTATCAATCCTGGGCCGGTGCAAATGGTCTGGGAGCAAAGGTAGGTGCTTTTGTTGAAGGTGCAGCAAACATGGTAGCCACGATCGGAATTCCCAAATCCATCGGAATAATCATCATGGGTGTTTTTGTGGCTTCCTTTGCAGGAACCACCCTGGATACGGCAACAAGAATTCAGCGTTATGTGGTCCAGGAACTGGCAGCGGATATTAAAATAAAGGTTTTTGAGAATAAATATGTGGCCACTGCATTTGCCGTACTCACGGCAGCGCTCCTTGCCTTTTCTGCAGGGGCATCGGGTTCTGGAGCCATGACTCTCTGGCCCCTCTTTGGAGCGGTAAACCAGGCACTTGCCGGGCTTGCCCTTATAACAATCACCCTCTATCTGAAAACCAAAGGAGGACTTAAATACCTTATTACCGGTATCCCCTGTGTTTTTATGGTGGTTATGACAAGCTGGGCTTTGATTATGAATGAAATAAGTTTTGTAAGCCAGGGCAACTACCTTCTTCTTATCAGTAATGCAATAATAATGGCTATTGTTGCCTGGTTAATCGTCGAAGGTGTTTCGAGTTTCTTTATAAAGCCGAAACCCCTGGTTGAAACAGCTTAAATTGTCTGTTCATAGAAACAGTATTTACAGGTGTGGAATATTTTTATTTTCCACACCTGTAATTTTTAATTGGGATTAAAAAGATGGAGGAAATAATACTAAAACTCTTAAAAAAGTTAAGAATCATTTTCTGGATAATAACAGGAGGCGCTATAGTATTTTTCAGTATTACTATTATCACACACTACCTGGCAAAGATAACGGTAAGTCCTCCTTTCGGTTCACTTATGATATGGGGGTTGTTTCTTTTCATTATGTCGGTCATCACCGGGGTTGCCATCCCCATACTGTTAAGAACTTTTTTCCATTCACGGGTATATAAGAAAAAAAGTGCCAGTTTCCAGGATTATGCACATCTTCAGCAATACAATATGATTATCTCACTTCTTTCTACTTTACCGGCAAATCTTGCTTATCTTTTTCTTGTTCCGAAACTCTATCTTTATGGTTCTGTTATTGCGGCACTTTATGGTATTTATTCGTCCCTCCCTTCGGTGAAAAAAATTGCCGGCGAGTTAAAATACTATGCAATTACCTGAAATTATACCGGATATTGAATAGATGAAAAAGAATTCTGTGTTTAAAAAGATCCTTTCATTTATCAAACAGGTCGATACCATAAACAGGGCAAAAGCCACCGATATGCTTGAATTTGAATTAAGGGAACTGGAAAATATTTTCTGCCTTCTGTTATTCGGTTCCTTTACCGGTATGCCTTCACCGCCGGCCCAGATTACTATCCAGCTTCTCCCATTAATGCAGAATGAGTTTAAAACCATGTTTACAAGAATCGGTTTAGCCCATGATGCCCTGGCCGAAATCGTATCTGTACTGGGAGAACCCTGAACAGTGGTTATACCTGGCCGGATCTTGAAAAAAAGGGGAAACAGATGAAAATTCTTTTTTTTATCGGAAAAGGAGGAGTTGGCAAATCCACCCATTCTGCACTCTTTGCCCTTCAGTTGGCAAGAAACAAACAGAAGGTCTTTCTTAATTCCATAGACCCGGCCCACAATCTGAACGATATTTTTAAAATTCCCCTGGGATCACGGCCAAAGGAGATTATTCACGGCTTAACGGCAGTAGAAACCGATTTGGATCTCTGGATAAAAAAATACTTAAGGGATACAGAAAGGGATTTTAAATCCATCTATCGATACCAGGAAGCCTTTAATCTCCAGAAATATTTCAAAACCCTTAAATACACTCCCGGCCTGGAGGAATATTCAGTACTCCTGGCTTTACGGTCAACCATAGAAAAGAATAAAGATTCCGATTACATTATTTTTGATACACCCCCGACAGCTCTTACCTTAAGGTTCCTGGCACTCCCCCAGACATCGCTTTTATGGCTTAAAGAATTAAAAGAGTTTCGAAAATGTATTCTCGATAAAAAGGAAATTATTACCCGTATCAGAAAAGGAAAAGGGGACACACCCGAAGAGAAAGATCCGGTGATGTTGAAGATTGATGGTCTTATTCAAACATACGAAAAACTTTCATCTTTAATTAAAAATACTTCTGTTACACAAATTTTTCTTGTTCTTAATCCTGATAAACTCTCTTTTTCCGAATCCACCCGGACAAGGGATACCCTCGACGACCTGGGGATTCCCATCTATTCTGTCATACTCAATAAATATGCCGGGCAGGAATCTTTTATAAAGCAGATTAAAAGGGAATTCAGGGGCAGCCTGTTTCTTAAAACAGAAAAACAGGATAAAGAAATAATAGGAATGGAAACCCTTGCATCGATCCCGCTGGATTTCGGACATGTGTTCAACGTCGTCGAAGATTAGTTATGCGATCTATCCTGACTCTGTACAGCCGGTTCTGTTATTGACGGAACCGCCAGACCGGTCACAAGTTTTATTAAAGTGCGGGCAACGGACGTTTCAACAGAGCAGGAAGCCACAATACAGGAGTTCCGAATCAACGGCAGCAACCAGGTAATTTATATGCGGATATTGTCTGACATCTTCTATTCCTGCTTCAATCATATTAAAATACTGCGGGTATCCCTTACCGGATAGTATAAAAAAATGATTATCCCGGATCTCTTCTATAGAATTTACATATGACAATCCGGGATTCCGGCTGCATATCCAGGATTTATACACTTCTATTTCCGTTTCACCTTCCACTACTATGTAATAATTCATTCCATACCATTCTTATAAAAAGGATCATTAATCAATTGAATAAAATGCTGTTATTTTGATTTACCATATTTCAACTTGAGTTCTTTTCCTGATTTTATCCGGACATCACTTCCTTTCCTGTGTAAAACGAGCCAGTATTCTATCGGAATGTTATTGATAATATACGGGTGATGACTGGTAATTATGAATTGATTTGCGTTATCTGATGAAAATAAATAATCCGGTAAGAAATTTATAGCACTCAATCCCAGGGAATTAGGGCTTTCAGCCGGGTATCAATTCTTGATTTCCTTGTCTCCCATTCCTTTTCCTTTTTCATCCTGTTATTTCCTTACCATACCTTTCATTATCAAAAGGAAACCTCCTCCTTTGGAGGTGGTCTATTTCTTCCTTATTATATTGATTATAAAGGCTATGCCTTTCAGATTCTTTTGAGTCTTTTACTTCAGTTTCGGATTACCCTTTATTTTTCATTATTCTTATTCAAAAATAATGAAAAGTTCTATACGTATACATTTTTTTCCTTTACCCTCACGATAAAAATATGGTGATGAAAGAGTGCAATTCCTCCCTTGCAGCTTCTTTTATAGAAATGGTAAAGAACTCGGGGCATTTGAATATTACGGTGGCAGTAATGTTACCTCTGCCGGGGATGTGAACGGTAGCGGGGAAGTGGACATTATCGATGCCCTTCTTATTGCACAGTATTATGTAGGTCTGAACCCGGCAAATTTTCATCCGGAAAATGCCGACGTGAATTGTGATGGTTCCATAAATATTATTGACGCTCTTGTAATTGCACAGTATTATATTGGCTTGATCACTGAATTCTGTTAAAGCAGTTCATATTCACCATCAAGACCATAAAGAGAAGCCCTGTAAAAAAACAGGACTTCTCTTTCATTAATACGGTAGGGAAGTTTTATGAATACTCCTCAACATCCGTTGAGGCACGATAGTAGTTTATAAGGTACACTGTTTGAAAAAATTTATTCCCGTTTTTACTGGACCAATCAGATATAATGATAGCTGTTATAATTACCCTGGCAAAACCATCTACCGGCCTGGAAATTATTAATAAAATACCTTTAGAAAGACGAAAAAAGATTCTAAGTAACATTATTAATTTAAAAGAGGTATTCCCTGATATCGGGGATATGGAAAATACTATTTTACATCTACAGGGAATAGTCCATGATCTACAGGAAAAAACTGAAAGTTATAAAAAAAGTGAGAAAATCGATTTTCATAGTGATGATACTCTTATCAATATACTTGATCTGGCTTCTTTAAAAGAAAGACAAAAAATGATTACTATTTTGAAAGAGAACGAACCTGAACAATTTAAGCGCCTTGAACCCTATCTTATTGAATTTAATGATATTCTAAAGTTTATTGACCGTCATATTCAGCTTATATTAAGGAATGCGGATTCAAGAAAGTTAGCTGTTGCTTTAGTAAATAATAAAAAAGTTCAGAAAAGGGTTTTCATGAATATGAATAAAAGGTCCATGAATTATGTAAAGGAAGAAATAGCGTATATGACCCCGGTTACAGAAAAGGACATTAAAGAGGCAGAGATATATATGGTAGGACTCATGAGAGATCTTATGAAAAAAAAAGTAATTGTCTTAAGTGGACAGGGAGAGAATACATTAATTCAATAGTATTTAAGGAATTTCTGCAAGAACCTCCAATAATAAATAATATTCAGGATTTTTCTTCTAAAAAGCTTGCCGGGAATTCTAACATTGCTCTCATTGATAGTCTGCGATCCCGGGTAAACGGGGTGGATTTTTTTTCCCGGGTAATCTATAATAAGTACATATGAAAATAAAGAGAAGGGAAAATCAGCTGTCCGGTTATGAAATCAGCTTCCTCAAAGCATGCGGACAGGTGGTGGCATATCAGCTTGACCTTGTTCCTGCCCTTGCCACATCCCTGGGTACAGTCTCGGAAGATGTATTTTATTCCTGGGTAATGCAGCCCCGCTGTGAGCAGTCCGGTACAATATCAGGAACAGGCTGGGAATACTTTTTCCATGGATATGAGTGCGATCTTTACCATTCAGATGGCAGGTTTATCCGGGTGGATTTCGGACCGGGTGGACGGTACGATACGTTTACCGGGTGGGGTGTTCTTCAGTTTATCATGACATCAAAACCGCCTTTTACGGAATTCCCGGAATTACAAAAGTATCTGGCAGAAAAGCAGCCGCCTTATGATGAGTTTTCCGGTTCCTTTGACCGGATGACGGCTATAGTAGACCGTCTTACGGGGTGTGGGTATATTGAGTCTTCCGACCCCCGGTTATGTGCTTTAAAACAACAATATACAACAAAAGATGATGAAGGTTTTATTTATATAAACATACCGGGTGATTACAGGAATTCGTCGAAAAAAGAGTATCATGATGTGTCTGTATGTGAACGGCTTGTCCTTACAGCTTCGGGCAAAGGGGTTTTAACCTCTCTGGACACCGGGGAGGAATAATGTCATTATTGAGTGATTTTAATAAAGCAAAAGAAATGGTTGACAGGTGTGATAAGGGCGGCGAGGAGCTTCTGGAAAAATGTTTTTTATCGGATCCGTTTAATATTGACATTATCAGGTACATTCTCCAGGTTGATGGTGAGGTTTCTTCAGAATTCTCAAATAAAGTCTTTTCCCATTTTATTGAGCATTTTCCTTATGCATCGATACGTGAACAGCCACCGGAAGAAATAATGAATGGAAACATACACTCCCCTTACCATCATTTTGATGCAAAAAAGAATGTGGCCGAACCACTCAAACCGGAAGATACCGTACCCTGGATATACAGCCGTAAAGGTAAAAATCCACGTTACCATTCTCCCCTGTTAACCTTATACAAAAAAGTAATTAACCGGATGTACCAGGATATCGATCACTTTAAAATCCTGGTCGATCAGTTAACCAGGATCAACAGTTTTACCGCCCTTGATTTATGGACCCTGGGATTGATAATGGACGATCCTGAATTCAAGGAAATTCTCTCTCTCCAGGCAGATACGAATACCGATGAAGGAAAGGCGGAAAGGGATAATAACTTTCCACTGGATTTCACTTCCACGGCAAAGCATGCCTTTTTTGAAGCAGCATTAAAAACCAAGGATGCTGACAGGGAATATTTTACCCGGATGTATTATACAGATACGTTCCGGGACAGGGGACCGGGTGAAGAAAATGCAAGTATGCTTTATAAAGATCTTCTTAAAGATGATTCATTAATACATCTCTTTGGTCTTTTACGGTGTTTGCCGGAATATTCCGTATTTGAACTGGATCATGTTCCTGATTTCAACCTCACGGAAGTGATAAAAATATATGTACGAAAAACCTTTTTCCTCCCCGATTCCATTTACCGTTTTTTTAACAGGGTCTATTTCTCATCCCCTCCTGTTTCCTGTCCTGATTGCGGGAAAAATACTGAATCCGGGATGATTGATACGGATTATTATTTGTTCAATGCACTGCTGGTTCAATCCGGGAAAGCGAAACTCTCGACGTTAAAACAGAAATTCCCGGACAACCCCTTTGCCTTGTTCCTGCTTGCACATTGCGAGTTTTTAAAAAATTCCGCTAAAACAACCTCTGCTTTTTATACACTTACCTTACTATTTGAAGCATATGAGCTGGATAACCGGAATATTCACATTATCAATGCAATAATCGAATACTGGTGTGCTTACCCGTTTCCCTTTTTCAGGAAGAGGGTCTTAAAAATAACCGGCACCCTCCTGCAGGACATAAATTTTCAATGTGATTTGTCTTCCTGCGACCCTGCGAATAAAAACACCTGGATGGAAAAGTACGGATTTCATGGGTTTGTGCCGGAAAATATTGATGATGCGGTAATAGAAGAGGTAAACAAACAGATGGAAGGAGAAATCGACAGGGGAAAACTCCGGGAAAAGTTCTTTCATCCTGCAAAACATAGATTTTTTTATGGTGTGGCCGATGTACTTAAGATTACAGGCAAATATAAAGAATATTTTGATATTTTGAAGAATAAGGCCGGTTTCCTGGAACGTGATTTTATTGAACAGAATCTTTTTTCTCTTTATGCGGATTACGTTTCCGGGAAAAAAGAAAGTATATGTTATGAAAAAGAGTCTTCTCTCTTTGAAGAACCGGAATATACCGATTATCTTTCGATGATAAACGGCAGTTAAAAAATCCGGTAAAATGGCAGGAGTATAAAATATGAATACTGATAAGAATGATTTCATCCCCCTGAAATTTCATCCTTATATAGTTAAGAAATTCTGTTTTGATACGTTGTTAAAAGACAAAAGCGGGATTACTGATATTTTATATAATGCAGAATTTTTAAAAAATACCCTGTTAAATAGATATGAAGAGATCGATCCTGATTCTTTAAAAGAAATTTTAAAGAAAATCGAAGAGTCTGGAAGAAAATACGGCCACTCCATTTTACTTGATTCCTGCTATGCGGCCTGCTGTTTCTGTCTTTTTAAAAGAGAAGGGAACGCAGAATATCTGAAGGATTCATTATTAACAGTGGAAAAACTCCTTGCGAAAACCTATCTGATAAGTCCCGGTACCTGCTTTGATGCATTGTATACCCTCTATCAGAAATTATCTCTCTTTAGTGAATTTTCCGGGATTGTAAAAAATATGTATCATGGCAATTTTTTTGTTTATACCGGCAATTGCAAACAGACAGACCTTTTTACTATTTCTTTAGAAAACGAAACGGTTGCCGGTCCCGGATCAGGTTTTTTCCCGATTCCGTCCGGGTTTGGGAAATCGGAGCTGGTACGCAGGAAACTTGAAATAAGAATAAAGGATAAATTATTACTTTCTGACGATATAGACGTATTATCGAAAGATAGTATACTTAACCTTGCCTGTGTCTGTTCGGAAAAAAGTATTTATTCGACTCATGAAAGGCCGGCTCTCTTTTTTATTTTTCCGGGCAAACCCCATATGAATTTCAGCTTTACGGTTCGTTCCGTAATTCTTGATACTGATATTGTCGAGGAAAATCTCGCCACCGATATATGGGGCACTGCTTCATATTGTCTTGATACCGAACTTCCCCCCGGTGAATACTCGATAAGAATAAAAGACCATGATCACAGGCCCTATTCCTTTACCATCACCGGATACTCCTATTCCCCCCTGGTAAAAATAGAAAACTATGATGTCATTACAGAGATAAAAGATGAAAAGCAGGATAAAGACGAATCCGAAAATACCTTTTTAGATATGATAACGCGGGAAGATTCAGGTTCTTCAACTGCAAATGACAGAAAGGATTTGATACACTATAAGCTTTTGGTCAGACTTTTTAACCAGCCCTATAATGGGGAACTGTATTGCGGTTTGGAGGAATCTTTTGCTTTTTATCCCGGTACCTTTTCCGGTATTATAGATATTACAGACGGCAGGGGGGATTTTGAAGCCCCTCCCCTATGGAATTTGGGGCATACTTTTTTCCACTATGATTCCATTCAATTCAGGACACCGGAGGGCTTTCGCTATCAGATGAAACTTGAATCCGACTTACTGGCCTTAACAGGGATTCATTCGGTTTCATGTTATTCGATCAAACTATCAGAATCCGGGGACCCTGATTTCTTCGGGTACAAACGTAATATTATAAATCATGATAATTCGATCATCCGTAAAGAAGAAAAGAGCCGGGATAATGCAATTCGCTTTTTTCTGAATAAAAACATTACCTGCGGTTGTGTGTATGCGCTGGATGAAAAAGGAGAAAAGTATCAGGAATTTGTACTGGATGAAAGGAAAGCGGGTTCTGCTATCGAACTTGAAGGGAGTCATATATACTCCATAGTTGTCATGGGATTATTATGTGCGGATGATAATCTCTTTTATGAAATAAAAACATTTACACTTTTTCCCGCCCCCTTCATACACATGGACCTTCCTGAAAAAGTCCAACCAGGTATGGGAGTTCCTGTTGTTATAAGGTCGCAGGAAAAATGCAAGGTACTTCTGTCTGTCACCGACAGTCGTATGAAAAAGGAAAACCCGGATGAGCAGTTAGTACTTACTCTTACCAGGCATCTGATGGGGATACAGACACGTTCGTATACATATGAACCGGACTATAACGAAATACTGTCCGGAATCAGTGTGTACGATTTTTTAAATATCGGTTATACGGATGAATCTGTCCTGTTCCAGCATCGACTTAAGAATTCCGTTGTCCGGGAGGATATTGCGGAGAGTTTTTCTTCATCAGAAAAAATTACAGATAACCGGGCTCAAAAACCAGGGGAAATAACTACTCAAATGACCAGAAATGATTTCCGCGATGTTCTTTATTTTGATGCTTTTGAAGTCGAGGGGGAAAAAACACTTTCCATTACAATGAATGATAGAATAACAGAGTGGGATATTCGTGCAACCGCCGTTTTCCCGCACACGATCAATTCATGCAGGAAAAATCTTGAATCCGCAAAACCCTTTTATGCAGAACCGGATATACCGGCGTTTATGTCCCCGGGAGATAATGTTGAAGCAGCCGTATTTACCGTTCTCCCGGAAGGCGAAACAGCCGTACTTACTCTAAAAGGGCCGGGTATCAAAGTAAGCCGGTCTGTGGAAAAAACAGGTCTCCTTTACTTTTATCTCACCGGTCCGGGAAAAATCGAAGTTGAATTGCACTCCAATAAATTTAAAGACAGGCAGGAACAGATTATTCGAGCCCCCGGAACCATGGAGAGATACGGTGTGTCCATGAAATATTTTAAAACGGGCGAGACAATCAGTGAGGAGACTATTCTTTATGAAAATGAACTTTATTTTGGCAAAGATATCCTTGAAAGCCTGCTTCAATATCCTTTCGGATGTGCAGAACAGATATCTGCCAAAATGTATGGACTTATTCTTGCCTATAAAGCAATTCAATCCGGTTTTGATGGATTGCCGGTACACAGGGTTGAAAAACTGATTTCCCGGGGGATTAAGCAGCTTGATCAGTTTTTTTCTTCAGACAAGGGTCTTTTCAGTCTCTGGGAAGGTGGAGTACCATCGGCATTTGTCACTGTTAAAATTCTTTCCTATTTTATTCCCTTTTTACATACGAAGTTTGAAGAAATCCTCAAATACATTGAAACGGGTTCGGAGAGTCTGCTCAGAAGAAAGGTAAAGGCAAACTGTTTATTACCCATAAACCCCGATTTTAGAGTTTCTTCCGGAATTAACGGTATTTCCGATGCCTGTTATCTTTATTTTACACCGGCAGGTCCGGAAGAAAAGAAAGCCTGTGCAGAATATATCATAAACAATGTTCAGGTAGAAAACAATGTTGCCTTCTGGCCGGGTAAAGATTTCTGGGGCGGAACAATGGAAGCAACCGCAAAGGCCCTGAAAATAGTTGCTATTGAGAACCACCATGACCTTGTAGAAAAGGGATTGTTCTACCTCACGGCAAAATTAAAAAACAACCGCCTTTATTCCACATCCGATACAACAGCTTTTATCGAGCTTTTATTATCGTTGAAAGATAAAGATAACCCGGATCCGGTTATAATTGATAAAGAAAACACCGGAATAAAATTGACAGGCAGGACAAAGGTTAACAACTGCACAATAAAACAGGGAAAAGTCCTGGGCATGCAATACCATAAGGAAGAAACAAATGTACTGGACTCTCACTATGATAACCTGGATTTTGATCTGGCTGTCAGCAAGATCAATATAAAAACAGGGGAAAAGTTTGACCTTACCATTACAATTACCGAAAAAATAAAATGTCCTGTTGTTTCAATTTTTTTACCGCCTGTTCTCTGTTCTGTCACCCATGGAATTAAATCCCAGAGAATCGATGTTCCCATGAAATATGAGAGTATTTCTTTTGAACTTTTTGGAATTGCCCCGGGCAAAGGGAAACTGTATGTCCTCGTCTACGATATGTATGATGAAGAGAAAAAGGCCGTTTATTCCACCGACATCCAGGTCCTGGGTAAAATGGAAAAGAGTAAATTCTCTCAAAAAGAAAAACAACGGCTTCTAAAAGATAAAGAAAGAAAAAAAAGCGGATCATCAGGATCTTTGTCGGATATATGATGTAAACCCGGGGGACTGGGCACCGTGAATCATTCTTCTATACGATTACTTTCACAACTCGCATTCAGCAATTCCTGGTGAATTTTTTTTCGCACAAAATTCATCTAACAATTACAATACAATTTACTTTGAGGGGTACATAAGCGGCTCAAGAAACATCTTCGTTTTTCCTCACTTCCTGGTAGTCTAAAGCAGGCTTCCAACAATATACCTGATACCCGCCCCCCTGAAAAAATTGAATATTCTATGTCTGATCTACCAATCTGCCCGTGCTGAATTCAGTGCCCGTGTAGAGTTCTGGAATACAATCCGCTCTATTTTTCGTTTTTTCTTTTTTGAATCCCGGGAGCAAATCCTTAAGAAAATGAATTCGCCCCCCATACCAGCTTAAAGATAGACAGCTTAATTGCTTTCTTACAAGTACTTTTAAATAGCAAGTGCGGGGGATAGTATGCAAAAAGACTTTGTGTTTTAAGTTTTTTTATTTCACCGGGGATTGCTGAATAAAAACAGTATGTATTGACAAATCCGAACCTGAAATCTTAAATAAGTACAGTTAAATCAGTGGCGTTTGGGGGAGGAAATCATTTACAATAATAGGGGAAGATAAAAATGCAAGACGGAGGTGGTATATGATGTATGATTATAATCTGGCACAAAAAGCTGCATGCAGCAACAAGGAAAAATTGCTGTTAAAACCACTCATCCGGCATATTTTTAATTATGCTATAAAAGCCAGGCGCGAAGGACTCCTGGCAATAGAAGATTCATTACCAGCTGAAAAATCACATCTGTTGCAACAGGGATTACAGCTTGTGTTAGATGGAACAGACCCTGATATTGTCGGCGAAATATTAAAGAACAAGATTTATTCAAGTCCCGGCAAAGGGCCTGCCCTGCTTGCAAAGATCATTATACATTCCGGCGTTTGCGGAATACAAAAAGGATATACCCCGCTGATTCTTTTAAGAGTTCTGGCTTCTTTTCTGGGTGATATCGAAGCGGAAACCATAAATGAGATTGAAAGCAGCTATAAAAAAGAGTCCATGAAGAATTTTCTTAACAATACACCCGGTATATACCGGGTATCTATTCTTGATAAAATTATCCCCGGGTTGGATGACAGGAGTATCCAGAAAATGCTCAGGGAGGTAGATACTTCCGACCTTGCCAGAAGCCTTATCGGGGCTGGTCTGGAAATCAAAAAAGCAATATTAAGAAATATGTCAAAACGTGCGGCTTTTTTGCTTGTCGAGGATATGAATTATATAGGCCCTGTTCGAAAACAAGATGTGGAAGAAGCGCAGATAAAGTTAAAAATTATTATTAAAAGACTGGTAGAGCAAGGAGAGATTCCGCCGGGTATAACCGGTATTTAGCAGGCTGCTGACAAAGAGGATATATGTCAGCAGCCTGATAGAGGAGATTTCCCTGAAAAACAACCCTTCCTGCATGACTCTCTTTCTGCCAGTGATGAGACTTTCAATGAATATAATATATATTACTGTTTTAAAAGGAAAACCCTATTCGGAAAAAGATAAATTAAGAGACTCGGCAAATAATGCTGTATTCATTAATAAAAAATCAGTTTATGCAGGCATGGTTTAAGAAGGAAAAGATAAATTCCTGTTGATATTTCACCTTTATACTATTATAGTATAAATAGCCTGTCCCCTGTCATTCTATGAACTATGGGAATGGTGATTAAAGTTGCTAAGGATTTCAGGTTGTTAAGCTTTATTTATATCGCAATAAGTATTCTTTTCCTGGGATTTACCATTCTTATAATGAAATTTGTCTTTTTCCCTGTAAATATAAAAGCAGCACTCAGGTATTATAAAGAAAAAAAGATAATAAAAGCAAAAAAAATCCTTCAAAAACTGCTTGAAAAAATGCCCGGAAGCTCGGAAGTTCATTTTTTGCTTGCCAGATGTTATCTTCTTGAAAATAACAAGGAAATGGCATTAGTTGAACTTAAGGAAGTCGATAAAATCGGGCTTTTTTCAGAATATTTTCATGAAGTTGAATTCAGGGAAACCTTTGCGAATCTGCTTTATTCTTTGAGTCTGGGTGATGAGGCACTCCGGCAATTTATCTTTTTAACCCAGAAGAATCCGGATAACCCGGAATATTTTTACCGTGCAGCCAGACTTTTTGAGGAGCGGAAAAACCTTAAAAAAGCCATTGAATTGTATAACAGGACAATAACTATCGATTCAAGTTATGAAGAAGCCTTTATACGGCTTGGCGAAATATATTATAATTTATTAAAAAAGAAAGAAGCAGAAGCGATTTTTACAAAAGCATATAATCTTAATCAATATAATTCAACAGCATCCTTCTGGCTGGGAATAATCGCAAAGGATAAAGGGGATTATAAAAATGCTATCACCTATATAGAACCTGCACTGCGAAATCCCGATTATAAAATAAAGGCACTCATAGAACGGGGAAAATGTTTTTTTCTTATGGGAAATTATTACGGAGCTTTACCGGAACTTGAAAGAGCAGTGCGTCTGGCAAAAGGGGCAAACGCCGATCTTTATCTCGATGCCGGCTATACTCTTGCATCAGTCTATGAAAACAACAAGGAAAGCGAAAAAGCCATTGAACAGTGGAAAGCGATCTTTGAAATTAACCCGGGCTATCTGGATGTAGCTGCCAAACTCGAACAATTTCATCAGTTAAGAAATGAAGACAGGATAAAGGATTATATTACCGCAACAAAGGGTGCTTTTTTCAATCTTTGCAGAAGACTTCTCGATCAATTGGGACTGCATTTTCAGAATGTAAAAGAAATCCCCGGGGGATGTGAAATTGCAGCCGCTCAAAAACGGACAGGGAGTCTTGTTTCTTCTTCCAATCAGACTGTTCTTGTATGGTTTTTAAGGGTATCCGAATCTATCACCGAATCGACGGCACGGTCTTTTTTGGACAGGATGAAAGATGGGGGTTTCCAGAGGGGAATACTGTGTTCAAGTACCACCTTTACAACGAGTGCCAGCCAGTTTGCATCTTCCCGTCCGATTGATCTTATTACCCCTTCCAAACTTAAAAAAATGCTGGAGGGACAGGGTTTTTAGGCTGTTAACTTTTTTTCCTTTGCTTTTTTAATTCACTTCTTATTTTTTTTTCTTTTAATCTTTTTTCTTTTGCCGGGGGAGATGGTTTTGTAGGGACCCGCGTTTTCCTTTTTTTTAAAGATTTCATTATTAATTGAACCATTCTTATAATAGCAATCTCCCTGTTTTTTCCCTGGCTCCGTTCATCCTGGACATGAATAACCAGTTCACCCTGCTCATTAATCCTGTTTTTTAATTTTCTTGCTACATTGTCCTTTTGTTCATCAGAAAGAACTTCGAGGTCCGCGATTTTCAGCCGGACAGTCACCCTTGTATTGAGTTTATTGACATTTTGTCCCCCGGGACCTGAAGAACGGGAAAATGAAATACTAATATTTTTTGAAATACATTCCGTAAGTATTGCCGGTTCCAATACAGTTCCCTAACTATCATTACATTATAGAACATAAAAAGAATTATTTTTACTATTCCTTGTCACTTCCCATATAATTATATATCTTTTATTATACATTACGCTGTCTACGCCTATAATCCGATTAATAAGCTATCCAGATGCTTATTAATTGTGGTGGTTTATTTTGCCTGACGGCTAACATTTCGTTGTTTTAACATAAAATTTTGTTATTATAACAAAATTTATATTAAAATAGTATATGGGAATAATGTAATGAGAATAGCCTTTTTTATCCTTTGCTTTAATGCAGGGATTGCACTTATTGGTGCTTTTATTGCATGGACCAAGAGGGAAATGCCAGCAGCGGTCCCTCTTATCTTCCTGAAGATCGCTGTCATATTCTGGTCTGTTGGCTATGCTTTTGAACTCATAAGTCCGGATGTAGACGGGAAATTCTTCTGGACTATCGTCCAGTATGTTGGTATCATTTCAATCCCGGTTCCTGTTTTCTTTTTAGCATTCGAACACCTTACGAAAAAAAAACTCCGCACGCCTATCCCGGTCTTTTTATCCCTTGTTATTCCTGTTTTTATTTTTATCATGCTTTGCACAAACGGACTGCATCACCTGTTTTACCGGAAATTCGAACTGGTTGTCCTGGAGAATTATAATGCACTGGATATTCACTATGGCAGTGTGTTCTGGATTAATGTTGCCTATTCGTATGGCTTTCTTATCCTGGCCCTGATACTCTTAATCAAAGCACTATTTGCTTTACCGTCTGTGTATAAGCGGCAAACCCTTTTAATCATCTGTGGATTTTTCATTCCATGGATAGCAAATATTGTTTATATTTTTCGCTTGTTTCCTTTTATTACCATAGATACGAGTCCTTTCGGTTTTTCAGCAACCGGGGTTATCGCTCTTTTTGGTCTTCTCTATTACAACCTGTTCGATTTTATTCCTTTTGCAGCAGATACAATTATAAATAATATGAACGACAGTATTATCATTTTAAGTAAAGATAATAAATTGCTCAAGATAAATCCCCAGGCAGAAAAATTACTGCAATGTTCTTCCATGGATTGTAGCGGGAAAGATATTTCTTCCCTGTTTAATGGAAACCTTATGCCCCTGGCAGGTACTTCTTTTAAAGAGAACACCCATATTGAACTTCATTTTTCCCTGGATAATGAAACAATTTCCTATTTTGACTGCAAAGTTTCTCCGGTAAAAAAGGGGAAAAGACTGGTTGCAAAAACGGTAATACTCAGGGATATTACCCTGCTTAAAAATGCGGAACGGAGTTTAAAAAATTGGAACACTGAACTGGAACAGAGAATAATCATGCGGACAAGGGAATTATCCCTGGCAAACGATCATCTGAAAAAAGAGATTTCCAAGAAGGAACTCCTTCTAAAGGAGATTCATCACCGTGTAAAAAATAACCTTGCCATTATCCGGAGTCTTATTTTTGTACAATCCTCTTCCATTAAAGATGTGGCTGTTTTGAATATGTTCAAGGATCTTACAAGCAGGGTGGCATCCATTGGTCTTATTCATGAAAAGCTTTATAAGAGTGAAGACTTCCAGACTATCGATCTCGATAATTATATGAGCGAACTTGTGGAATCGCATATTTCGACCTTTGGCGGTAAGGATTCTCCTATAACATTTGAAAAAGACATAGACAGGATATCTTTAAATATCAACACGATTATTCCCCTTGGACTTATCTTTACGGAACTTATTACAAACTCCATTAAATATGCCAATGACAATAAAAGGGAATGCGTGCTTGAAATCCGTGCGAAAAAAGAGAATAACACTGTAACAATCGTTGTTTCTGATTCAGGTCCCGGTTTTCCTGATTCAATCATCCGGGGTGAAAGAAAAGGGACCGGTTTAAAAGTAATCGATGTTCTGGTGAACCAATTATCCGGGAAGATCATATTTGAAAATGATAATGGCGCAAAGACCACCCTGATGATTCCTGTCTGAAATAGTTTACCGTACAGGAATTTCGATTTTTTTATAAATAATTGAAATCTAACGATGGTTAACCAGAGGTCATACGGATTTTACCTTATTTCACAATTAACACCGAAATGCTATTATATTTACCTGGAAATTTTTTTTTTTTTTTATTTTCTCTTGACAGAATACTATTAATGCCCCTATACTTTTTTAAAAGGAAAGATGAAAGCTTATTTTATTTCTTATGAGAATTTATCGAATCTTTTTTCAGTGATTTCAAATGCATATCAGTTGTTTGTTCCTGTTAAAATAAATGAAAAGCGATATATAACACCGTATCAACCGGGCACCGGATATACTATCGGAGAAGTGAGAACAGTGGAGCCGCTTAAGGCGTTCTTTTTCCCGGGGAGGACAATCGTGGCACTCAATTATGAGGACTCCCTTCCTGATGTGAAAAAGAAGCCGTATTGCATCGCAGGGGTAAAGGCATGCGATCTTTACGGGTGCGACATTCTGGACAGGGTGTTCCGGTCAGAGGATTATACGGATCCTTTTTATAAGCAGGCACGGGAAGAAACTCTCATTATATCTTCGGATTGTACAATGGCAATCGATACCTGCTACTGTACCGTATTCGGAAGAAATCCATACCCGGAAAGCGGGTATGATCTGAACCTTTCGCCGTTAGCAAAAGGTTACCTGTGTGAAACCGGATCGGAAAAAGGTAAGAACATTATAGAAAAAAACAGTTCGTTCTTTGAAGAGAGCGATGATGCGTTATTGATAGAGCGCTCAAAACAACGGGAAAAGGTCAAAGCAAGTGTCGAAGAACTCGTAAACCGGAACACTATTCCGGATTCTTCTGAGTTCAACGGAATTATAGAACGGAATTATAATGCCGGTATCTGGCAGGATGAGGCAAAAAAATGCGTGGAATGCGGGGCATGCAATACCATATGCCCAACCTGTCATTGCTTTCTCCTCTACGATCAAAAAAAAGAGGAAACGACTGCCAGATTCCGAACATGGGATTCGTGCCTTTTAAAGAATTTCGCCCGTGTAGCAGGGGGCAGTAACCCCAGGGCTTCCCGCTGGATGAGATTACGAAACCGTTTTGAAAAAAAGTTCGATTATTTCCCCGCTGTATTCAATGAATATGCCTGTACCGGCTGCGGGAGGTGTATATCGGCATGTCCGGCAAAAATAGACATCCGCACCGTATTGAAAAGGCTGGTAGAACATGTATAAAAGCTCCAATCCTTACAGACCGGTCGAAACGGAAGTTATCGATGTGATTACCGAAACCCCGGCAATAAAAACCTTTCGGTTGCAGCCTTCTGAACCATTTCATTTTGACGCGGGCCAGTTTATTGAGTTTACGGTTCCGGGTATTGGCGAAGCGCCTTTTACTCCTTCCTCGAATCCGGCAGAAAAGGACCGGATCGAGATCACGGTAATGAAGGTAGGAAGGGTCACGGGATTCATTCATCAGTTAAAAAAAGGAGACCGTGTGGGGTTACGCGGTCCATTCGGGACAAAATACCCTATCGATACGTTTAAAGGAAAGCAGGTTCTTATTGTAGGGGGCGGATGCGGATTTGCCCCGTTGCGGAGTCTCATCTATGAATTCTTCAACCGGTTGAGTGAGTTCGAAAAAGTCGTCTTCCGGGGGGGATGTAAAACACCTTCCGATTTTCTCTACAGGAAAGAAATCGAATCATGGAAGAATAAGGGCGATATCGATGTCAGACTCACCGTGGATAACGGAGATGATAACTGGAAGGAAAATGTCGGGGTGGTGACGACGATCCTGGATAACAGCATGAATATTGATTGTCCGTCCGCTATCGCCGTGGTATGCGGCCCCCCCATTATGATGAAGTTTTCTACCAAAAGATTGCTTGAACTCGGTTTCCGGGAATCCAATCTCTACCTTTCCATGGAAAAGAATATGTCATGCGGCATCGGGAAATGCGGGCATTGCAGGGTAGGTACTTTCTATGCATGCAAGGATGGTCCCGTTTTTTCTTACGATAAACTGAAAAACTTTCATACTATTTGGGAGTAAAGGGAGTTTTCATGAATACAAGTACCGTTGAGTTGCATTTTGGAAAACTCAACATCAATGCAAAAAAGGGTGGGAAAAGGCTTTTTATCGATCTCGATATCTGCAATAGCGGCAAATGTGAAGCATGCGATATCCAGTGCAGTTATTTTTACCACAATCAGAACAATGGTATTATTTCGGTGGCAGAACTGGCCACTTATTATTTAATATGCAGGAAGTGTGAGGAACCGCATTGTGTGAATGCCTGTCCCAGGGAAGCGTTGGAGCAGCAAAAGGAAAAAGGAAATCTGTTAATCCGTCATTCAATGCGCTGTATCAGCTGCAAATCCTGTTCACTCGCCTGTCCATACGGAACCATTTATCCCGAGAATGTACCATACATAACACATGTATGCGATTACTGTCTGGACAGGAGGGATATGGATAACGAACCACTCTGCATCCGGACCTGCCGTCATAAAGCGCTTTCACTCATCGATTCCGGTACGGATCTTCCTGAAAACACCTGGCTTGCAGGAGACAATATTGTTGTACATTCCACGCACTGGAGGCAGGAAACGAATTAGCGGCTAATAAAAAAGAAGTTTTGACACTACGCCTTCCGGCGTGTTGGAGGAGGGAATGAGCATTACATTAAATGCATTATTGAAATCACCGTGGGTTTTTCATCTTTCATCTGGAAGCTGCAATAACTGTGATATCGAGGTCTTGGACTGCCTTACCCCCAGGTTCGATGTGGAGCGTTTCGGAATCAAACTCGCAGGGAGTATCCGGCACGCCGATGTACTTCTTGTTACCGGCTCCTGCAATAGAAAATCCAGCGCAAGAATCAGAAAAATATATGAAGACCATGTTCCCAGGCCGTGTGTGGTTGTAGCGATCGGTGAGTGCAGCCTTTCAAGAGGGCTGTTCATCGATAGTTACAACTGCCCCCTGCCGCTCGATAGAATAATTCCGGTAAACGTCTATATCCCCGGTTGTCCTCCGAAACCGGAAGCGATTATAGCGGGGGTGGTAAAACTAATTCAGCGATTAAAGGCAAGTGTATGACACGGGAAGAGATAGTAACAACCTTAAAATCCAGGTACTCCGGGCAGATCATCGATTTTCTTGACAAGTCGAAAAGCAGGATATATATGGAAATCAAACCTGAAAGCCTGCGGACAATCGCCGCATATGTATTCAAGGAACTCGAAGCACGGTTTAATACCGCATCGGGAGTTGATAACCGCTTTCATATCGAAATACTCTATCATTTTACCATTGATAGTATAAATCTTCTTATTTCCTTCCGGGTAAAAGTGAACCGGGAAAATCCTGTAATCGATTCACTCACAAGCGTGTTTAAGGGGGCGGACTTTATCGAGAGGGAGATGCATGAACTCCTCGGCATCGAATTCACCGGCCAGCCGGATAAGAGGCGTCTCCTTTTATCCGATCAATGGCCTGAAGGTGTGCATCCTCTCCGTTCCGATTATAAGGAATGGGATTCTGATGCAATCAGGGACAGGGGGGTGTAATGGCAAAAACGATTATTCCGATAGGCCCGTTTCATCCTCTCCAGGAAGAACCGGAATATTTTTCCCTTACGGTCGAAGGTGAAACCGTTGTCGATGTTGATGTGGAACTCGGCTATAATCACCGGGGAATTGAAAAACTCTCTGAAAGCAAAACATATGACCAGGTTCCCTTTGTCGTGGAGCGTATTTGCGGGATATGTTCCACAAGCCATCCTTATGCATATGTCAAGGCTGTGGAAGATATAAGCGGCTGCACAATCCCCGAGCGGGCAGAATACATCCGCACCATAATCGCGGAGGGCGAGCGGATTCATTCCCATCTTCTCTGGCTCGGGCTGGCAGGCCACTTTCTCGGATACAATACAGTTTATATGTGGGTCTGGAAACTCAGAGAAGAAATTCTCGATGTAATGGAAATACTTTCCGGGAACAGGAACAACTATGCAATGTTCAAACCCGGTGGCGTACGGCGCGATATCAGGGAAGAAGATATTCCGTTTGTTATCAAGAAAATCGATTCTATCGTTAAGACATTGGACATGCTTAAAAAAGCGATTCTCGACGATCCTGTTCTTCATGCAAGGCTTAAAGGTATCGGTATATTGAAAAGGGAAGACGCTATCGACTATTCGGCATTAGGCCCTACTTCCCGTGCTTCGGGTGTTGCAAAGGATGTACGGAAAGACGCACCGTATGGTGCATACGATAAAGTGGAATGGAAGATGATTGTAACGGAGAAGGGAGATGTTTTTGACAAGGTTGTTGTGCGGGTGCTGGAGGTTTTTGAATCGATATCGATCATGAAATCATGCCTCCTGTCGCTTCCCAAAGGTCCGATTGATGCAAACCTTGCCGATATAGTGCCCGGGGAAGGAATCGGTGTACATGAGGCACCCAGGGGCGAAACATTCCACTATGTCCGGAGTGACGGTTCCAACAGACCCACCCGGCATAAGGTGAGGGCCCCGACATTCATGAACCTTCCGACATGCAAGAGTACGGTAATCGGGGCAGCGATTGCGGATGCCGCGATCATCCTGGCATCGATTGATCCCTGTTATTGCTGCACCGAAAGACTCGCAGTATGCAGGATTGACGGGAAGAGGATGATGAACGGCGGGGAACTTATAAGGCTCTCGGTTGAAAAAACGGAAAAACTGAAAAAAGAGATGGGACGAAGATGAAATTACCCAAGATAAGAGAGTTAATTGAAGCAATAAAAGCATTGTTCACAGGACCATATACATCGAAGTTTCCCGGGAAACCGCATGTACCGCATAAAAACTTCAGGGGCCAGCCAAAATATGACAGCTCAAAATGCGTGGGATGTCTTGCATGTGAAGAGATATGCCCGGCCGGGGCAATCAGTCACCGGGATGAAGTAACACTCCCCGTCCCCAGGAGAATCATGATTCATTATACGGATACCTGTATCTTCTGCGGGTCCTGTGAAGCGTATTGCATCGCAAATAATGAAGGGATAAAACTCTCACAGGACTGGGAGCTTTCTTTTTTTGACAGAAAAAAAGAATCCTATGAAACAATAGAAAAAGAACTTGTCCTCTGTGAGATATGCGGAAAAGTAATCGGCTGCAAAGACCATCTCATATGGATTGCAGAGAGGATCGGGGAGCTTGCATTCTCGAATCCGACCCTTTACCAGACCCGTCTTAAACGGTTCGGCCTGGTAGATGAAAATCTTATTTCCGCTGCCAGGGATAAATCAAGGGCAGACAGGTTTAAGATACTCTGCGCACCATGCAGACGGGCGATGACAAAGGAATCAGAACCGGATAGTGAAATGGTATAGAGAATGGGAAGTAGAAAATCATTACAGAAGATTTTAAGCAGGAAATGTACGATTGCCGGTATTGGCAATGTGCTGAAGGGTGACGATGGCGCAGGTTCGATTCTTGCACAAAGGCTTCATAAATTATGCGCAGGACACTGCTATGATACCGGGATAAGCCCGGAGAGATACTTTGGAAAAATCATAAAGGAAAAGCCCGGTACCGTTCTTTTTATTGATGCAGTACATATGGGTACCGAACCGGGGGAATGGAGAATACTCGACCCGCTTTCAATTGAAAAGTACATGATGAATACACATGCACTTTCTCTTCATTACATGATAGAAGAGTTGAAGAGAATGACCGGTTGTAACGTTTACCTTCTCGGAATACAACCCCGGACACTTGCATGGGGGATGGATCTTTCCCCGGCTGTTCGGAAATCCCTTCATGTACTTGAGAAATTGATAGTGAAATCGGTTTTTGATTTTTCAGGATGCAATTGAAAATGTAAAGTAAAAGACCACCTGCAGAGCAGGTGGCTTTTTTTAAATCAAAAGAATCTGAAAGGCATAGCCTTTATAATCAATATAATAAGGAGGAAATAGACCACCTCCAAAGGAGGTGGTTTCCTTT
>JAFGQK010000375.1 GCA_016935735.1 Spirochaetales bacterium | reverse complement strand
TTTCATTATTTTATTTTCGGTCTTTTATTTCTGTGTATTCAGTGTGTTCCGTGGTTTTTAAAACCTGTTATGGCGTTCGCACCCTCTTCACCTTTCTTTATTGTTTTTTCGCCGTAAATGATTTACCATTATATAAGTGGGGAGGAATTATCATGAGAAAAGAGATTATCTATATAGTGGTCATTATCCTTTTAATCATGGGTTGTCCTGGTAACGATTCAGAGACACCGGATTATGAAGGAACCTGGAAGGGGTATAATATCGAGGTGAGTCCATTCGGTAATTGCGATATCGAGGTAATTCTTACAAAGACGGATTACGAAATATACCTGTACAATCACGGTGAAACGGATATCCTGCCTGGATCGAACAAAGGGACAATCGACGATTTTACCGAATCCGGTACAGAGGATGTCTGGAACATCCTGACATTGACTACTATCATGGGCGGCACCGGCTGGGAAGATCCGGAAGAAGGTGATCTGGATTATGCGGTTTATCGAATCGAAGGTGATACGATGCATTTTAAATACGACATAAACGAAGATCATGTAACATCATTGACTGCACAGGGAGATTTAACCAGGCAATAGCCTGCTGGTTATTACTTCATCTTCAAATCGAACACCCCGTCCCAGTTATCCGGGGGCGATTCTTTCAAATACTTGGTACATCTTTCCACATAAATCCGTGAAGGACCATCATCGGGAAGAATTTTCTGCACCGCTTCGAATATTTTCAGCGCCTTTTCCCATTCCTTCTTTTCAAAAGCAACAAGGGCTTCTTGAAATGTTTCCAGTGCTTCGATTACTTCGGGTTTTACCATTTCTTTTTCATCGATAATCTCATAAAGCCGTACCGGTGTTTCGATTCCCACGACACGAACCTTGTCGAGTTTTCTTGTAATAATCGTGTTACAGCCTTCTTTTTGAGTCTGTTCTGCTATGAGTATCCATGTTCCATAGAGTTTATTCACCCCCTCGAGCCTGGCTGCAAGGTTGACTGCATTTCCCATAATGGTGTAATCCATTTTCTTCTCTGTCCCCATATTACCGACAACCATCTCGCCGGTATTAATCCCGATTCTTGTGTAAAGGGGGGCCGGGGAAAGCTTTTCACGGTCAAAGTGATCATTCAGAAGCCGTTCCATTCTTTTCATCCTGGCAGCGGAAAGGCATGCTTTTTCCGCATGGTCGGTGAATGATAACGGCGCACCGAAAAAGGAAATAATCGCATCTCCTTCGTATTTATCGATTGTACCTTTCTGACTCAAAATGATATTACTCATCTCGGTAAGGTAGTGGTTGAGCAGTTTCACCAGGTCAGAAGGGTCGAGCTGCTCGGAAATACTCGAAAACCCTCTAATATCCGTAAACAGTGCTGTAATGTATTTTTTCACCCCCCCGAGATGAAGTTTATCAGGGGAACTGATTACTTCATTCACCACATCGGTCGATAGATACTGGGAAAAAGCACCCCGGATAAAGGTCTTTTCTTTTTCCGTTTCCATGAACACAATAAAGGTTCTTATAATAAAGGTAAAAAAACAGACAAGCGTTGGGGTAAGAAGGTTTGTGTAGATGCCGGTAAAATAAAAGAATACGGAAATACAAAGAATAATACCCACGACAAACCCGGCCCCTACAATAATGGAAAAAAGAGGCTTTAAGTTTCTTATTGATAAAGCAACCAGGAAAGCCACGGCTGCTGCGATGATTGCAGATACCCACCAGGGAAGGATATCCAGGAAATCTTCCTGGAGTATGGTGTTTAAAATCGATGCATGAACACCGACATTCATATACTCCTTTTCAAAAGCAGTCACCCCGATATCTGTTGTTGATATTCCTGTCCATCCGATTATGGAAAAAGAACCGGGAAGTATCCCTTCCAGTACTTCCCTGTTATTGATAAGATCGTCATATATCTTCTTTGTTTTTGCAAATACATCGATTGTATAACTGCGGAGATCTGTGTAGTAGACCCTCTCGTCTTCGCCGAGGTTTTCCCTTGAAAGAATGTCATCGATAAGCCGGATCATTTGATTTTCTGCCTGGCCGTTAAGGAAAATCCCCACTTCTTTAAAGAAATAATCCCGCACCTCCCGGTACTCATGTATACCGGAAGTATCTCCCCCGGCAAGGATCTCTTTTTTTATATCTTCTGCATAGTGATAAAGCGCGGAGAGATCATTTTCTCCCTGGTAATAGTTCAGAAATCCTGCGGGTTTCATTATCTTGAAGAGATTGTAAACCAGATCCTGTTCCAGCTTCTTATGTTCCACCAGGTTGTAATAAGAGAGGTGTTTAAAGCTGTTATTGAAATCATCTTTTAACCAGTTAATTAACACCCTCCGGTCTTCGGTAAGGGGAATGGTAATGTCTCTCGGATCTTTTCCCGGGATACGAGCATTTTTTAATATAATTGTGTTCTTATTCACCTCGATATCCGGGTTCCCAAGCAGGTCAAGCAGGGGTGCAAAGGTAAGCTGGGCAAAATAATGATTCTCATATTTCCTGATTACATCGATTCTTCTTAACACCCCATCCTCATCTATCACAACATTCGGGTACCCTGCCCCTGCACCCTTCTTTAGAATCGGGAGGATTGCAGGTTTAATGATATTCGAGATATAGGGAAGAGGGTCATTTACCCGGATATTCTTGATGGAAATATATTCCAGTGCATACTGTTTTGCCTCATCAGGGACATCCAGGGTACTCTCTATGGCTTCTTCTGCTGTGGGAAGATTCACGGTAAAAAAGGCTTTCCCGGTAAAATGTGCTGCCTGCCCGAGGTATTCATCATTATCCCGGGCTATTTCATTCACATATCCCAAAAGCTTTTCCATTACTTTTGTATTATTATCAGACTCGAGCATTTCCAGGTATTCTTCGGTGTCCTTTAGCGGGAATTGCCTGTTCTTTACTGCAAGAACAAGATCCCTGATATCCTTATTAATCTCACTGAATACCGCTGCAAAAAGACCCGGGACAGTGTCCGACAGATAGACACCATTCACTCCCTTGGGGCTCGGATTAAGATACTCAATATCAAAAAGCACATATTGAACATCGAATTCCTTCATAAGAATAAGACCGTCTGCCAGGATATCCCTGCCCCATGGATACAGTCCTACCTTGCCAATGGAATCTTCATCGATATTTACAAAAAGTATAGCCGGATTCTCCTTGATTTCCGGCTTAATATGGAGAAGGGCATCAAAAAATTTAATCTCAATCGTCTGGAAAAAGGGAAAGAGGTTTAAAACCACAAAAACAACCGATACTATAACAGGTACCAGGATGAAGACTATCATTTTTCGATTCACTTTATGCCCTCCTTATGACTATGTTTTACTGTTTTCTAACAGTATATAGCATTTTACGGATAATGAAAGAAAAATTTATTAAGATTGATATTAAATCATAATGGTTGTATATTATTATTAAGAGGAAATTACTCAAAAGGTCGATATTCTTATACGACAAATTCAGGGAGTATATCTATAAAGAAGTGATTTCCTTAAAAGAAAACATTCTATTGTTGGAGCCTGTTATGTCTAAAAGTAAATTGAGATGTATGTGTTTTATGATTATTTTCATCTTAAATGTTCCTGTTCTTTTTGCCCAGCTTAATGAACAGATCGATCTTTTAATGGAACAGGAAAAAGCGAGTTTCGGGAGGGCGGTATACCTGGTGCTTGTTGCTTCGGAGTTTTGTGATGAGAGTGTCACTTTAGCCGGAGCCCTGGAAATCTTGAAGGGCAAGGATTGGGGAATCCCTCCCAAAGAGGCGGAGGATACGCTAACCCTTGGGGAATATTCATACCTGCTTATGAGAGCATTCAATATCCAGGGAGGAATTATGTATAAGATCCTTCCGGGTCCCCGGTATGCCGTAAGGGAGCTTGCGTATCTGAAACTGATTCTCGAAAATCCTGAACCCGGGCGAATTGTAAGCGGCGAGGAAGTGATGTCTTTATTAACCAGGGTACTCAGCTGGAAGGAAGGGGAATAAGATGAAAAAAGTTTTTATGCTAAGCCTTTTACTCT
The DNA here is from genome assembly GCA_016935735.1 of Spirochaetales bacterium. Lineage (GTDB taxonomy): Bacteria > Spirochaetota > Spirochaetia > SZUA-6 > JAFGRV01 > JAFGRV01. The sequence continues at coordinate 14,568 of JAFGQK010000375.1, read as the reverse complement.
GTATGTTTGTTTATACGCCGGCTGGTTTCAGTATCGATTTCGGCGGATATCTTGATAATACCACCCTTTTTTCTACAAATAAAAATACGGGATTCTATCAGATAGATCGGCTAAGCCTCTGGCTTTCCGGGAACCTGGGCAAAGGCTGGTCATTCTCTGCACTGGGGCACTATACATTTGAAATGGATTACCCGGTTCTTTTTGATATAGACAAGCTTTTCCTGGCAGGGAAATGGCCTCTTATCGAGAATGGTCCATCGCTTTTTTCCGTAACTATGGGCAGGTTCCGGTTTTCTGAATTTTCAAACTTTGTTCTCGATCATCCGGCAGATGGTTTCCGGCTTGATTTCAGTTATCCTTCCTCTGTTTTAACATTCGAATTGGGATACACCGGTCTTATAGCAAAAAACAGCACCACCATTACCCTTTCAAAAGCAGATACGAATGATCAGGATGATCCGGATGTCCTTTTCGGAACACCGCGTCTTATTGGCTTACTTCAATACCATCTTCCTGAAGTAATGAAAGGCCAGGATCTCTATTTTTCTGCTTTATTTCAAAAGGATTTACGGTCAGAGGATCAAATTATTGAAGAAGAGGAGATAAAAGAACCCCTCAACGAGAATAAGGGCGGATACTACGATTCATTATACGGTGGTGCCGGTCTTTCCGGGTCTCTTATTCCTTCTCTTTTTTACAATGTGTTTAGCTATTTCCAGACAGGACGTACCCTCTCATCTTTTAAAGATGATAATTTATATCAATATGCCCCGGTTATTGGGTATCTCGGGGGAATGGAACTCCAGTACTATTCGACCGAGCTTTTGTATTCCACGTTCGGCCTTTCTTTTATCTATTCAACCGGTGATGAAGATTCAAGTTCCTGTATAGAAGGGAATATGGAAGGCCCGTCATTCCTCTTTACCCCGATATCACAGACAGAGGAGCATGTTATCTTTAACCCGAAACTCGGTAATATCTTTTATATCCGGGGTAAATATACTATAAAACCTTTGTCCATGCTCGGGAAGGGAATTACGGATAAGATACTCGTTATCCTTGACGGGATTGTTTTTTTCAGGTCTACCACAGGGCCGATAACAGACCAGGATAAATTAAATCCGGATTCCGAGTCACTCTACCTTGGTTCGGAAATCGATTTTATCATCAATATCAGACCCTTTTCCGACCTGGGGATGCGTTTAAGTACGGGCTATTTTATTCCGGATAATGGTCCGGACGGTTTTTATTTAAATAGCAGAGCATTTGAATTTCTTGGAAAATTTGAACTGTCGTTCAGTTTTTAACTATATTAAAGGAGGGATAAAATGAAAAGAACACTTTGTATTCTTTTATTACTTTGTGCAGGTGTTTTTATTTTTGCAGCACCGAATGCAGTGATTAAAGAAATAAAAGGAAAAGTAGAGATAAAACAGCCCGGCAAGGGCTGGGAAACAGCAGCAATCAATACGGAAATTCAGAAAGGAACAATCATATCAACGGGTTTCAAATCCAATGCCATACTGGATCTCGGGTATTCATATATTACCATAAAAGCACTTACAAGAATGAAACTGGAAGAACTTCTTGAGCGGGAAGATACGGTACAGACAGAGATTTATCTTAATTTCGGGAAGGTTTCCGCAGAAGTAAAAACAAGTGATGTGAAGAAACAGGACTTCAAGCTTAACAGCCCTGTTTCAACAGCTGCGGTACGGGGAACAAGACTGGATTATGGCATATATTCGATTCATGTAAAAGACGGACTTCTTATATTCCTGAACAAGTTGAATCAGAAACGGTACATCGGTAAAGGCGAAGGGAGTTTTACCTTGCGTTTCGATCTTCCTGATACGACAAAAGATACGAAGAATGAGGATTTCTGGGTCTCCTCATTTACCGGGGATGAGTTGTTCCCTGTTAACCAGGGACCGGATTCCACCGGATCGATTGAGCTTGAATGGTAAGGAGGGAGTAAGATGAAAAAATTATGCTTTACAGGAATTATTTTTCTGGTTGTACCTCTAATTGTTCTTGTTTCATGTTTTACTCTATTAGAAGAGAAGCCGGAAGGCATCGAAATAAGTATTGCACCGACAAGACAGATATATACAGAGCCGGGCGATTATTATGCCCAGGTGTACCTGCTTGTAAATAAAGGGCTTATTCCACTGGGAAAAAAGACTGATTATGTGGAAAAAAACCTGGACAAGCAGGCTGACCAGAATAGAATTGTCGTGGAAAATATCCCTGCCGGAAGGTATGTGGTGTGGCTCGGTATCGGGACAAAAAGACCGGAAAATGGAGCGTTCAATGTGCAATACTACTATGAATCGGAAGAGTTTGAACTGGTTGCCGGGAGTACCACCAAAATTTCCTGCACCCTCCTGGATTGTCCCTTTGATAAAGCGTTAACTATCCTCGGGGAAAACATCAATGGTGCTGTTATTGATTCAATAGGTGGGCAGCCGGCCCAGACCCTTTATGCATCGGGACCGAAAAATCTCTATTCATTCAGCGGGACGTACCATGGCCCGGATTTTACCGTAACAGAGGTGTTTGATGCGAGTGATTTTCCCAACTATTCCATCAACTCCGTTTCAAAAGGGCTTAATTACACAGGAACCGGTGCTCCTGAAAATTACCTTTTTTTAAGTACCACACAGGGAATCTCGAAAACCAATGGTCTTAATACCATAGATAATACCTTTTCTGTCGAACTTGGGGAGATTAATGTGTTAAAATCGCTTGCATACCCGGACGGTAATAATGTTTCGGTTTTTTTCCAGAGGGACGGGGGTCTTGGCGGCGTGTACCAGGATGGTCCTCCTGCAAATCTGGATTGGGCGGATGCCGATTATTCCGACATGCTCAAAGACCAGCTTGTATGGGATTTTTGCGTAACGGACAATCTCGAAGGTATGGGTATAGACAATTGCGGGTACTTTGCAACGGTCCTTGGCACTTTACGGATCCCCCAGATGATTATTGAAGACTATGAAGAGGGGAATGAGGTATATCTGATGGAACAGGCCGAGTTCTTTGCAATTAAGGACAAGAATAACCATGAAATTCCCATTTTCTCCCTGGGCTATGATCCGGATGAAATCACCCCTGCCAACAGCACATTGTATATGGGAACATACAAGGGACTGTATTCTGCCCTGGTAGGCACAATAACCCCCCTGAACGGGAAACCTGAACTGCTTGAAGAAACAAAAGGAACCCGTATCTATATGGTACTTCTTAATGATGACTACAGGGTGTATATGTCCCAGACATACCTCTATCTCCAGGAAAAATCGAGTGATGACGTGGTTTCTCTCCCCTTTGTTGCCGGATTGCCCGGTGTTATTTCTGCAATGGATTGGGACGGGAATATCCTGGTGATCTCCGGCTCCCTGGGTATTGTTGCCCTGGATGTGGATACAATGTTTTAATGACAGGACAGCTCTGACCGTTTGTCCGCTTCATTGACAAAATCCTTCTTTCCCCCTATTATGAAGGCATGACCGGTCAGGTGAGAAAGAAGAATAGTACCTGCTTAAACCTGGTCCTCCTTGGAGGGATTATTATCCTCTTTCTTCTTCATGTCCACTATATTTATACAGACAGTAATGGGTGGATGGTGGATGATGCCTATATATCATTCAGGTATGCAGAGAATTTTGCCGATGGGAAAGGGCTTGTTTTTAATGAGAACGAAAGAGTCGAAGGGTATACGAATTTTTTCTGGGTTTTACTACTCGCCCTTTTCTATAAGACAGGATGTTACACACCGGATATTGCAGTTATCCTGGGTATTGTCTTTTCCGCAGGGGCAATCATCTACTTATACAAACTCTCGCAGAGCTTTTATATAGAGGGAAATCCTAAAGTCCTTTCCCTTATTACCCCGTTAATGCTTGCTTCAAGTAACAGTTTTGCCCTGTGGAGCTTTGGCGGGCTCTCTTATCCTCTTTTTATATGCCTTTCCCTGGCCGGATTCTATTATCTTACCGGCAGGAATATCCTGGCAGGTTCTCTCCTCTTAGCACTTACAGCACTTACCAGGCCGGAAGGCATGCTTTTTGCCGCTTTTGCATTTATCTACCTCTGTTTTAAGGAAAGGCGGATTTCAAAAAACCTCCTGCTTTTTTCCGGGATTACCTTTATATTTATCGGGAGTCACATGGCGTTCAGACTTCTCTATTACGGGTACCCGCTTCCCAATACCTTTTATAACAAGGTGGGGTTTCAATTTGTTCAACTTGCACGGGGCTGGAAATACCTGATCGGATTCATTACCACGTATGCACTTTTCCTCCCCTTAATCATTTTCACTCTTTATGTGCCATTAAAGCGGCGGGAAATAATGCTTTTTTTCTTTCTCACTCTTTTTTTTCTCCTGTATATCGTCTATTCCGGCGGTGACCCATTACCGGCATACAGGCTTCTTCTCCCGGTAATACCGTTTTTATACCTGCTCCTCCAGCTCTTTTTCAGTTATCTTGTATCCTGCTCCATTATTCAAAAGAAACCCGTGGGCGTTGTTTTATCCATTACCCTGGTATTCTTTTTCCTGTGTATTGTCAACACGGGAAGGGAAACCTTTGTAATCAAAGTGGAAGGAAAAAACCTCTATTCCGGCAAGGTCCGGCAGCATTACCGCGGGGATAAAGTAGCCCGGGACGGTTCAAAAATCGGGCTTTTTTTTGAGGAATTTGCAGAACCGGGAAAAACAATCGCTGTCAATACAGCAGGTTCCATCCCTTACTTTGCCCAAAGGCATCATTTTATCGATATGCTCGGGCTGACAGACAAACACATCGCACACCGGAAAATGAAGAACTTCGGCAAAGGATTTGTGGGACATGAAAAAAATGATGGTATTTATGTTCTTTCTAAAAAACCGGATTATTTTGTTTTCGGATTCTCCGGTAATACGAATTTCATATTTCCCGGCGATTATGTCATTTCACGTCAGGATGATTTTAAAAATAATTATGAAAAAAAATGGGGCACCTATGATGGACACAGTTTTTCTTATTACAAAAGGATCCGATAGGCAGAATCCTCTTTACTCTTTTATGAGTTTTGCAATAAGAAATGCCATCTCCATACTCTGTGCATAATTCAGCCTTGGGTCACAGAATGTCTGATAATTGCGGGAAAGATCCCCGGCTTTCAGATTCACCGCCCCGCCTGTACATTCTGTCACATCATCGCCGGTAAGTTCAAAATGCACCCCGCCGAGACAGCCGGAATTCTCTTTGTGCACCAGGTATGTTTCATTAAGCTCTTTTAGAATTTCATCGAAATTCCTTGTTTTTAATCCCTCTTTTGTAAGGACAGTGTTCCCGTGCATGGGATCACAACTCCAGGTTACTGCCGCTTTTTTTTGTTTTATTGTCTTAATAAGCCCGGGAAGTACCTTTCTCACATTTTCAGCACCAGGACGTGTAATAAGGGTAATCCGGCCTTCCTCATTCCCCGGATTAAGACAGGTAACAAGCTGAATGAGTTCATCTCCTGTCATTGCCGGACCAAGCTTTATCCCTATGGGATTTGAAATACCCCTGAAATACTCCACATGTGCCGCATCAACAGCACGGGTTCTTTCCCCGATCCAGAGCATATGAGCACCAAGATTATAATAATTGCCGGACAAATTGTCTTTCCGGGTCATTGCTTCCTCATACCCGAGGTGAAGACCTTCGTGGGAAGTATAAAACTCGATTCTCCCCAGTTTTTCCGAATACACACCCCCGAATGACTCCATAAACCGTATGGCATCCAGTATCTGTTCCACAATAACCCTGTATTCTTTCCATTTTCCTGTTTGCTCTATTTCATAAAGGTTCCATGTATAAGGTTGATGCAAATCCGCAAAACCGCCGTCAATCATGGCACGGATATAATTTATCGTGGCTGTTGCCTGATAATAACCTTCAAGCAGCCGCGACGGCCTTGGGATCCGGGCACTCATCTCCGGTTCATAACTGTTAATACTGTCCCCCCGGTATACCGGGATATCGATCCCATTGATCTTTTCCATTGGAAAAGACCTGGGCTTGGAAAACTGGCCGGCAATCCTGCCGATTCTTACAACAGGTTTCCTTGCAGCATAGGTAAGAATCACGCTCATCTGGAGTATTATTTTTATTTTATTTGTAATGGTTTTTTCATTACAATCAATGAACCGTTCAACGCAATCTCCCCCCTGGAGAATAAAACTTCTCCCTTTTCCTGCTTCCCCGATCTTTTTCTTAAGATGTTCGACTTCTCCGGGAAACACAAGGGGGGGAAGACTTTTTATCCGGGCAAGGATTTCTTCATACTTTCCACGGTCGATATAATACGGTTGTTGAAATACCTGTTTATTCTTCCAGGATGCAGGTGTCCAGGAGTTGCCGGGACTCGCCATGATTTCACTTGCCTTCCCGCTTATTTCCGGTGAAGCTTTTTATAGATATCATCAAAGATATTGTGCGGATCAAGATGCTTTTTAAAATTCACATAGGCATTCCTGTTATAAATGCTCCAGAAATCATCTTCATTATAGTAATTATGGGTGATAAGCGCCTTAAATCCTTTAAGTTCACGGACCTTCTGCTCAAGAATTTTATAGTAATTTATGCTGTTTTTGGGCTGCCGGAATCCATAAATGGCAAAATCGATAAAAAAGGCATCGGGTAAACCACTTATATGACGCGGATTCATCCAGGAATAAAAATCCTTGCATTTATACGGGACAACCCACAAGGGGAAATAATTATAGGTAGAGAGGTACCACTTATAAAAAGCCAGGGCATTTCCTGCCGGGATAAATACATCCACAACAACATCCGGTCTCTGTCTGTTCAGCATAAAAGGAAGCTTCGATCCCCACGAAATTAAATTATGTGAGCCCAGGAAAAACGGGCCAAAGAGGGTTCTCAGAATGGGATTCTCCAGCCCATAGTTTCTTGCAATCCAGTGGCAATCCATATCATACCTGAAAAGATAATCATAAATAGGGATATAATCCTCTTTCCGCCGGAGGGTACTTTTATAAAACGCTTCTTTGGAATAGGTGTGGATATACGGGGCATATTTCACCTGGTTGCCGATGCAGAGGATCAAATCCCCTGGGGAATGGATAATTCCATCCATAAAATCAATATCCTGCTTCTGGTAATGGTCATAAATATCATTGATGTAGGATTCGAACGTCGAGTGATGAATATATTCCATCCGTACATAAGGCTTTACAGGAATAAGGTGAAATGCAAGTTGTGTTATGATTCCGAGAGTACCGAAAGAACTATGAACTGCCTCGAAAAGATCGGGACTGCTTTCAAGGCTGCATTGCATAATATCGCCCTTTCCCGTGACAATCTCGTACTCGAAACACGTATCATGGAATCCCCCATATTTGAATGACATGGATTCGAGGGAAGTACCTGATACAGCACCCCCGATTGTAATATCTTTTAATTCCGAAACACACATGGGAATAAGGTTATAGTTAAGGGTCTCTTTTACAAGCCGGGAAAAGGTAACCCCGGATTCTGCCCTGCATATACGCTTTACCGGATCAATGGATACAATCTCCTGTAAATTACTCACATCAACAAGTGCTAACCCGGCTTTTCTGTTATTTGACCCGGGAACAGTATGGGAAATCATTTTTTTCATTATGGAAAGCTTTATTCCGTTCGCCCGTTTGATTTGCTGAGCAATGACCTTTGCTTTTGTCATAGTTTTTGTTACCATAATCCTATAGGAATTGTCAATTATAGGAGAAGTTTTTTTTAATCAGCCATGAATGTATCATGAATGTATAAGGATATATTTTCCACTTTACCTCTCTCCCTGAATATAGTATACTCCCTTTATGCGAAAATTACCGCCTGGAATACAGACATTCTCCAAAATAATTGAGGAGGATTTTCTCTATGTCGATAAAACAAAGGATATTTTGCAGCTTTTAAGTAAAGGCCAGGTATTTTTTCTTTCACGTCCCCGGCGGTTCGGCAAATCTCTTCTGATCTCCACATTAAAAGAAATATTCAGCGGAAACAGACAATTATTTCAGGGGTTATATATTTACGATAAAAGCCCCCCTATTCTCCTTCTCCCGTGAGTGCCTTTTTAATAGCATCTATTTCCTTTAGAAGCAGTTCTTGCATTTGTGCGGATGTCTTTTTTAGCACATCCCTTGCTGAAAGTTCCGGGCTGGCTCCTTTCCCGTGTTTGTTGTCCTTATGAAGGCATTCGACGGAATTGCTGTACATGGCCTTTCCGTCTGCAACACGGATAATCCGTATTGTCGCACGTGCTTCGGAAAGATAGATATTGTACTTTTTCCCCTGGTATTCGTACTGTTCAATATGAAAACAATCATTCAATACAGCACAAATATATGATACACCTTCTTCAAGGCCAAGATTCATTATTGCATCCTTATCTCCATTATAAACACGTACAAACTCATTCTCATTCAGGAGTGCATTGGTAAGGGTAAAATCAAATGCAACATCTTTCAGATTATTATATACGGGATTAAAAATATCCGGATCTTCGAAAATTCTTTCAGAATATCTTTCAAGTACAAAAATTGTTGCCTTCCGGGAGGGAGGAGCATAGATAAAAGACCTTGATACGGTATTGAATGCATAAGTAAAATCCTTTTCCTTGTAATAAAGAAAAGCTTCTATAATATTTTCTTCGTTGGGATTATCAAAGCGTGTTATCACCACATTGGCCTGGCCATAGTCATTTGTTTTAACAATAAGAGCATTAATGATACCGGCACCTTTTGTAAATCGAAAAGCAACCGGGGCATTGGAAACAAGAGACCTGCCGATTCCTGTATCTATGGTAAGAATCACACTGGGTTGGGGAATCATATCAATGGTATTTCCTTTTATTTGATTCAGGTTTTTATCAAGCCAGGCAGGTTCAACCTCAAGAAAAAGCGAAGATTTAAGCTTATTAAGTCTTGTTTCAGCATCTTTTGCCAGTTCAATCGCTTCTTCCGGTGGATCTTTCATCCTGTCCTTCTCGGCCAGGACCAGGATAAGCTGCTCGATACCTTCTGAAACAGATCCGTAATTTATTTTATCGATCCCGTTTTCCAGGTACTCTTCCATAGCACTTAGCCGGTAAACATCCTTTTCCCCTGTCCCTGCCCTATCTCCTGTTTCGTGATTCCCGGAGTCATCAACACTGACACAGGCTGACACAATTAATAGAATAATACTGAAAAGAAATGCCAATTTTTGCATTGTACCGCATCCTCCTTCTTTATCCCGGTAGGGTTTTAACATTACCATTTTATTTCGATAGATTTGCTTTCTTTTGACTGTAATATATCAATGATCCCTGTTTTATAAACAAGATGTTTTTTATCCTTCGAAAGCTCACCAAGGGTGTATTCAATAATCGGGCGTGGTGCATGAATGTTGTAAATAAAATAATAATCAGAACAATACTCTGTAAGCATTGCAATTGTATCTTCATCCAGCTCACCGGCTTCACCGGACGGCAGGTTCTGCCTGAATACTGTATGGTCATTTGATTTCTGAAAAGAGAAGGAACCGGAACCATCCTCACCCCCACCCAATGGGGTAAGGGATTCGACCTTTTGAAATGAAAGGGTAACATTGACTATTGTCCTGCCATCAACCTCTTTTACAGAATGAGATTTCATAGAAAGCCCGGGATGTAATAAAAGCAGTTTTTCAAAGTCTTCTTTATAAACCGGGAGCGGCATATGTTTTACCTCATCACCGATCCGGCCTAATTCTTTCATAACAGGTGAAATGAGATAGGTAAGGGTAATCGTACCCGACCCGTCATTATGTAATGTAATATCACTTTCAATACCTATGCATGATGCAAGAGAAATACATAGCATTATTAATAATATGCTTTTTTTCATTTATACTCCTTATAACTCTCATAGCCATAGCGAAGGCTTAAGCCCACAACCCAATTAACAAGCTGTCCAGGTTCTTTTAATTATACTGGTCTTATTAACCTGGCGGCCAATGCTTTGTTATTTTGCTTAAAATCTTGTTAAAATAACATATTATCATGAAATACTCAACCTGCTGTTTATCCGCTTATTTCACTTCTTTACTTTACTTGATTTTAAACGCTTTAGAAGTTCATATTTCTTTTTATCCTGAACCTCATTATCTTTATCATCACCTTTTTCATTGTTCTTTTTCTCCTGTTTTTGCCCGGTTCTTCTCCTGACCGCACTCCCCCTCTGGATGTTTTTACTTTTATCTTCTTCTTCTTCTTCTTCTTCTTTATCTTCTTCTTCCTTCTTTACCTGTTTTTTTTTCTTTCTTATCCCGACGAATTCCAATGTAACATTTTTATCATGAGAAGCGATATAAAAGGTAATGGGAAGAATAATCATAAAAGCGATAATTGCAGCGATAACTTCCCATGATGATAAAATCTGAAAAAATACTGAATTAATCATAATATATTCAAGTAACTTAAAAGTTCCACTATTATAATAGAATATTTTCACTTTTTTTACAAGATGGTAAAGAGAAATGAGGTTTCGGCCAAAGCAGGTATTACGTCGAAAATCCTGTAATTTTACCTGGATTTTCACCCATAATAATACAAATTACCGGTTAAAATTTCAATTTTCCTGGTGATTCTTATTCCCTTTCGAGTGCAAGAAAGGAGATGTCGTCATCAAATTGATGTTTACCCCGCCACCTTAAAATATCTTTTTCCAGGGAAACAACAAGGTCTTTTAAACAGAGTGATCTGGATTTCTTTATAAAAGAGATGAGCCTTTCCTGGGAAAAACGTTCGCTTTTTTCATTATTACATTCAATAAGTCCATCTGTATAAAAAAAGAGTCTGTCTCCTTTTTCAAAGGAAAACTCAACTTCGGTAAGGCCAAGATCAAGAAAAAACCCTACAATAGACCCTTCTGTACGGATAATACGGATTTCACTATCAGCCTTTTGAAGTATGGGAAAGTTATGCCCGCCCCCGGCAGCCCTTGTTACCATTGTCTTCAAATTATATAATCCATAAATAATAGTAAAATACTGATTGTTCTTTTCATGCTGAAATTGTTTATTAAGCTCATCAAGAACGGCGGACGGTGACAGGGGTTTGTTATCTTTGCCTAAAAGGATTCCACCTTCCTCTGTATAGGGGGAAAGAAGCCTGTGTAACATAAGGGAAGTAATGGTTGCAGGAATTCCATGCCCCATCACATCGAGCATATAGAATCCGGCATATTCATCATTAATCTGAAAATAACTGAACAGGTCCCCGGCACCGAAAGTGCAGGGCTGGAGGAAGCAGTTTATTCTTACATCAGAAAGGATCATGTCATTTTCCGGGAGTATGCCCCTCTGCATCTCATATGTTGAGTCAATTTCACGCTGTAATGCCTCACTATATTTCTTCCTCTCGGAAATATCCTGGAGTACGAGAATAAATCCGCTGAAAAAAGGATCTGCCATATTTACCGGGATAATGCTGAAATCTACCGGTATTTCCCGTGTCCCGGTCTTTAGAACATAATCCTCACCCGTTATTTTACGGGTTTCAAATATCTGGTTATTACTGGTAAGATCCACCTCGACATGAGTATTACGATGTAATATGGATACCTGTTTTGAAATTTTTTCTCCGATAATCATATGTTTTCTGATATCAAGAATTTCTTCTGCTGCTGTATTACAATAAACCACATCCCCGTTACTGGAAAAAACGACAGCACCCTCGCCGATACTTTGCAGAATCGCTGTAAGCCAGCTCCTGTTTTTCTTTAACTCTTTTTCTTTTCCTGCCTTGTAGAGGGCAAGTTCGACAGTAGTACGGAGGGATTCTTCCTGGAGAGGTTTATCAATATATCCAAGTGGTTCAGTATGTTGTGCCCTGTCCAGAACCTCCTGGTCCGCATGAGCGGCAAGATATACCGCCGGTATACCGTAATTTTCCATAATCTGATATGCCGCTTCAATTCCATCCATCTCTCCATCCAGGTGAACATCCATAATAACAAGATCAGGGAACAGGACCCCGGCTTTTTCAATCGCTTCTTTTCCCCTGGAAGCAATTCCAACAACTTCATAACCAAAGGCAAGAAGGTGTTTTTTTACTGCCTGGGCAAATGAATTGTCATCCTCGACAATAAGAATCTTTTCTTTTAACATGTTAAGTTGTCTCCATTTTCAGTATAATAAAAGAATACCGGAAAGTAAAGGAAAATGTATTTTTAAGAAACAGTCCTTATCCGGTAAATCCCGGACTATTCTTTTTCGGGACCTTTCACACTCGAAAAATTCTGTGTGCATTTAAAATTATCCATTCCGTAAAAGTTCATATTTTTATAATGGGATGCCCCGGCACCAAGATAGGTATATTTTGAATTAAGGATATTTGCCCTGTGCCCGGGTGAGTTCATCCACTGGTTAAGAACTTCTTTTGCAAAACCGAGGTATGTATGATTTTCTATAGGCTTTCCCTTGAATGTATAGCTGAAATACCCGCCATTCTGTTCCGGTGAATAAACGCTTTTTCCCGCTTTGTATTCTATGCCGAATGAATATGCAATATTTTCCCCGCTGTACGCATTGGAAATACCAACCAGTTCCAGTCTTTTTTTCATTGTCTCTTTTCCTTTTACCGGGCTATTATGGCTGAAAAAGTTCTTTTTTACCATATCATCGCTGTGTCCTTTTGCCGCTGTTTCCAGGGCAGGAGAATGGGCGAATGCCTTCTTCCCCTGAAGGTCCCGCTGCCGGTTGGTTTCAAAGAAAATCGCCGCGTGAAGAAGAGGGTAGTCAATATTGTTAAAGTCAATCCGGCTATTTGCTTCGGGCATCGCGGCAAATGTTTTATAGGTATAGTTCTCATAATCTTTTGCAGACCAGGTGAAATCCGAGATTCTGAATGTAATTTCCTGTTTACGTGTCCGGGGAAGGTAACAAATCCCTTTCTTCCGGTTGCAAAGCTGTATGGTAATTTCCAGTGTTATAGTACCATGTGTTCCCGGGGAATGCCCCGCTTTATCTGAAACAATAAGTGTATACGTTCCTTTGTCAGAAAGAATAATCTCGTTTTCAAGCTTTTTCCCGGATGGTTTTTTAATATCCGTAATGACAAATCCTGATGATTCATCTATAGAAAAAGAGGTGAGAATTCCTGCAACATCTTCTTCTGAAAGGTGCTCGACAAAGATATAGTTCCCGGACGGGATGGTAAATCCAACTTCTATTTCCGCATTGCTCCCGGATTGCATTGTTACTGAATCCGGATATGTTATAATCGTATCCTTCGTGGGGTCATCCTGGGAAAAAGCCGCCAGAGTAAATAAAAAAAGTACAAATGCCGTCATTCCATGTACTGATTTCACTATTATCTCCTTTCCACACACATATATACTTTAATACTGTTTTCATTTATTTTCAACATATTCACCAGTAATTCCGGTTTCTAGGAAAAAACAGAAAATAAACATTTGTATAGTGTTTATTTAATTCCCCTTGAAACTCTTTTATGTTCTTTTTCTTAAAAAATAAAAAGCAAAAAACCCGCTTTTGTCTAAACATCTTTTTTTGTTGTCATCTTGCTAATTTGCACATTAAGATTGTGACACCATGGTGACAAAAGAACTATATAAATGTTAAGTATTTCCCGGTAAAACCGGCTGTATGAAAGTACTGCTACAGGATCCCGGCTTCCCGGTATTTTTTTTCTATAATCTTAATGTGCTCAGGAATGTCAACACCCGCACACGGGATATTTTTTATTTCATAAGCCTGTACGCAGCCGGGACGCCATTCAATGAAACGGTTCTGTTCCAGCCCCTCAATCTTATCATATACAGATTCCCAGCCCCCCCATAATTCTTTTGCATTCTCCTGCATGAAATACCGGGGCCATATCATAACTCCTACATGACGGTTATACGAGTGTAATTCAAATTGCTCTTTATTCTTATAAAATGGAATGACTGCTCGTGAAGAGTATATCATTCTATGATTTGATACTAAAACTTTACAGGTGTGTATTGATTCAAGTTCTTCTATTGATTGGATTTTCGTATAGAGAGTGGCGATTTTAGTCTTTTCCAGAAACTTTAGAACCTGTTCATTCCAGATCCTGTTCATTTCACCCGGATCCACATACGGTTCATCCGCAGGAATATACAGGTAATAATCAAATTCGGAATTCGCCAGAAAATACTTATAAACCCGCTCTGAACCGCACCGGACCTGGCCCGGTTTCATCATAAAAACCTCGTCTGCCCTGTCTTTTACGGCTGATTCAACCTTTTCATCTTCTGTGGCGACTACCAGATGATTTATAAACTCAAACTTCCGGGTGTATTCTATTACCCTGTCCAATAGTGTTTTATCACCTATTTTAGCAAATACTTTTTCAGGGAATCTATCCGATTTCAATCTTACCGAAATAATTCCGACATTTCCTTTCATTTCATCTTCCCCTTACTATAACCACTTTTCAACAAGTTGAAATCCAATTATATTTTTAAGGTGTTTTTCAACAAGTTGAAATCCAATTATATTTTTAAGGTGTTTTTCAACA
>JAFGQK010000374.1 GCA_016935735.1 Spirochaetales bacterium | reverse complement strand
TTTCATTATTTTATTTTCGGTCTTTTATTTCTGTGTATTCAGTGTGTTCCGTGGTTTTTAAAACCTGTTATGGCGTTCGCACCCTTCTTTTTGCTCCTCTTTACATTGTCCGGCATTTACCATATCATTAATACATGATGACAGTGAAAAAGCCTGGAATAATTGTTTTTCTTTTATTTATATTATCAGGTTTTTGTTTTTCCGAGGATAACCGTCCGGTTATTGCTATCCTGGATTTCGATGTAAGCGGTATTACAAAGGAAGAAGCAAAAATTATTGTGGATTTTATCACCACCCAGGTAATTGAAACAGGGAAATACCGCGTGGTTGACAGAATGCAGAGGAATGCATTACTGGAGGAAATGGAGTGGGCAATTTCCGATTGTACAGACACAAAATGCCAGCTCCAGATGGGAAAGCTTTTATCGGCCAGTCTTATCATTGTCGGCAGTCTCGGGAATGTCGGGGATATGTGTATTATGAATATAAAGCTGATTGATGTGGGAACAGGGGAAACAATGAATACCGCATCGAAAATGTATGATGATATAAATACCCTGTTAAAGGACAGTAAATCATTCACGTTCGAATTTCTCGGTGTCGAACTCAAAGAGGATAAACCCGCAGATTCCCCTTTTATTCTTGTTGATTCTGTAAAAGCGTTGCTGTCGGCAATACAATCCAATGTTGTAATCAAACTTAAGGAAGGTACCTATAATATATCAGAAGGATATAAACTAGAAAATAAAAATACCCAATGGGAAGATTATTATGACGGATTATTTCCCGTTATCCGTTCGATTTCAAATACTTCATTTATCGGTGAGGGAAAGGTTGACATTGTTATTGATCCTTCTTATTCATGGGTGTTCGAATTCAGAACCAGCCAGAATCTTTCTTTTGAAAATATCACCTTTGGTCATACAAAACCGGGATACTGTATTGGCGGTGTACTGCGTTTTGCTGTGTGTGAGAATATAGAAATAAGGAACTGTACACTTTACGGCAGCGGCACGTATGGGATTGAACTTGAACATGCGTATCATGTATCGATAGATAATTCGATTATCAAGGATTGTACCAATGGCCTTATAATCATTTCCAATTCAGAGGATATAAGTTTTAATAACACCGGTTTTCTTCATACCGGTGAATATAATCTGCTGTCATTTTATAATAAGTCAAAGGACATATTCTTTGCCACCTGCACCTTCAAGGAAAATTTCGGTGAAACATTAATTCATGCAAGTCCGGATTGTGAAAATATCCGGTTTTCTCGATGCCTTTTTGACGGGAATAAAACAAAAACCTTTATACATGCGAAAGATTGTATTTCCATTGATGACTGCCGTTTTTCAAATAATTCATTCCCTGGGTATTAACCCTTTACCTGATGGAACAATAAAAAAGCTATAAAATTTTCACATAAAAATCATACCTTATCACTATTTTTATGCTATTTTGTCGTATTTTCTTGAAAAAAACAAGAAAATAAGATAAAATAACCAAATGCAGGCTACTGGAAATTACATCATTTTGAGTCGCGGGCATAGCCTGCGTCATGATATGATGAAAAAATCGAAAGGAGTTTATCATGCAAAAGAAAAAAGTTAAATTTACAAAAACTCATTATAGACCAGGGTTTCTCTTCTTTATTTCACTGTTCCTTTTACTCATCCCATGTATTATCCAGGCTGACGGGGGATATATTCCGCTGACGAACACCCTTGTTTATGAACCGAGTCAGAGTGCAATTATCGGATGGAATGGCACAGGGGAAGTTCTTATACTTTCCACCAATGTCCGTACAAACAATCAGGATTCCAACTGGGTTATCGAGCTTATCCCCTTTCCCTCACTCCCCGAAGAACCTGTTGCAGGAACCCTTGAATCATTTCAGATCGCCGGGGATATTATAGATGCCAAAATCGGAAATCCGCAATCCGGGGATGTTAACTTAAGCGGTGGTATCGATATTGTCGATGCCCTGCTGGTGGCGATGTATTATGTCGGATTGAAACCAACCGGTTTTTACAGGATTACTGCCGATGTAAACGGAAACCAGGTGGTTGATATTATCGATGCCCTCGTAATAGCCCAGTATTATGTAGCCTTAATCAGTCCCCCGAGTGGCAGGCTGGATGACATTGATGTTGTATTTAAAGAACAGATAGGTGTACATAATATCACGTTAGTGGAAACAGAAAATGCTGCCCAGCTTATATCCTTTGCCGAACAGACACTGGCAGAAGTAACGACGACAGGCGATATGTACTGGAGTGAATTTGAACCAATTGCAGCGGATTATATCAGCCGGGGAATGAAGTACTGGGTCATCGATCTTCTCGATCTGAATGATACGGAAAAAAGCCGTGATCCCCTTGTGTATTCCTTTAAAAGCGACTATCTCTACTTTCCCCTGATTGTTTCCTCTGTGAACAGGGGTAAGACATTGATAGATGTTATTACAATCACAAAAAACGAACTGGATAAAGAAGCAATTACCGCAGCGGGTTTCGAGACGATGCCTATAGATACCTATTTTGAAATCATACCCCCTGATATTATGGAAATCAACCCTGAATTGTCTGATCTGTTTATAATGATATCTTCCACGTTAAGAATAGCCAGGCATTACTATGATGGTGATTTACAGAATTTAGCAAAGGATTTGATTGCAGAAAGCGAGTAAGTGAAGAACCATCAATCATTTCTGTTTCTGGATATGCATTGTGCCCTGTGCCAACGGGTATGATCTGCTTAATGAACCCTGTGGGGATGGGAAAAGTACAGAGGATCTTAGGAAACTTTATATAAAGATCACTGATGCAATAAGGGAAGTCGATCCCTGGCATAAAAGAGTGAATCGTCGAGAGTGTCTTACCCTTTTGCCACACCCAGGGGAATCACCCGTGCAACCTTTTTTGAAATACCTGCACCGTGAACACTTTGAATCACCATATCAATGTCTTTATATGCATCCGGTGCTTCTTCTGCAAGTATTTTCGGGTGAGTTGAACGAAGTGCTTTCCCGGCTTTTTCCAGTTCCTGTTTGATTTTTTCACCGCGGAATTTCTTAAGACTTGCCCTGCGGCTCATACTCCGGCCTGCACCATGACATGAAGACCCGAACGTATCTGACATCGCTTTTTCCGTTCCAACAAGTATATAGGAAGCAGTGCCCATGGAACCAGCGATAAGAACCGGCTGGCCAATATCCCGGTAGAGTGGAGGTACCTCCGGATGTCCCGGGGGGAACGCCCTTGTTGATCCTTTCCTGTGTACATACACCTGCTGTTTTTTCCCACGGACAGTATGTTCTTCCAGCTTGCAGATATTATGGGCAACATCATAGATCGTATCCATACCCATTTCTTCCCATTTTTTCCCGAAAACCTGTGAAAAACTTTCCCTTATCCAGTGTGCGATAATTTGTCTGTTACAGAACGCATAGTTTGCTGCTGCTTTCATGGCAGCAAGATAATCCATTCCTTCCTTTGATGTAGCCGGTGCACAGACAAGTTGCGGGTCCGGGAGTTTTATTCCGAATTTTTTTGCAGCAGATTCGTGTATTTTCAGGTAATCGGTCGCAACCTGGTGTCCCAGTCCCCTTGAACCGCAGTGTACCATCACGGTGATTTGCCCGGGTTCGGTAATACCGAAAACCTTTGCTGCCCCGGTATCAAATATCTGGTCCACAATCTGGACTTCAAGAAAGTGATTCCCGGCGCCAAGTGTTCCAAGCTGTGGCGCACCGCGCTCCATAGCCTGGGAGGATATTTTTGCCGGATCCGCACCTTTTAAACAGCCATTTTCCTCCAGCCGGTTAAGATCTTCCTTTACTCCGAAGCCATTCTCGACTGCCCAACCTGCACCGGTGACAAGAACTTTATCCAGTTGCCGGGAGTTAAGGCGTAATTTACTGTGTGCACCAACACCACAGGGGACATTGGCAAAAAGGCAATTCACAAGCTCCCTGATTTTCGGTTTTACCTCGTCTTCCATCAAATCTGTTTTAAGCATATGCACACCACAATTAATGTCATACCCTGTGCATCCGCTGGATATAACACCATTTTCCTTATCAAAAGCCCCCACAGCACCCATGGGAAGACCATAACCCCAATGCATATCCGGCATTCCCAGGACAGGTTCCAGAATTCCGGGCAGGCAAGCTACATTTGTAAGTTGTTGCACTGCCGCTTCCTCTACTTCATCAAGAAGTTTTTTATTTGCATAGATAATCGCATCTGCACGCATATCCTTCATGAGTTCCTTTGAAATAAGCCATTTATACTCAGATAGTTTTTTTAATTTTCCCTTCATTTTTATACCTCCTAAATATCCATAGCCACCTGTGCCCTGTATCCGTTTTCCGTTTTTTCTAGTTTGAAACCATAATAGGTCACTCCCTTTACCACCGTACCTCCTTTTTCCGGGGACATCTTTTCACCAAAGGCATTGCCCCTCATTATAAGCTGGTTGTTTTTCCTTTCAGTCTTCATCCTGAACCGGCTTAAAAATAATCCCTTAATTTCACTTTCTGTAAGAAGGGTGCTTAAAAACTCATAAAGCAGCGTTTTTTCATCCTCTGCAGAAACCTCGATGGTAAGTGACTCTTCCGGTTTTATTTTATCTATATCACAGATCACGGAAAACATCCCCTCTGCCGATGCCTCAAAAACCTCTTCCAGGGTTTTTCCAAAGGCTTCAAACATTACATCCGAAGTAAGGTCGTCCATGAATTGATAATTTTTTTTCATATCTATAGTTATAAATGATATGGTGAGAAAAAGCAAGGTCTGTTATTTCCCGTATACCAGCTTTGGTAAAAACAGGACCACCTCCGGGAAAAAGGCAAGAACAGCGACCAGTACCAGTACACACATAATAAAAGGAATGGATTCCAGTACATATTTTTCCGGGGGACATTCCAATAATGAAGAAACCGTATACATAATAACACCAACAGGCGGGGTCATACTGCCTAGGGTAATAATCGTCATCATTAAAATACCAAAATGAACAGGATCGAATCCCATCTGTTTTGCGATTGGCAAAAAAATTGGTGTTAACAGGAGTGTATTTACCGTGGCCTCCATAAACATTCCAGCAACAAACAGGAATCCTAGAATAATAAACAACACAATATAAGGAGAACTGGATAAGCCAGTAATCGCCTGGGCGATTGACTGGGGAACACTGTCGTAAACAATCAGGTATCCGAATATACTTGAGCACATAATAATGAGCATAATGATTCCCGTATCAACAACGGTTTGCTTAAGCACATCGAACAATCCTTTCCATGTCAAATCCTTATAAATATACTTCCCGATAATAAATGCATACACAACAGCAAAGGCCCCTGCTTCGGACGGGGTAAAAAAACCGAAACGGATACCAATGATGAGTATCAGGGGAAAAAGCAATGCCCATATATTATCAATAAAAGAATCGGTCAGTTCACTAACGGATGGCCATTTTTCTCTTTCCGGGACATACTTCCTTATCCGTGCCATAATGCTTGCCGTTACCATCATAATCAATGCCATAAAGAGTCCCGGGATAATTCCTGCAATAAAAAGCCGTCCGATGGATACTTCACCAATAAAGCCGTAAAGAATAAGCCCTATTCCCGGAGGAATTGTGGCGGTAATCAGGGAGCTTAATCCTATAACAGCTGCTGTATATCCTTTGGAATATCCTTTTTTTAACATTGCAGGACCAAGAATCCGGGATTCCATTGCTGCATCTGCACATGCTGCACCGGAAATGCCGCCCATAAGAGTACTTAATACAATACTTACATGTGCCAATCCGCCCCGGAAATGCCCTGTTAATGTATTGGCAAACTTCATAAGCCTTTTTGTAATTCCGCATGCATTCATTAGATTCCCTGCCATAATGAAAAAAGGAACAGCAAGTAATGGAAAGGATTGACTCCCTGCTACCAGCCTTTGAACAGGAATCATCAGGTTAAGATCCGGCTTTTCACCAACAAACAGTTTAAACCTGCGGAGAAAATCATGCAAAGACTTTTTGCTGTTTTCAATATCCCCTGCCTTAATTAATAAAAGCAGGTGTTCTTTTTCTTTTACAGGATATTTATTTGTATGTTGATCCGATTCATTGATGTTTTCAACATGAATGACACTGCTGGTATTACATTGATCGGCGTATCCCTGGGCATTCAATGCTTCATAATAAGACACTCTTAAATCTTCTATTTTTTTATAGCTTCTTCCGATTCCTATCGTGACAATACAATGCAGTTTCCTGTTTATTTCGTCTTTAATATCCTCGAGAACATCCAGGATATATATTTGTTTATCGGTATGCCGAAGAAGACGCAAAACAATGCCGATTTTATTATTCGATAATGGCAGCAAAAGACAGTCTTCATCATTCAATAGATTCGTTAAGTGCTTTTTACATAAAGCCATTATTTCATCAATCTTTTTCAAATTGTCTGTTAATTCCAGATAATGTTCTTTTATTTTTATGATAATAAAGGTATCCAGGTTACTCTTTTTTCCAAGACACCGGAGCATTTCCATTAATTTTATTTTCGAGAAATTACTGAATGTGACATTATGAATAATATCTTCTTTTATAAAAGGAATGAGTTTTTCATAGTAATTATAGACTTCTTTGATATCAAGCAACACACTCCCGCCGAAAAGCAGGGCGCTTATTATCGAAGTGACATAATATATCCACCATTGTTTGATGATTGAACCGATTATAAAGGAAATGGCAAAGATGATGATTCCACTGTTTATTAAAAAGATTTTATTCTTTATAAAATCTTTTAAAGGAATTCCAGGGGCCAGCTTAATAAGTGAAAAAAGCGAAAAAACAAAGAGTAAGATACCTGTTATTATCTGAACCCCTATCGTTACCTCCCTCCCGTAATATGGCGTCAATAACGAAGGGGTGAAATTATCATACGCCGTGATGTTGGTAAATTCAAAAAGAATATAACTTGCATTTGTTCCCAGTGTATTAAATATATCATATGTCAGACCCAGGAGAACACATATACAGATGATGAGATTTCTTTTAATATTATTTTCTTTTTTTTCCTTAAAAATGTTGGCTGCCAGCATAATAGAAGGGGAAATAATTGAACATAATATAAAAACCCGTATATTCACAATAATTAAGGGAAGAGGATGCGGCCCCAGCATTAATTGTAGGGGTCTGCCGAATAAAAATATACTGAATCCGATTAAGAAAATGACGAAATACTTATAAGAAGCTGCCTTGGAAGGATTGGTAATAATAAAATAAATAAAGTATAAAAGAAAAAAAAGTCCTGTTATTATTGGTACGATCAGATTTGAAAAAAATAATAGAGTTACTGACATAACTGACTCAAATCATTCTGCCCCTGCACACAATATGACAGGCAACAAAATGTTCCGGTGAAATTTCTTTAAGCATGGGTCTTTGCTTCAGGCAAACATCCTCATGAACCGGACAACGAGGATAGTAGGCACAACCGGAAGGTTCAATCGTCGCATCAGGAAGCCCGGTAACTGTATTATCCCCTGAATCTTCCTGTGCTTCAGAATCTGCTTCATGTTCATGTCTTTCCTCCCGGTGTCTCACATCGAGTTTCGGTATTGAATCATACAGGTGTTTCGTATACGGATGAAGCCTCTGCCCGAGTAATTCTTTTGATCTGGCTTCTTCAATAATCATTCCCCTGTACATGACACCGACATGGTCACAGATATAACTTACAACAGCAAGATCATGGGCAATGAACATCATGTGAAGATGATATTCCTCTTTAAGCCGGAGTAGAAGGGCAAGAATCTGGCTCTGGATTGAAACATCAAGGGCAGATACGACTTCATCACAGATTAAAAGTTCGGGCTTCATAATAAGGGCGCGTGCTATGGAGATACGCTGCCTTTGTCCCCCGGAGAAATCGGCAGGCCTCCGGTCAAGATCTGAAGAACCGAGTCCCACTGCCTCTAGTATTTCTTCTGCTGCTTTTTTTGCTTCATTTTTTCCCGGCCATTTAAGCGAATACCTGTATCCTGCCGTAAGGATATCCAGAATATTCATGCGGGGATTCAGGGATTTAGCCGGATCCTGAAAGATATATTTGATCTTGCTTCTTACATACCTTAACCTGCTTTTATCCTTTCGCAAGATCGTATATTTTTCTCCTGTCCTGTCAGTAAAAAGAATCTCGCCTGAATCATGGGGATACATCTGTATAATAAGCCGTGCAGTTGTTGTTTTGCCACAGCCGGATTCCCCCACCAATCCGTAAATCTCATCATCACGAATAATAAAGGATACGCCATTTATTGCATAAACAAAACGCCCGGTCCTGGCAAAAAAACCCGCTTCAAGATTGAATTTTTTATAGATATCTTTCACTTCCAGCATGATTAGTTCTTCTCCCCCGGGAAAATACACCGGTAAAAATGCCCTGAATGGTCATTGCTTTGTTCAAGCGGGGGGATGGAGGTACGGCATTCGTTTATCACCATCCTGCATCGTGGGGCAAAGGGACATCCCGGTTCCGTCATATGAGGATCAGGAATCGAGCCGGGGATCGTTATAAGCCGCTTTTCCGTATAATGATCCCCCAGGCGGGGATGGGAATCTAGAAGGGCCCTGCTGTATGGGTGCAGGGGGTGCCCGAGAACCCTGTCCGCAGGCCCATCTTCCAGGACCAGACCGTTGTACATAACGATGAGTCTATCGGCAATACTCCCGATAAGTGCAAGGTCATGCGAAATGAAGATAATCGCAAGGTTCCGCTTTTCTTTTAACTCCAAAAGCAGATCAATAATCCTGGCCTGTATGGTAACATCAAGTGATGTGGTCGGTTCATCTGCAATGAGAACACAGGGATCGGAAACCAGGGCTATTGCGATCATAATTCGCTGGAGCATTCCCCCGGAAAACTGGTGAGGAAAATTATGAAGACGTTCCTCCGGATCAGGAATCTTTACCTCTGTTAACAAATCTATGGAACGCAAGAGTATTCCGGACTTTGTTGCCTTCGGATGATGCGCTTTTATTGTTTCTGCGAAACTTTTTCCGATGGAATAAATCGGATCAAAGGAACGCCCCGGTTCCTGAAAAATGATACTCACGTCATTTCCCCGGAATTTCTGAAGCTCACGCTTGTTATATGAAAGAATCGATTTGTCCCGGAAAAGAATCTGCCCATGGGTTATCGTACCGTTTCCCGGTAATAACCGGAGAAGGGAGAGTGCTGTCACACTCTTGCCGGAACCGCTTTCCCCGACAATGCCTGAAATTTTTCCCTTATGAACAGTAAAAGAAATACCCCGGACAGCTTTAAGAATACCCCGTGGTGTGGTGAAATCGATCTTAAGATCCTGTATCTTGAAGATATCCTGCCCCATGTTTATTTCCTCTCCTTAAAATACGGATCGAGAATGTCTCTGAACAGGTCTCCCAAGAAACTGAAAGCAAGGGTAGTGAGTAAAAGAAATACACCAGGGATCAGGAACCATGGAAAGTTTTTTAAGTTACCAAGGGAAGTAATGTCCTTGTTGATCAATACCCCCCAGCTTACCGCAGGATCAATGATACCAAGGCCCAGGTAAGAAAGCACTGTTTCACCGAGAATAAAGCCCGGAATACCCAGTGTGACCCAGATAATGAGGATTGATGTCATCTGCGGGATGATCTGCCGGAAAATAATCACAAGGGAAGGGATTCCCTGGAGCTGGGCTGCGGCAATAAAATCCTCCCGTTTAATGGCATGCACCATACCGCGTATAACCCGTGCCCTGCCGGGCCATGCAACAAAAGCTAAAATCATTGTTATGAGAATAAAAGATTGACCTGAATCCATATTCCTGGAAAAGATGGATCGTAAAAAAAGGATAAGATAAAGACCGGGGATAAGAATAAAGAACTCTGCAAACCTCATTACAAACCAGTCGATTTTACCCCCGTAATAACCGGCAAGACCGCCGAGGATGATTGCCAGTGTCAGGGAGATGACGGTCCCGAGAAACCCGATGGTAAGTGAAATCCGTGAACCGTATAACACCCTTGAAAAAAGGTCCCTGCCAAGGTGGTCGGCCCCAAAGAGAAACACAGGGTAGTTCTGTCCCCCCTCTTTCCATGTCCGGCCGTTTTCCGTGTAAGGGGCATTGATGCCCCAAAAGTGGATATCCGTTTTGAACAGACCCCAGAATAAATATCCAGGACCCCGGGCAAAAAAATTCACCCTTTCATACTCTCCTTTAAGCGGTGCATATTCCCATGTAATCTGATTGATAAGTGCATATTTCCTGACCTGCGGTCCGAATCCGTGCCTGTCCGAATAGAAAACCAGGTTAGGGGGATGATAGCTGTGATCTTTGAAAATATCCGTCGGTGTATAAGGGGAAAAAAATTCACAGAAAAACATAGTCATATAGAGAATAATAAGGGTAATAAATGAGATAAGTGCAACCGGTCTTCTTATTAATCCTTTAAAGAATTTCTTCATTTATTCCTGTTTTGCATCCATTGGTTTTTTACTCTAATCTTTTTCTTTCTTACTGTCAAGGTATAGCACCATCCTCTGTCCGGGAGTGGAAATTATGGAAAATTTGTTGTGCATATGTCATAACGAAGGCTTAAGCCCACAACCCAATTAACAGGCTATCCAGGTTCTTTTAACAGGGCTTTAATTTGCAGTTTTTCTGTTTTCTCCTGTTTTTTTCTTGTTCATCCGACACACCAGGAAAAAATCAATATAATGAGAAACTCAATTATTATTATATTTATTATGTAATAATTATCAATGCAGTCTTTTTTATATTTTTTACTATAATATGAAAAAACAAAGCCAGTTAAGTTAATGCTCCAATTCGTTATAATACTTTTTTTTACAATCCGGGCATACCCCGTGAGAAAATTCTGCATCCGAATGATCTGCGAGATATTCTTCCACCGATTCCCAATACCCCTTATCTGTTCTTACCTTTTTACAGAAGGAGCAAATCGGTATTATCCCCCGGAGGATTTTAATCTCGGAAATGAAATCCATAAGATTTTTATTTCTTACACCAAGGACATGATTCATATACATAAGTTCAAGGTGTCCCTGAATAATATCACGGAAGTCAAGCATGAGTCTTTCATAGTTTTCTGAATAGGCATTTTCTTTTGTATCCAACACACATATGGTACCGAATGGTGTGCCATCCGGATAGGTAAGCGGGAACCCGAGGTACGAGATCATGTTCAGTTTTATATCGGGATTATTTCTCCATTTTTCGCTTTTATGTGCATTCTTCACCAGCAGCTTTTCCCTGGTTTTAATCACTGTTTCACAGTACAACCCGGAACCCGACAAGTGTTCGCTTTGACCGGTATAATAGGGATTGTATTCGTTTTTACTCGCAATAAATACCTCTATGCTGTCTTGAACGATCCGCATAATGAGTCCTGCCGGGACATTAATAATTTCAGCTAAAAGGTCAATAATACTCTGCCATTTTCCTATTAGTGTATCGGATATTTCCAATTGCATTGGTTTATCATTTTTTTCCATTACTATAACTTACCGGATGCAATGAATACTTGATTTATATTTTACTATAATTCATTATTCAATGCAATACATTTTGGAATTATCATTTATTAATAATGCTTTCGTTCCAACTCTTTGATAACAGCATCGAACAGCATATTTCTGATTTCCTGTTTTTCCTTGAATATCTCATGCTTTGCCGTATCAAAATAAACGATCCTGGCACGGGGGCACCTCTGCTTAATAAAACTCATATTATATTCCCATTCCACAACGGTATCCTTTTTCCCCTGGAATACCAGGATTTCACTATCGATTTTGTTTTTCTGCTGGACAAGCTGTTTATTCCACGCAAAGAGTGCCTTTACCCAGGTAAGCGGAACCCTCTCACGGCGTAATGGTTCCCGGTCTTTAAGGAAATCCAGGTATTCTTTATCCGAGGTACAATCGTCAATCCGTGAAGGAACCGTTTTGACTACCCCCTGAAACAGCGCAACCCCGGTTCTGGAGAGATCCCACAGCCGGGATCTCACTAACGGGGCAGAAAGAATGTGCAGGGAAAAGACACTCTCATAATGAAGCATATATTCAATAACAGCAGCCCCGCCGGCGCTGTGACCGATAACAGCAACCGGTGGCGGGAGAAAGGTATCTTCTGTAAAATGAAGGAAATCGTTCAGGGTCTGTGCATATTCGGAAAAACTCCCGATATCCGCGATCCGGCCGCTGGAAAATCCGTGTCCCGGCAGATCAAATGCTGCTACCGCGAAATTGTGTTCAAGCAACAGTTTTATGAATTCATTAAAATACCCGGAATGGAGCAGGTACCCGTGAACCAGGTAAACAGTTTCAATGGCAAACCGGGGCATAAAGATATGTGCCGTAATAAGGTAGTTCCCGGAACGGAGTGAGCCAAAGTAATGATCCACCCCTTCAAAGTCAAGCTGGTAATAGGAAAAATATTTTTTCACCGGCTCCGGATAAACCGGATTCTTTTCCAGGTTCAATGGCAGATCATAGATGATTCTCCAGATTTCATGGAGTGTTTTCCCCGAATTAAAAACCGGATTATCATGTTTCGGAATACCTTTACAGCCGGACAGATGACTGGTGCATGCAGCAAGAAGGAGAATACCGGCAGTAATGTATTGTTTCCGGAATTTCACAAAGTCCCCCTAATCCTTAAAAACCCAGAATTTGAAACCAAGGTAATTCACCGGTATGCTAAAACAATACGCAATACACTTCCCCCAGAGTACATCGATGTGCAGATAATCTTCGGAAAACATCAGAATGAGTAATGTACCTCCAAGTGCAATTCCATTTACAATCACAAATTTCATTACCTCAATGGTATGGTACCGGTGTTTTTTGCCGAATGTCCAGATTTTATTCATAAAATAACTGTTAATAAGACCACATACATACCCGATTGGTTCTGCTGCAAATTTATTAATGGAAAAAACCTTGTTAAGCAGGGCAAAGACAATAAAGGTAATGACGGTATTTACCAGGCCAACAAGGTTGAATCTGATAAATTGTCCGAATATATTCCATAGCCTTATGACACTCTCTACAAACCGGTTTCCTTTTCCCATCATACCGTCCTTACAGTTCAATGACACCACTAAGAAATAACAGTAACACCAGAAGCCCTATAATAAATGTCACGATCCGGAGGATGATTATTCCTTTCCCGAGAAGGTTCCCGGCGCGGAGAACATTATCCTCCGGGTAACTTTTCATTTCTTTTCTGCCGATTATCCAGGGGTATAAACCAAGAAACGGTATAAGTACACTGAGTAGTCCTGTTATTAAAACAATATTCCGTTTGGGACTCTCTATTTTCATTTTTTCTTTCGGTGATATATGTCTTTCCGGATTATACATCTCTTCCCTGCTTACCTCCAGGGGGGTGGTATAAACATGCCCCGTGTCCACCACGAGGCGTTTGCGGATATAGACATCGACGCCGACCTTGACAAGATAACCGAAAAGGAAACAGTTTGCCAGGGAATTAATCAAAAGCACCGGTTCTTTCAAAGGTTCTATCGGATAATCGGGGTATTGTGCCCGGGCCATATCCTGAACAATAAACACATCCAGGATATGGTAAACATTCACAAACACGGAAACGGAGAATCCGAGAAACAGGTATAAAAAGCGTCTGTCCTTTGTATATATATAGGTCATAATCGAAAAGACGACAACTGCATACAGGTACCGTTCATGCATCCCGGGAATAAACATGAAAATAGCTGCCATGGCAAACAGGCCGATATAATAATTCTTTGATTTCTCCTTGCTGTAAAAATAGATAAAGATCATGAAAATTATGGCAAAGTACCCGATTGCGATTCCCCATACATCAGAAGAAAAACCGAAGAGAAACGGTTCAGAACCCCGGAGCCAGTTCCCGCCGAAAAGGGCAAAAAAGTTGTATGCATTGACTGATGCAAAGGGATACCCGGTGAGGGTCCCGATAAGCTGTACAAAAATCCATTCAAACGGCAGCTTTATTCCAAAGGGAAGAACCATGAGGAAAAAAATACCCAGACTGGCCGCCATTGTCGATACCCAATCTTTTGCACTCTTCTTTTCTATGAGTGCGAAAATACCTGCAAAAGCGACAAATGCAGTCTGTATTTTAATTAAAAGTGCGATACCGAGGACAAGGCCGGAAAGCCACAGCTTGTTATCCAGGATAAAAATGACAACAAGAAGGGCAAGGAGTGTATAAATCGCATCAGCCTGGCCCCATACTGCTGAATTAATAATAATAGCAGGGTTAAATGCATAGAGAATTGAAAGGGCAAGCGCACCTGTATTATGAAAATGTCTTTTTGCAAGCCGGTAAATAAGGTAGCAGCAGATGATATCCGAAATGATATTGGGCATTTTAATAAGCAGTGTATACGCCGGTGCACCCAGTTGAAAAATCCTCTGTATCCAGGCCAGAACAGCAAGAATCATCACATAGACCGGGGGATAATCACACCAGTATTTCGCTTTATGGATATATGCACTGTAATAATCATAATAGTCCGTCCACGGAGTAGAAATGGCATGCTGCCCCCATCCCTTAAAACAACCGAGATCACCTGCCTGGCCTTCAATGAGATACCCCATTATCACCCTTAGAAGAAAAGCAATACCGATAAAAACAACAAACAGAATTAATATTTTTGACGATTGATCCTCCATGCCCAGGCGGTCCTTTTCCAGGAAAAAGAAATGGAGGAAAAAATAGAGTCCGAGAAACAGAAACGAAAAAATAATAATCCAGAAAAATGCATTGGTCTTTTCTTTTGCCTGCTGCATATTAAGTGATTCTTTGGTTACTTCTTCTTTTGCAGATTTATCCTGATAAAAATTCATCACTTCCCTGCCTACAGGATTCCCGCTTAATTTGTAAAGGCTTATATCATCAAAAAAGGCGGTTCCCCTGCTTTCCTCTCCATATCCCCCAAGCCTGCATCCGACTATAATGGAATTCTGATCCGGGCCGGTTTTCCCATATAATTCAACATGCTTCCATACTTCCCCTGAATTCCTTACATCGACGGATGAAGCAAACACATCCATGACAGACAAATTTCCCCCGATCTGTCTTTCGGGAATCCCTTCTGACCGGATCCAGCCGGTGATCTTGTAGTATGATTTTGGCTTTACACTTACATTCTGGATAAAACGCGAATCGGCCCTGTCCATGTTTACTATTTTTACACAATAATCACCTGAATGGGCAGATGTCCCCTTTATTACGGAAAATTGTATGCTACGGTGCTCTTCATCATATGCTTCTGTACGCCATGATGCCGGGAGTGTTCCATTGTTTTTCTCAAAATCGCCATTCTTTATCAGATCTGTTGAATCTTCGACTGCACTTGAACAGCCGGACAGTACAAGAACGAGTACTAAAATACTCCAATAAGGGTATTTCACTTTCATTTTGCCTTCCTTATTTTATAATTATCAAGCCTCTTGCAAAAATCCAATAGTATTTAAGGAATTTTTGCAAGAGGCTTCGGAGTATTTTTATTTTATTATACTAAAAGGAAATAAAAATACTCCACTGTTGTCAAGGTCGGTTCTTGCAGTAAATATAGTATTTTTGCAAGAACCTCCTCTATTCACATTATATAGTGATAATAAAAAAA
This sequence comes from Spirochaetales bacterium, assembly GCA_016935735.1. Lineage (GTDB taxonomy): Bacteria > Spirochaetota > Spirochaetia > SZUA-6 > JAFGRV01 > JAFGRV01. Next base: position 36,501 of record JAFGQK010000374.1, on the reverse strand, counting down.
ATAAAAGCGATTTATTCCGTACGAACGATGTTTAATTCCGTACGGACGACGTTTTAAAAAGATATTACTTTACCATAGATCCGATTTTTACATTCACCAGGATGATTGCCTCACCCTGCCAGACACATATCACGCCAATAGGGCAGCGTGAATCCGACAGGACAGTTTTAAACGTGAAAAGAATTTCTTCCCCTGGTTCAAGTGCACTTTGCCTGACTGGCAGTTTAAATTCTTCACTTAATCTGAAAATAACCGGATCAGAATCTACTTTTTCAATTTCGATGATTTCAAGAAGAGGCCATAGTGCAGGAATAATGATGATGTCTTTCCGGATCACACCAACAAATCTGACTTTCAACTTTTCAATTTGAAATTCTTCTGGCAGGTTTATTACCTGGTATGTCCCTGTTGTTGCCCGGATAAACCACGGATTCCCCTGTATAAACCCCTGCTCGAATACTCCCACATCCATTTGACCGGATCATAATTGCCCTTTCTGCCGATAATCCCGTAAAATCCCGCCTTCCAGGTTGATATACCGGATAACCCCGGTATCCTTTATGAGTTTAACCGGACTTATATCAGTGCCGGACTGCCTGGTCATGGACATTTCATCTTCTGCAATATAATCCGTATCAAACTGGCAGCTGGAAATGAAAAGAACGACAGTCATTATTAAAAAAATACATACAACTTTATTTTCATAGATGCCTCCCTGGAATCTTTTTCATTACATTCTACCACAGTTCTGTTTCTGTGCAACATTTTTTATTCATCATATTCATCATAATCCCTGTAAAACATGTATCCGCCGGGGATATTCTTTGCATTAAATCCGTATTCTAATAAAATTCTTACAGCATAGTACGACCGCTGTCCGCTAAGACAATAGACCAATATTTCCCTGTCTCCCGGTATTTTATCAAGTTCATTTCTTAATGTATCCAGCGGAATATTCACTGCATCCGGGTAATGCCCGTTTTGATACTCTCTTTTTGTACGGACATCAAGGATAAATGCCCTGTTTTGCTTTATATCATCCCAGTGGGCGACAGGGTGAAATCCCCGCAATATGTTGACCGCGATCATGCCGGCCATATTAACCGGGTCTTTGGCAGACCCATACTGGGGTGCATAACAGAGTTCTGCCTGCTCAAGATCATAAACAGTACCATTATTCTGTATTGCCATGGAGATAACATCGATTCTTTTATCAACACCTTCCATACCCACGGATTGTGCCCCGAGTATTTTCCCATCCGGTTTTGAAAAGACAAGCTTCATTGTGACAGGTGCTGCCCCGGGATAGTAGCCTGCATGATGATAGGGGCTTAAATATATTTTTTCATACTGGATCCCGCTGTCTTTACAATTTCTTTCACCCAGACCTGTGGATGCCACGGTAAGCCCAGCGATCCCGCAGACAAAGGTACCCTGTACACCACGGAATGGTTCGGGATTTGTCCCCATCATTACATCTGCTGCAAGACGTCCCTGTCTATTCGCCGGACCGGCAAGGGGAAGAAGAACCGGTTTTCCCGAGAGCACATGAATCGATTCGACCGCATCCCCTGCAGCCCACACAGCCGGATCGCTGGTCTGCATATAATTGTCCACCGTTATTCCACCGGAAGGACTCATGGCAAGTCCTGCTTCTTTTGCAAGGGCTGTATCCGGCCGTACTCCTGTCGCGCTTATCACTATACCTGTTTTCACCACTTCGCCGGATGATAAGGTGACACAAATAGTGCTTTCTGAATCCCTTTCAAATTCCATGACTTTTGTATGAAGTGATAGTGTTATACCGCTTTGTTTTACATGACTATGGATGAACCATGCCATTTCTGCATCAACCTGGGGCATAAGCTGGGGGAGCATCTCCACAATACGGACTTTTATGCCCAGTTCGTGGAGGTTCTCTGCCATCTCACACCCGATGAATCCCCCGCCGATAATAAGTGCATCATGCACCTTATGCCTGGAAATCCAATCCAGGATATCATCCGCATCCGGTATTGTTTTTACCGTGAATATTCCCTGGATATCCGCCCCTTTTACCGGGGGCTTCACTGCCCGGGCCCCTGGTGCAAGCATAAGAAAATCGTATTGTTCCGTGTACTCCTGTCCCGATTTCAGATCCATTACAGTGATTGTTTTCTTCCCCCGGTCGATCGCTGTCACTTCATGTTCCAGCCTCACTTCTATTTGAAACCTCCTTTTGAAATAATCCGGTGTTGCCACAAGAAGTTTTTCCCTGATTTTTATTTTATGACCTACATAATAAGGAAGGCCGCAATTGGCAAACGAGACATAATTTCCCCGCTCGAAGATGATGATTTCCGTTTCTTCGGAAAGACGTCGTGCCCGGGCTGCACATGATGCACCTGCGGCAACCCCGCCGACAATAAGCAATCTTTTTTTCATAGTCACTCCTCTGGAATAGTTATACATGCCGTACTTCGTATACGTTTATAAACATCAATATACACATTTATCCGTTTTATTCCAACGGGCTTTCCACGGGTTGGTGTCGATTGGTTTTTATTGCATTATTCAATAATTTTATTGAAAAGGCAGTTGTAATGTGATAAATAATCAGGTATAACTTGCATGGAAACATTCTGTATTTAGGGGAATAATTTTATTATGAATACGGAAATTTATTATTTTTCCGGGACAGGAAATTCCCTTGCCGCGGCAAGGGATATTGCAGAAAAAACAAAAGGGACATTAATATCCATTCCGTCGGTCATGGACAGGCTCCATATAAATATAAAAGCAGATAGTATCGGTATCGTATTCCCCTGTTATATGGCTCAGCTTTACGGTATCCCATTGATGGTGGAGGGATTCGTTAAGAAACTGGAAAATATAGATACAAAATATATTTTTGCCGTTTGCACCTGCGGAGGCCGTGAGAGTTTTAATGCACTTCCCACCTTAAAAAACCTGGGCAGATTAATCAAATCAAAGGGGGGGAAACTTTCTGCGGAATTCTCCATCAACCTGCCTATGAATAATCTGAATTATTATTTTTTTCAGGATCAAAACCATGAAACCATGTTCAAAAAATGCAGGAAAAAGATTGAGGTTATTTACCAGTGTATAGCCGGAAAGAAAAGGAATAACTACAGGATACTAAAATCACTCTTTTATTTTTTAATAACCCCGATGAATTTCTTGCTGCAAAATTTTTATATAATACACCTTAAAGAAAAATCAAAAGAACCGGGAGATACAAAGCTGACATACCATGAACTGATCCCGTTAACCGATAAAAGTATTTCTGCTGATGATAAATGTAATGGCTGTTCTGTCTGCGCAAAGGTTTGTCCTGCAGGAAATATTAAAATGACAGGGAACAAACCGGTCTGGCAGCATCATTGTGAAATGTGTATGGCATGTGTCGAATGGTGCCCTGTTAAAGCCATCCGGCACTGGAATATTGAGGAGGGAAAAAGTTATCATCATCCCGATATCAAAATTTCGGATATGTACAGACACCATTGATACAGCAAAGGCTTGATCCCACAACTCAAAATAAGAAAACCGGGAAATACTTTATGATCTGTAAAGATATCAAATCCGGAAAGGTTTTGGTCAACGTAAGTGTTACGGAGAGAATTCAACAGATATCTACTTGACAAAGGCCTTTTAACCAGTATAAACTGGTTATGAAATGCAGATTGGGTTAAAATATTTGCTTGAGATACCTCAAATCGATGAAATGCAAATTCAAATCGAAACCGCAGATCTTGAAAAATCCCATGTTTTCTCATTAAAAGATGGTGATATTGTTAAACATAATCTGGTGACAAAAAACTATTTATACGAACTTATGAACAAACAGGTAAATACCGTCACCATTGTCCCGGACGAGGATCAATTTTCCGCAATGATCGGCGTTCTGCGTGAAAGATATCCAAAAATATTTCCCAAACCGACGAATTCATTTTTAATGAGCCAGCTTGAATCCATGCTGGAAATGTATGATGAAATGAATAAATATAGTGATAAAAAGAGATATGTTTACCTGTTACAGGAAATTACCACACCGGCTACTTCAGATAAAAAAGAAATACTTGTCCCGTACCTGACAAAGCTGGATATAAAAACGGTCCAGAAAATAAAGAAGCATTATTCAGATATCCACAAGATCGACTGTCTTGAAACGGAAAAAGGGATTCTTATTATAACAATTTCACGAAACCAGCAGGATACCCTCAATACTATTATGGCAGCAACAGATCTTGTTGCCAGATTGGAGAAGCATTTTCAGCTCGATCTGGCATATGAAATCCCGGAAGCAATAGAAAAGTTTAAAAAGAACATGCCCCGGCTGGTCGTATTCGGGAATTATAAGTTTAAAGGGGAAGATAATGTCGAAACCATCAATGCAAAAGCACGGTATACATATCTTGAACTTCGCAACATGGATATCTATATGAAATCACTCTTCATCGACCAGGTAAATCTGGAGGAAAACAGGGAAAAACTTGCACAGGAAATACTGAGTGCTTATATCCAGCCATATAAAGTGGAATGTATCGACAGTAAAGCCCCCCTTAAGGAATCCGAAAAGAAAAAATTCCAGGGCCTGCTGGATAATCTGGACAGGTGTTATTCCAGGGAAAATTACCTTAAGCTTTCAATCCAGTTAAAATGCCTTGAGCCGGCACACCTTATTTCCTTTTTAAAGAACCAGCTGGAAAATATTTATAAACTTCATTCTTTTTCAACAAAATGAGTTCTCGTATTATAAGTACCGGAGAAATTCTTTTTGATATCTATCCCCAATACAAATACCTGGGTGGGGCCCCGTTTAATTTTTCTTTTCATCTTCATAACACCGGACATGAAGTGGCATTTGTATCTGCAATCGGTACGGATACAAATGGAAATGAAGTGAAGCAATTCATGCTCAAGAATAACATGAAACTGGATTTCCTTCATGAAGATGCCCGGCACCGGACCGGTCAGGTTCTTGTTCACCTGGATCCGGAAGGGGTTCCCTCGTTCATTATAAAAAAGAATATGGCTTATGATTATATCAGACCGGGACCGGCGCTTTTCTCGTTTATTCAATCCGGTGTGGATCTTTTCTATTTCGGGACACTGGTACAGAGAAATCATATATCAAGAAAAACTCTCTCTGCATTGCTTGGGACTTTAAAAAAGGGTACCATCATTCTTTTTGATATTAACCTGCGGCAGAATTTCTATTCAAAGAATATCATTAAAAGATCGTTGTCTGCCTGTACTGTTTTAAAGGCAAATGACGAGGAACTTGCCTGCCTTAAGGATATGTTCCACTTAAAGGGAGACGAATACACCATTATACAAAAAATTATCACTTTATTTGATATTGACGTGGTCTGTGTCACCAAAGGGAGCAGGGGTGCTTCACTCTACACGTTGCATGAACAGTATCACTCGGAACAGAAAGGAGTCCCTGTCATTGATACAGTTGGTGCAGGAGACGGGTTTGCCGCCTTACTCGGTGCAGGGTTACTGCATCAATGGCCTTACCAGGAAATAGTCGATAAAGCAGACCGGTTCGCCGGGGCTCTTTGCAGCATAAAGGGAGCCCTGCCTGCGGATGCATCTTTTTATACAGGTTATCTTTAATAATTATTTTTTTTGAGAACAAAAGAATTTTTTCGGAAGTGATAGTAAAACTAATGGTTTTTATTTATAATATGACATGTTGTTAAGGAGGATTTTATGAGTGAATATAATAAGACAATAGCGGAATTAAGAAAAAAAATAAGTATGCAGGATATTGAAATTAATGAAATAAAAAATAAAATCGGGAATGAGTTGTCCGGATTGGAACCCCGGATAATAATGGACACCCCCCTTTTTGAGGTTTTTGAAAAAATCCGCGAATTAAAAAAAGGGATTCCCCTGAAAAAGAATATGATAAAGGAAATAAAGGAAACGGATACGAAACTGGAGGAACTTAACCAAAAGACTGCCGAACTGAAAGCTCTGGTTTCGGAAAGGGAGAAAATATTCAAATCAATATATGAGAATATCGGGAATGCAGCATATACTGTTTTCAGGCAGGACAGGGAAAAGCTTCGGTCATATGAACATATTTTTACCGAGCTTATAAGGCAGGATATAAAATGCAACCAGTTTAATAAAGTAGCTGTATCCGAGAATCAGGAAGAAAAAAATATCATTAAACAGTTCGTGGATGCAGCAAAGTCAATGTACAGAAACCAGAAGCACAAGTTTCTGCTTTTACGGTACCCGGGATTATACCGGCAGGCAGGGAAAGCAATTCTTATAACGGATTTTGTCGAAGAAGCAAAAGACAAAGCACTTGATAATACGGTCAAATCCCTGATAGAAAATGAAAAAGAGGTCAAACGACTGAATAGTGACTTGACTGAATTGGAAAAGAATAAAGATGGACTTCGGAAAAAGCTTGTTTCCCTGGATGCAAAAGGGAAGCCGCATAAAAAAATACATGAACTCGAAGCAGAACTATCGGATATTGATGCAAAAATTCACGATTATTGTGTGGTTATGGGAAATCTTTTTCTGGATCATCATCTTGCAGAGGCGGTCGGGAATCCCCGGACCGGAGAATATGCCATGGATATATCCGGTCTTGAGCAGAAAAATAAAGAGTATAAGGAAGAAATAAAGAGATACGAAACCCTTATAGAAATACAAAAGGTTGACAGTAAAATAGTAAAGACAACGAATAAAATTGAACAAATAAAAAATCAGATTGCAAAAGAGGAACAGGAGATAAAATCTTTACAAAAAGATCTTACACAGTTTGAAAAACAGAAAAAATCCTTTGAAAAGGTGCTTAAAACAAGCCAGGATCAGGGGAATACAAATACTGCCATATCTGATGCGGAATCCGGGAAAACTGAATAGGTTTCAGATATCTTTACGCATTACCCGGATTGCTGCATCGCCCTCTACTGGACAGAGATTCTCGCAAATACCGCACCCGATACAGCGTTCCGCTATGACAAAAGGACCGTGCACTATCTTTATTTTTCCCTGTTCATCAATTTCAATCCGTTCCCTTCTTTCCACAGCTTTTACCGGCAGGGGACAAAATTCCCGGCAGATAAGACAATCTGCCCCCTCTGCCCATTCCAGGCAGCGTTTTGTATCGACCACTGCTTTACCCAGGCGGGTTTGTTGTTTTATCGATAAGGTGAGTTCCGGTATTGCCCTGGTGGGACAAACCTGCCCGCAGAGATGACAGGTATAATCACACGGTCCTGCCCGTGGTGTAAGCCGTGGTGTCCAGAATCCGCTTATCCCGGATTCAAGCAGGCATGGCTGGAGACCCGATGTAGGACAGACCTTCATGCACTGCCCGCAGCGGATGCATTGGGAGAGAAAATTCACCTCGTCGGTTACACCCGGGGGACGGATAAGGACGACATCCGGCTTGATCCCGCCTATATCTCCTTTAAGAAAACCGGTACCCAGGGCAGCAGCGCCTATACCCACCAGGAAATTTTTGCGGGATAGCCTGACTCCTTTCACCGGATCCTTTTCCCGCCGGGCAGAAAAGGCAAGGCTGTTTTCAGGACACTGTGTAAAACAATCAAGGCAGAGTGTGCATTCTTCCTGTTCACTTTTATACTGTTTGTCCGCACGAATCGCATCCATGGGACATGCATGGCTGCAGGAAGCACATTGTGTGCAGGCCGGAACTACCTGCCTCTTGAAAAGGGAAAACCGTGAAATAAATGCCAGAAGCCCCCCGAGAGGACAAAGATACCTGCACCAGAAACGGTGTGCTCCCAGATTAAGAAGAATAATACCGAGGAAAACCAGGAGTACGACGATATTCTGGTAAAAGTAACTCCGGTTAAAAGGGAGAATCGTACCCCGTATAAGAGAATCCAGCGCATCAAGGGCGCCATGCAGGAAATCAAAATTGTATAGATAACGTTCGATTTCCGTAACAATATGATTTACAGCGGGAAGTATGCTTACGGTGAATGTTCTTGTCATTATAGTAACAGGGTCCAGTATGATAAGAGAGAGATTCCCGAAAAGGGCACATACAAGTACGATAACAAGCAGGAGGTACTTGATTTTTCTTAAACCCCTGTCATGTTTTTTAACAGGAGTGGATGTTTCCCATGTAATACGGGACCGCCCCGGTTTTTTCTTTTTTCTGAACCCGGCACTATCAAGAACCGTTCCGAGGGGACATATCCACCCGCACCAGATACGGCCGAAAAGGAATGTCGCTGCAAGCACAAATAAAGCCGGTAAAAAATAGATAAGTGCGGATCTGCCTGCAATGGACGCACTCAAACCGGTAAAAGGATTCAGCCGCATAAATAATTCAAACCGGGGAAAATATGCCAGGAGAAAAATAAAGAGGAAGAGTGATATCCACTGGACAACGGCCCGCGATTTCTTAAGGATTTTCCATTTATCCATACCTGGAAAAACGGTTTCCTGGTCTTTTGAAATCATATCCGGACCTTGTTATACGGTTATTTCTTTAATGCTTACCCGGCTCAGATCGGTGAGTCCGAGTCCCATTTCACCGGCATGTTTGATATGGAGAATATCATTCCCGGTCAACGAGAATAATGATGTGGCATATGAATCTGCCGCAATCATATCGTGGCTTGCGATCACTGTATTTGTTATCTTTACATCGGAAAGGCTCCCCCCGGTAGGGCCATTGTGTATAAGAATTCGTACTGCATCCACAACGGTAAGAGCCGGCCGGACAAGGGAGGCAAGATCTGCAATCCGCCGAGATAATACACTGTCATGAAACTTTCCCTGGTTCAGGATAACTCCCATCAGATTTTTGCATCCAACCGTTAACTCGGTGGCCGGATGATCTTTGGGTATGGGGACATTGATGACAACATCCGCTTCCAGGATATCACGGTACACGGGCCAGGATTTTATTACCGATCCTTCCGGGATCCTGGCTTCCCTGAATTTCATGGGGCTCATGATTTCCATAATACCCCCTGCTTTTTCAACTGCATCCTTTATCCCGCTTATTTTGTATGCCTTTTCGGAACTTCCCGACCCGCGCATTGTGCTGTCCATAACACGTACACGTTTTGCACCTGCTTCAAGGCAGAGGGAAACGATGGTTCCGACAACAAACGGGTTTGTTGTTGCTGCATACTCATAAGAGTAATAGTCCGTGCAGATATTCGGTTTGATAATGACGTCATCCCCCCTTTTTACAAACCGCGATATCCCGCCGATTGCATCTATTGCTTTCCGTGTTATTCCCGAGGGATCCGAAGTGATGCCGGGCCCTGATCCTTTTGCCACGCCAAGATATGCATCCCCGGCTGGCTGCTTTTCTTCACTGTCCGCGTTGTTCCGGGCTGATTCCTGGTCTGTTATGCGGCTGTCCTGTTGTTTGCCGGTGCAGCCCTGGCTCATGAAAAGGGTTCCCGCTCCCAGGACAAATGCCCGTTTCAGGAATTTTCTCCTGTCTATTTTATCCATTTATCTTCCCTCCCTTAAAAGGCTAATCGTTATAAAAATTCCGGTTCCCTCTTTTATTCACTGGCATTACCTGTCCGGTCTTACCACGCGGAACCCATATCCGGTACTGCTTAGCTGGGCAAAAACCCTCCCCCGGTAAGTCGTTCTCAAATAAAAAGGAACACTTCCCCAATCTCCTCCCCTTAAAACACGCTTGTCCCTGTACCTGATTCCTCTCGGGTCCTTTCGCATATCCATAATAAATCCGACAACCCTGAAAACCTCCCAGGTTTTTCTGCATTCCTCGTTTGTCAATTCAGGGGAAAGCTCATAATCCCGTGTATCCTTATTCTGAATATATATCTGCTTTATATAGTCTTTCCGGCCGGGGTGATTCATTTTTTCCAGGAGATCGGATTCAAATGTATGATAATCGATTATATCCGGGATATAATACCCATAATAATCCCAGCAGCATTCCCAGACATTCCCGCTCATATCGTAAAAACCGGATTCATTCGGGGCTTTCAAGCCCACCTGGTGGGTAGTTTCTTCTCCATTACCACTGAACCAGGCGACCTCATCCGGATTGTTGCTCCCGCTATAGACAAACCCCCTGCTTTCTGTACCGCCCCGGGCTGCAAATTCCCATTCTGCTTCCGTGGGAAGCCTGTACCCGTCCTTTTCCCAGTCACAGCTATAGTCTGCCGGATTATAGACAGGCATCCTGCCTTGTGTTTCGCTTAAAAGATTACAGAACATAACGGCACCGTACCAGGTAATGAGCGTGCAGGGATGATCCTCATATCCTTCCATAACGGAAAAAATCCCATCTGCTGCATGAAACTTGCAGTCAGGATAATCAATATCGATAAGTTCCTTTTCTTCTCCTGCTGTATTTACCACTGTTTCTGTATCAACCTTTATTTTCCCGTTTACCAGCCCCCATGTATAGACCGCGGCAACCTGTTTGTTGGTAATTTCATACTTTCCCATGAGGATATTGTTTGTAAAAACAACAGTATGCACCGGGGTTTCGTCTGCATCACCATGTACAGAACCCATCTGGAATTGTGCAGCGGGAAGCGGGATCATTTCTATTTCCGGTATATCGATCTTAGCCACTGATTCTCTATCCTGCTGCTTTTTGCAGGAATAATGGGAAAATAGAAAAATGATTAATAATAAAACAATGATTCTTTTCATAATTCATACAGTACTGGTCTTAAGAATATCTGATTTTTATAACAGAAACCCAGAATGTAGTCAAGAATACAAAACTTTTTTTCAGTCCTGGAAATACAGGTAACTCTATGCTTTTCTGAAAAGTTTGAAATTTATTAATCTTCTTCAAATGCAGGACATGCATGAATTACTGCCTCGACAGGATGATTGTTCTGTATATTCCGCAGCTTTACAGATTTAAGTCCTTCTTTCAATGCTTTCCGTATTGGGCACCTTGGTTTTCGCTTGCATAATGGACATGCGCCATTTCCCCTCGAATTTAGTTTAAGATCCATGACTATAATATAAAGAAAACAATGGTAAGAAACAATAGAATTTAAATGGATTTATTTATATTCTTCTGTTTTTGGAAAAAAATTATTTCTTGACTTTTTTCACTATGATGTGTTATAAGATTAATATGAAAACCAATAGAATTTTTATAACATTCATTATTGTTCTTTTCATCCTGTGCGGAATCATTCATGCCCAGGAAAATCTTATAAAAAATCCTTCATTTGAGTTACTCGACTCTGAAGGAAATCCTAAGAACTGGGCAACACATAGCTGGATTAAAGATGATTCTGTTACCAGGTTTGAGGTCGATACAAAGGTTGCTTATACAGGAAGCAAATCGGTTGCTGTAAATAATATGAAGAAGAATCACGGGTATTATATCCAGAATGTAACCGTAAAAGCGAACTCATTTTACCGTGTAACCGGCTGGGTAAGAACCGAAAATGTCGGGGAAAATCTCGAGGGTGCGGGAATCAGTGTTATTGATTATTTCGAAGTAGGGGGGGACTTCAGGGGAACGACCCCCTGGCAATTTGCAGAACTTTATATTTCCACAGGCCCCGATACCTCTCATATCGAGATCATGCTCCAGGTGGGGAATTACGGGGCAGAGAATACCGGAAAGGCATGGTTTGATGATATTTCCATGATAAAAGTCAATTCACTTCCGGCAGGAGCAAAAGTGACTGTTATGGAGAAAAATGAAGATTCATTACAATCCGGGGCAGAAAAGGGAAAAAAGAAGACAATTATTAAAGACAAAAAGATAAACGGAACACTCGCTCTTTTGATTATCATCATTATTATTGTCATTGTTGTCGGGATTGCCGTTGTTATTCTGATTATTCTTACCCGTAAAAAACCGGGGACAACCGGTGAACAGGAAGACACAAATGGACCCGGGGAAGATACTTCAGATCCGGGAACAAATACAACCTGATTTTTCAACCAGTAAAAAACAGAAATTTAGGCGAGAATGGACGGGAATAAGATATGAAGTGTTGTCACAAACCGGAAATACTCAACAATGTAAAAAAAATATTCAGCGTTGATTTCATTATTTTTGCAGTAGTTACCCTGGTTTGCTGGATTCTCATGCTCTATGGAATAAACAACTCTGTTTCATCACATTCCTATTTTGATGAGCATACCCGGCAGGCCCTTGCATGGCAGGAAGGGAAGATAACCCTGGATAACAATATCGAGTACCTGGAAATATCTTCATACAAGGATAAGTACTATGTGAGTTTTCCGCCCATACCCAGTTTAATCGAGTTTCCCTTAACCTTAATTTTCGGGATGCATACCCCGAATACCTTTACCCTGCTTATCTTTACATGGGTGGGTATGCTTTTTGCGTTTTTCATTCTCCTCAAGTTAACAAATAACCGTATCTTGAGTTATCTCATGTCATTTTCGTTTTACTGGGGTTCCACAATCATGTACCTTTCCCTGGATGGAGCAGTATGGCACCAGGGCCAGCTTTACGGTCTTTTCTTTGCAATCACGGCACTCCTTATCCTCCTTTATGCACAAAAGCCCTTTCCCCTTTTCTTCGGGGCTTTCTGTCTTGCCCTGGCATCAGGATGCCGGCCATTCTACCTGTTTATGACTCCTTTTTACGGATATCATGCCTGGAAACGGTTTCCCCATATAAAAACCCTGGTCTTTATCGTAACCGGGCTTATCCCTCCCGGAATTTTCTATACACTTTATAATTACGTCCGGTTCGATTCAATAGCGGAATTCGGGCATAAATACCTTCCCTGGTCAAAAACACTCCCCCATGGCGTATTCAGTTTCACCTACTTTAGCCGGAATATTTACCACGCATTCATTCATCCGCCGGAATGGGATCCTGGCAGGAGAATTGTCTCCTTTAGCGGTGCAGGCACGGGATTATGGTTTTCCAGCCCGGTAATTCTCCTCGGATTTGCGTTTTTTTTACGGTATCTCTTTGCCGGTTGTATGAAATTTATTGCAAAACAAAAAGAGAATCATTTCCTTAAAAAACTCTTTACCCGCTTCCTCCCCATGGCAGATGAAAAGATACCTGTCCTGGAAATACTCATTTCATTCTTCACTATCGTGGTTATCTGGTTCGGCCTTCTTCTTCATGAATCAAACGGATGGTTCCAGTTCGGATACCGATTCAGTGTTGATCTTATTGCCATACTCCTCTTTCTGTTCGGAAGGACCTTTAAAAAACCATACATTTTTCTCGTCCCCATCTGCCAGTTTGCCATTATTGTCAATATTTACGGTGCATTCTGGTTTTATGTATTACGGCAATAGTCCAGGATTTTCTGACCCGTCGGCTATTGCCGTAACACTTGCGTTGGCCGAAACCTTCCTGCAGGTAGTGTTATTGCAGGTCATGAAGTATTTCCTGCTTTTTATATTTGGGTCGTGGGTGCAGCCAACGCTGTGCACATTAATTCCTTGTTTTTTTCTTTAAAAACCTGTGGAGCGAATATTTTGATATACCAAGCAGCATGGCCGCATTGGATTGTATACCCCCTGTCTTTTTTAAAGCTTCTTTTATAAAAAAATCTTTAATTTCTTTTAAAGTCGGGAAATCCCCGGAATAGATAATTTTCTTTTCCTTTTCACGTTTTCCTGTCCCGGTTATTTTTTCTGCAGGTGAATGTGCCTGAATATATTCTTTAAAATATGAAAAGGGGAGAACCGTTGAATCGGTTATTCTCATAACATCAATAATCATTGTTTTTAATTCCCGTATATTTCCAGGGAAAGAGTAAGCTTTTAACAATGAGATACATTTTCCCGTGTATGCAGGGGGTTTTTTGTTTAACCTCATTGCTTCCTGTTCAACAAAGTGTTTTATGAGCAGGGGAAGATCTCCCGGCCTTTCACGTAATGGTGGAACAGAAATTTTATGTTGTGCAAACCTGTAATAAAAATCCTTTCGTAGTAATCCCGTCTCCAGCTTTTTATCCAGCTCTGCATTTGTTGCCGCAACGATTTTTACACATGCATGTATTTCCGTATCTGATCCAAGGGGACGGTATGTTTGTTCTTCCATAAAACGCAGGAGTTTCACCTGTACAGCAATATCCATGTCCCCGATCTCATCCAGAAAAAGTGTTCCGTTTTTTGCCTGTTCAATCAAACCCTTTCTCTCTGAATCTGCTCCCGTATAAGCCCCCTTTTTATGTCCGAAAAGGGTATCGATGAACATTGTCCTGTCGATTTCTGAAATATTAACGGCAATAAATTCTCCTTTTCTCCCGCTTGTTTTATGTATGGTTCTTGCAACAAGCTCTTTGCCAACACCGCTTTCCCCGGTAATTAATACCGGGAAAGGGCTTTCAGCAATTGCTTCAATATATTTAAAAAGAGAAAGCATCTGTTGATCCTGTGTAACAATTTTCGAGAAAGCATCTGGATGCTTTAATTCCTTAATAGTAAAGGAATTTGCAAGCCGGACAACTTCATCCTTTAAATCCTGCTTCTCCACACAGTGCTTTATATGGGATATGAATTTCTGCATCTCCAGAGGTTTTATCATATAATCATATGCACCGGCTTTAATGCATTGAACAGCAGATTCAATGGTCTGTATTCTGGTGGAAATAATGACCGGTATTTCAGGATATTTTTGCTTAATTAATAAAAGCAGCTTTTCGCCGGTTATACCAGGCATAATAAGATCCAGGGCGATTGCAGATACTTTTCTGCTGTTCAATATTTTTAAAACCTCTGTGCTGTCATTACAAAGCAGAATATTTGTTATCCCGTTTTCCCTGAGTACCCTGTCATATATGGCAAGCAGTGGTGTTTCATCATCAACAATAAGAACAGGATTTCCGGGGAACAGAGAATCACCGGAAAGAATGGCTGGTTCTGATGTTACCCGGGAACTGTCCGGAAGGGTATCTGTTTTTTCCAGTTTCATACGATTTCCCGGTTTCCTGTTTTGTGTTTTAATGTCTTTATTAATAATTTCCAAAGGATCAAGATGATCTTTCCCATTGGGAAGCAGCACAATAAACTCTGTGCCTTTTCCTGGTGTACTTTTTACCGTTACCATACCATTATGAAACTCAACATAATCCTTGACAACTGAAAGTCCAACGCCTGTGGAAAAACCGGTTTCTTCCGAATGCCCGGCGATATTCCCTGGTTGTATATTTTCCGTAACACCAGTTGCCCGATGAAAGCGGTCAAAGATAAACGGAAGTTCGGATTCCGGGATTCCGGTACCATTATCTTTTACCCGGATTTCCGTAAAAGAAACCGGAATTGATTCTTTTTTTCCGGATTTTTTGGAACTGGTGTTCCCTGGTCCCACGGGGGAACGCAATTGTACTGTAATTTTCCCGCCTGAAGCGGTAAATTTGAATGCATTGAAAAGAAGATTGGAAAAGACCTTTTCGATCCTGCCGGGATCGATATACACGTATAATTCAGGAAAGCCTTTTTTAAAAACAATATCTATCTGCTTTTTTCGTGCAAGTCCTTTAAAGGAGTAGATAAGGTTATCAAGAAGAGAAATAATATCTGTCTTTTCTGTTTGCAATTTCAGTTTTCCTGCATCCATTCTTGCAATATCGAGAATTTCATTTACTGTTTGTACCAGCTTATCTGCATTTTGCTTTATGAGACCGAGATTGTGTTTAAGGTATAATGGTTCTGCTTTTTGAATGTTTGTCATAAGGGACTCGAGTGGACTCATAATAAGGGCAAGGGGAGTCCGCATCTGGTGGGTTATATCCTGGAAAAAACGTTTTTTTGTCTGTTCAAGATTTTTCCGGCTAATAATTTCTGCCTGTAAAAATTTTTTTTCCAATTCACCCGTAAACAAACGATATATGCTTATACCAGTGAATGCAAGAAGAAACCCTGAAATAAAGGCTACCATGCTACTCAGTCTGTTAAAGAAAATAAAACAGAGGACTTCACATACGGGATAAAGGAAAAAAATAAGTAATGATGCTGTAAAAAAAACCCTGTATTTAAACCGGAAAGAAAAGAAGAAGAGAAAGAAAGCAAGAACAAGAGTAATAATACTATTCTCTATAACTCCCGGTTCATGAAGGTAATTCTCTTTTAATATCATGTTTGCCAGTGTCAGGTGAAGCCCGCTTAATGGATAAACGCTGTGAAATATCCCCGGGCCATAGTCTTTATTACGGGTGGATGTATCCGAAATTAAAACAATTGAATCTTCCATAATATCATAGAGATGGGAAAAGAGTTCTGCATCTTTTTCTGCATTAAGGATACTCTGTACAGAAAATTGAAAAAATGAATCCTGCCAGGGTCCTGTGAAATTCAGCGGAACCGTACCTTTATTATCTACAGGAATAAAAAGATCCTTTTTTATTTTTTTTGATATCCGGGCATCATGTAAACGGATACAATGTCCAAATTGAATACAGATGTTTTCCTGCTGTACCTGGTAAAAATCGGAAATCACCCGGAGTATGAGTGCCGGCATATAGGTATCTTTATATTTATAGATAAGGGGCATTCTCCTGTTCTTTCCATCCGAATCCGGTATCAGGTTGATGTGTCCTATTCCGGTCGCTTTTTCAAGAAGATGATAAAAAGGAAAAATTATATCCTGTGATACCGGAGGATTTCCTGTTCCATTAACTTCCGGAGACCAGAGGTTTTTTTTCAATAGATCGATATTTTTATAATCAAACCCGCCGGGTTTGGAAATCGTTGTATATTCTTCCGGCTGGAAAATGACGGGGAAGTATATATTTTTTGATTCACCGGCTGCATCGATAAGAAATTCATCATCCGATTCAGTACCGGGGTCCTGAAACATAAAATCACATACGATTGCCCTTACATTAACCCTGTTAAGTATATCAATTATCCTTCCGAATATTCTCCTGTTCCATACCGGGATATCCAGTTCCCGTATTCCTTCGTTTGTAAGGGCAATATGTACAATGTTTGGTGATATCGATTCCTTTCCCTTTACCGCGTACCGCAGCAGGAAGAGATGATCATTAATCTGATGATTCCATATGCCAAAGAGTGCGGGGAAAAACAATACTAAAAGATGTGCAAAAAGAAATGTTCCTGTTATAATTCCCGCGAGGATAAGGGCATGTCCTGGATTAATGTGTAAGCCGGATTTTCTTTGCATAAAATTCTTCAGTTTTTACCTCTATTGCATTAAATTCGTCTTCGTCTAACAGTGCCCGCCATTCCCCCGCAACCGGATAAGGCAGTTCCACAATCCCGGAAAATGCGGTTTTTTCTTTTAAAAGTATCTCTATTTTTTCAATAACCCTGTGTTTTGCATTATATTTTTTTTCCCGGGATACGGATTTTGCCAGGAGTTCGGTATACACCTTGTAGAGTTTTTCAATTTCCAAAAGCCTGCTTGTAGAAACAATCAGGTAAAATTTCTCTGTTCCAACACCTTCCTTAATATAATACCAGTTGGTATCATCGGGGAGGTAATAATGTTCCCCTTCCTTTATTTCTTTTTTAAATTTTTCGGGGAAAAGAATGTACAATTCTTCTTCTGCATCATAGAGAAAGAGGTAGATATAGGCATTTTTAACAGGCTGGAGAAATATCTTAAAGGTGTCCCCTGCCTTTAAAGGTATGGATGGATATTTTTGATTAAGGACTGTGAGTACCCCCCGGTCATCCCTTAGTAAAAATGCCCAGCGGAATATAAGATTATCATTCTCACTCTGTTCAGTGAATAACAGTTGAAAAGCAAACAGGAGAATAATTAAAATAAGAATGAATATTCGCTGTTTCATAATTATACTTCCCTATTTATCCTGTAAAGCTTTAATACGTACTATCCAGAATATGTATTATAAACTATTTTTCATTTTATGCAAGCCCCCTTAAATTCCAGGGTTTACATTGCTGTACATTAATTTTAAGGCATTCCTTTTTTATGAGGTTTTTTTTTCTTCATTATTATTGCAGCACCGCAATATGTTGTGAATTCGCAACAGTATTATAATTTTTTATATGCAAAGAAAATATGTTTATTCAAGCATGTTTATTCCTGTTTTTGTTGCAGAATCGCAATTTACATAAAGAATAGAAACAAATTATGTTATCTTGTAATTTCTTTTAAAATAATAAATTACATTAAGATACTTAATATGGCATACTTATTGCTTATTTGTTTTATAGATAAGAGAATTGAATGCGGACAGAAAGCCTGTAGATGTTTTTTATTTGATTTTAATGGATATTTGTGATATCAAGGAAATAAAAAACAATTAAAAAAGGAAGGCTAAAAGTGAAAAGAAAAAGATTCATAATCAATCTTATATTTATTTTAATTATTGCAATGCATGTTTTTCCAGAAGAGGATCGTGGCATCGGGATCCTGAATGAAGAATTCACCAATCACCCGGTAATCGGGAGGCAATACCTCCTGATTATCGGGATTAATAATTACCTGTACTGGACTCCTTTACAGCATCCTGTAAAAGATGCAATGGAACTGCGGGACATTCTTGTATCCAGGTACTACATCGATGAGGTGATAGAGCTTTATGATGAAAAAGCGACAAAGGCAGCTATCTTAAAAACCTTTGAATATCTTCAGCAGCAACTCAAGGCCAATGATTCACTTCTCATCTTTTACGCAGGACACGGTTACCTGGATTCAAAAACAGATTCCGGGTTCTGGATTCCTGTTGATGCGGGAACAGATGCCTATTCACAGGTTAACTGGCTCAACAATACCTTATTGCGGGGAAGTATTTCCAAAATGGAGTCCCGTCATATTTTCATCATCGCAGATTCATGTTTTTCCGGGGGTATACTTGATATAAAAAGAGTAAATCAGGAACTGGTTATCGATATTGAATATTTTAAAAAAGCATATACCCGAATTTCCAGGCAGGTTCTTACCTCCGGTGCCCGTGAAAAAGTACCGGATAAATCGGAATTCTTTTATCAACTTAAAATGGCTCTAAAAAGCAACAGAAGCAAATTTGTAGATCCCCTTATGCTTTATACGGAAATCCGGTTAGGTGTAATAAAGACAAATCCTCTCTTTGGTGTGCTTGCAGATACGGGCCATCAGGCAGAGGCAAGCTTTCTTCTTTTTTTAAGACCTGATTCCGGGGAACCAGTGTTTAATTCCGGGCCTGAATCTATGGAACCAGCACAAGAACCGGAGGCGGTTTTTAAGACAAAACCATTTTTAGTAAGTTTTAGTGGTGCTTTAAGTACTTCTGTAGGGGAAACATTTACCACGGTAAATCCGTTCGGGGGATGTGAATTGACCGGTGAATGGAGAATCATCGTTCTTAATTCAATCTATTTTTCCCTTATTCTTGACCAGTGGTACATCTTTCATCCCAAAAGAAATGATGCAAAATACCTGAACAACCTGCACATCCTTTATTCAGGTTTGGGATTAGGGACAGGCTTGAATTTAGGATTTTTTCTTCCTCTTACCCTGGAATTAAATCTTCTTGGTGGTATAGCAACAGGGATTATCGACAATAAAATGTATATTACACCTGTTCTGCTGGTAAATCCGGGTATAGCCGCCCAGGCAGGAATGACATTCAATGTATCAAAAATTCTATTTTTAAGAGCGAAAGCCCAGTATCTTGCTGTTGTAAATTCCAGGAGTTATATGAATTGGTATCATGAGGTGAGTGTGGGTGGGGGGATAGGAATAAGATTTTAAAAATCGGGTATGTAAGTACTTGTAAGCAGAATTGCCTGTTTAAGGCAATGTTTGAAAAATAAGGTTTGCAAACCAAAAATCATAAACAACAAGGAGGAATTATGAAGAAAAATTCAAAAATAAAAAAAAGGATACGCATTTTCATGATTATTGCCTTTACTTTCATTTTTACAATTGTTTCCTGTAAACCATGGCCGGATATCATTAAAGGAGCCGGTATATGGGGGAAGAGTAAATATGGAAAGGCTGAATTTGGGGAAGAAAGGAAAAGGAATATAAAGGAGGAATGGAATTTATGGAAATAAAGATATCGATTAATGATAAACTTACAAAGATTTTAAAAAAAGTGATTACCAAAAAGAATAGTGTCTTCATCATAGCAGCGATTCTTTTCTGCGGCGGGCTTCTGATTTTCTCACAACAGACCGTGGAACTCGATACCTTTCATGATGGGGATATTATTTATGCAGGGCCGATAAATGAAAACTTCCGGGCTTTAAGGGACAGGGGACTTGGGAGTCTGGCTGATGTGGATATCAGCGGGGCCGATATTGATAAGGTGCTAAAGTATAATGGAGAGAACTGGTATGCCGGGAATGATGATGGGGGAGGAAGCGGGGATTGTAAATGGGATATAGTACCCGGAGGGATTAGTTATGGAGGAGGGAATGTCGGGATCGGTACAACAAATCCAGTAAGAAAAATGGAGATACATGGACCTTCCGGTGGTGAGATTGTGGATATCCTGCTGCAAAATAATGGAGCAGGAGGAAGAAAATATTTAATTGGCAGTACAGGAGGTGCGGCAGATATAGGACAGGGTAAATTTGTCATATCGGATGGTACCACGGGGAGTAATCACCGTTTAATAATAGATTCCTCCGGCAATATCGGCATCGGCATTACAGCACCGGCTACCAAACTTGATGTAAATGGAACAGTCACAGCAGAAGCTTTTGTGGGTGATGGATCAGGACTCACAAATCTGCCGGGCGGAAGTGGCTTCTGGAGTAGTGCAACCGGAGGAATTCATTACAGTTCAGGTAATATTGGTATTGGGACAGCAATACCGATTCAGAAAATCGATGTGGCTGGTGGAGATATCAATATCAGTTCCGGATATGGAATCAGAATCAATAATACAGCAGCAGAAGGCAATTATTTAAGGGGAAATGGAACAAAATTTGTGTCATCGGCTATTCAGGCAGGAGATATTCCAGGAAGCAACTTAACACAGGGTAGCGGCATCAGTTTAGGCGGGACATTGACAAATCGTTTAATCGGTTCCGGAGATAATGTGACGATAGCTCATTCAGATACATCTTCCCAGGCCAGTCTGAATAACAGCGGAAATACGTTTATTCAGGATATCGCGGTAGATACTTATGGACATATTACAAATTTAGCAACAGGTAATGTATCAAAAGAAAATTTAAAATTACAGGGTTTTTACTCAGGTTATGCTAACGATCAGCATCTCGTTATAATAAATAACGGCAATGTCGGCATCGGCACAATAAGTCCTGATTATCTCCTGGAAGTTACTGGTTCCGCAGGGAAACCGGGCGGGGGTTCCTGGTCAGATTCCTCTGACATAAGACTCAAAATGAATATAGCGGAATTAAATTCCAGCCTTGCCCTGGATAAATTATGCCAGCTCCAGGGAGTTACTTATAACTGGATTAATCCGGAAGAACATAGCGAAGGGAAAAAGGCAAGTATTATTGCCCAGGATCTTGAGTGTATTTTCCCTGAATGGGTTGGAGAAGCTGACCCCAAAGGAAGGGACAAAAATCTTTTACCTGAAGGTGAAAAGATTAAAACAATATCCTTTCCCCATGATTTTAATGCTTATTTAATAGAAGCGATTAAGCAGTTAAAATCTGAAATCGATGAAAAAGATAAAAGAATTCATGAATTGGAACAGGAGATTGCAGAGATAAAACATATTTTGGGACTTTAAGCAGGATAAATAATAATGTTAAAGCCCCGGGGATGAATATCCGGGGCTCTTTCTTTATAAATAGTGTGAAGCTATACTCTTATGTTCTTTTTAACAGTTATCATGTCGTTCCTTTATTTTTTAACAGATTAATCCCCCGTTCACTATCATACTTTCGTTCGGCATGTAATCCCTCAAATTCCATAATTGCCACTTCGGCCAGGTAAAGGACTTCTGACCCGGACTCCAGGTGCCCGCCTCGGGTTTTTTCTTTTCCTCTGGAAACAACAATATGAAGGTGAGGTTTTCCTTCTATTATAAGGCCATTAATCGAAAGCAGTTCCAGGGGTTTTTCCAGGGTAAAAATAACATCCTTTGGCGGAAACCCGGTATGGGTGACATAGTGCATCCTGCACCGTTTTAGTGTACCAATCCCGGAAATAACCGCCCCATTACGGATATTATTCTCCTTAATTGCCTTTTCCAGCTTTTCAAGCAACATATCCCCGGGTTCGAACCCGATTGTATAGATTTTACTGCCTGTTGTACATGGTATAACATTCATTGTATCACTCCTTATATTTGAAAACCCCTTTTTGTATTTCTTTCCTCGCCTGTAAGAAAAGATAGCTTGATAATCTCATACACGGGGGAGCAAAGTCAAGATGAACCGGGAAATGGGACTTTCCTTTTATTAATTCTTTACTTTTTTCCAGTTATATAAGCTTTTAAATGCAATTGTGTCCTGAAACACCTTTCATGCAGACCAATTTTTTTATTAACAAGCTTGTATCTTCTACCCAGACATTGTGACACCGCGGTGTCACAAGTGCTAAACAAACATTAAAATTTCTTTTCATGTAGTAGAGTAAAGATAATCGCCGTATTCCCTCCTATTACTGTCAGTTGTCTTGACTCCCTGTATCTGTATTGCATATTATAATTCCGGTTACCTGTTGAACTTCATCTGGAGTTGTTTTTTATATGAGGCGCATACATTATCCGTTTTCCGCAATTGTCGGACAGGAAGAAATGAAAACAGCACTCCTCCTTAATGCAGCGGATTTATTTCATTTCTTTACTGTTTGCTTCTGCACGGAATGGAATCGTTCTTATCGATGAATTTGAAAATGCCATTCATACTGAATTACTGGCTGAATTTGCCCGGTTTATTGATATTTTATCAAAAAAATTTAATACCCAGGTATTTATTACTTCCCACAGTAAAGAATGCATTGATGCCATTATCAAAAATGTTACAACCCCTGGAGAATTATCCCTCACAGCACTGGTAGAAACAAAGGCAGGTATTGTTCAACGTGAATATGATGGAATGAAATATTTGAAACTGCTGAATGCAGGGAATGTGGATATTCGGAGAGCTCACTGATGAAAAAACGGTCTTTGAAATTGGTAGAATGTTTATTTATATTTTGTGAAGGTTTTCATCATGTCATTTTTATGAGAAATATAGTACCACTTTTTTTTAAGCTGGATAAAGTTAAAATAACACCAGCAGCCCGGGAATGGATGATAAAAGAATATCCCGTTCCGCTGAACAGTTTGTTTATTCAATCCATGAAAAACCGGGAAAAAGGAGATATGTCTCTTGATATGGCTCAGAAATTTTTTCTGCCCGATTATACCCTGGTGGATAACAGTGCCGATGTTCAAAAAGTTGTTTTACTTTTTCAAACAACGGGGAAAGGAAACAGCAGCCAGGTTAAAAATTTCATTTCCGATTACATGCTTTTATATAATACACCGGAGTTACCGGGTTATGACGATAGTGATACTCCATTATACAGAGTAAATAAAAACAAGTTTCTCTTTCTTTATGACTTTATGACAGTGATGATAAAAATCCAGGAGTGATACATCAACAATTATATGATGATTTGAAGGATTTTATCATAGAAGAGAAACCTTTTTTACAGGATTCTTTAACTGTTTGTAAAGAAATTCCACAGGCTGTTGTATCTTCCTGCAAATCCACAGGTTGTTTTGTGTTTACTGATAATTCAGGGGAAAAGGGCACTTTGGAAGATTGGCTCTATCCCCTTTTTCTCAGTGATAATGAAACATTAATGAATAGAGCAGCAAACTATATTGATACATTTACCTGGAATGAATCCATTACATCACAGGCCTCACGAAAAAAGGCAATCATGTGTTGTGCCGGACAAAGAAAGAAACCGGGACTTTCTTATACAATCATTCTTAAAGAAGGAGACATGATTGGAAAACAATCATATAAAGATGCATCTGCAATAAAAACTTTCTGTGGTTTTCTTGAGTCCTTTGCCGGATTGCAACCCAAATAAATAATGGGGAGAAATACGCCAGAATCAATTCACTCTTTTTCCCCAATTCCCCTTGACAGAATAGCACCAAAATATTTAGATAAATACATATATGTTGTTATAACTATTAACGAATAAAGGAGATACATATGAGTTATATTGAAGAAATAAAGGCGCGGGAGATACTGGACTCACGCGGAAACCCCACAGTGGAAGTGGAGGTTGAACTTGAAGACGGATCTTGTGGCAGTGCGTGTGTTCCTTCCGGTGCTTCCACGGGAGAGCACGAAGCTGTTGAACTCCGGGACAACAATAAAGCCAGGTTTATGGGTAAAGGTGTGCTTAAAGCAGTGGAAAATGTGAATACGAAAATCAGGGAAACGGTAATAGGCCTGGATGCCCTTGACCAGGTTTGTGTCGATACCACGATGATCCGGCTGGATGGCACAGAGAATAAAGGCAAACTCGGGGCTAACGCTATCCTCGGGGTTTCCCTGGCTGTTGCAAGAGCTGCTGCTCATTATCTGGAACTCCCGCTTTTCAAATACCTCGGCAGTTACCACGCATCACTTATGCCTGTTCCCATGGCAAACATACTTAATGGCGGTTCCCATGCGGATAATTCGGTGGATTTCCAGGAATTTATGGTAATGCCGGTCGGTGCATCCTCGATAAGGGAAGCTGTCCGGATGACATCAGAGATATTCCACAATTTAAAGAAAGTACTGAAGGATAAAGGGTATAATACCTCTGTTGGTGATGAAGGCGGGTTTGCACCTAACCTTAAATCCAATGAAGAAGCAATCGAGGTCATCCTCCAGGCCATAGGAAAAGCTGGATACAAAGCCGGTCATGATGTCTATATTGCCCTTGACCCGGCAGCTTCGGAGTTCTATGACAAGCAAAAAAAGAAATACGTGTTCAAGAAATCCGACAAAAGGGAACTCAGCTCCCATGAACTGGCAGATTACTGGGCAGACTGGGTCGACAAGTACCCGATTATTTCCATAGAAGACGGGATGGCAGAGGATGACTGGGAAGGATGGAAATACCACACAGAAAAATGCGGGAAAAAGATCCAGATTGTCGGTGATGACCTGTTTGTGACAAATACGAAACGGCTTAAGAAGGGGATTGAAATGGGGATTACAAACTCCATTCTTATTAAGGTGAACCAGATCGGGACCCTTACCGAAACCTTTGAAGCAGTTGAAATGGCAAAAAAAGCCGGGTATACCGCGGTCGTTTCCCACAGGAGTGGTGAAACAGAAGATGCCTTTATTGCGGATCTCGTTGTTGCCCTGGAAACCGGCCAGATTAAGACAGGATCAATGTCCAGATCAGACAGAATTGCCAAATACAACCAGCTTATGCGAATTGAGGATATGCTTGGCGGCTATTCGTCTTATCCCGGGAAAGATGCATTTTATTCAATAAGAAAATAATAGACTTTTTTTCGGATTTCCCTATAATTTTGTAGTATAAGTAATATACAGTATGGAGGAAATTCATGAAAAGAGTTATTATTACCGGGATTATTTTTCTGTTTCTATCCGTATATGGAATATGCAATGTCAGCGAAGATTTAAGAAATGCAGATAACCTGCATAATGCATACAGATATGCAGAAGAAAATACCTTGCTTTTAAGTCTGGTCAATAAGGCACAGGGAAATAAGGAAAAAGCAGAAGTATACTGGCGGCTTGCACGGGTAACCGTTTACCTGGGAGACGATTCAGAAGACAGGGGGGATTCAAAGAATAAAATCCTTTCATTTTTTGAACAGGGTGAAGAATATGCGAACAAAGCCATGGAACTTGATCCCGGCAATCATCTGGCATACTACTGGAAATCTGCAAATATCGGAAGATGGGGTCAGGTAAAAGGAATCCTTAATGCCCTTAATAAAGCCAGGCCCATGCAGGTTCTTCTGGTTCAGGCAATCAATCTAGATCCGGCTCACGCAGACTCTTTCAATGTTCTGGGAGAACTCTATGATGAGCTTCCCGGGTTTCCGATTTCCTTTGGAAATATAGATTATTCGGTCTCCCTGGCCAGGAAATGTATTTCACTCCATGAAGAGGATCGTACCGTGGGAAGGGAGCCCCGGATAAAGTATGGGTATTATATAAAACTTGCAAAACATCTCTACAAGCGGAACTGGAACACAAAAAAGAGAATAGAAAAACAGGAGGGTAAAGAGAAAAAGTACGGCAAAGAAAAGAATATCCTGGAAAAGAATTTCTATTACGAAGGCACTATTTCCATTAAAAATATGTCGGACAGGGAAGAAGCAAAGGAAATAATGAATAAGGTAATTGCAGAACTCAATGGCATCTCGAACCGGGATAAAGAACAGAATGATGATCTTGCTGATGCGAACAAGATAAAAGCCGGCTGGTAAAGAACCTGTTATACGGTACTTTTTCTCTTTTTGTACTTTATAATGTTTTTTATTATAATAGTGACAAGGTAGATAAATCCTGCCAGAACAATAATTGTCGCGCCTGCTGGAAGGTTGGAGTCATAACTTACATATAATCCCAGTATTATATAAAAAAGACTTAATATCACGGAAAGCACCATCATCTGCCAGAGCTGTTTTGAAAAATAAGATGCAGTTGCAGCCGGCAGGGAAAGCAGTGCAATAACAAGGACAATCCCGACAACCTGGATAAGAATCACAATGGTAAGGGCCGTAAGAATAAGGAGAACAAAAGAGTAGAAATGAACGGCAATCCCCCTTATACGTGCATATTCAGGATCAAAAGAGACAGCGAGAATCTTATTATAAAAGATAATCATCACACTCATGATTACCATATCTAAAACAGCAATAAAGAAAAGATCATCCGGTTTTACCATTAAGATATTACCAAAGAGATAACTCATAAGGTCCTCTGCATATCCCGGGGTCATATAAATGAACAATACCCCCAGGGCCATCCCGACAGCCCAGATTGCACTGAGTACCGTATCCACCCGCTGCCTGGAAAAGAGAGTAACTGCACCGATAATGAAAGCAGCCAGGATTGCTGCCGCAAGGGCACCGTGAAGCGGGCTAAGAAAAGAAAAACCAGCCACTACATTAAGGTAGCGGGCAGCCCCCATGCCACCCAGAACGCAGTGGGCGATTGCCCCGGCAATATAGGTAATCCGTTTTACGGTAATATAGCTTCCCATAAGACCGCATGCAATCGACGAGAGAAGCCCTGCGGCAAGTGCATGTTGAAGAAAAGGAAACCTTACTAAATCAAGAAAAAACTGAATTCCCATTACCCCCCCTCTTTCCTCTGGCTATGATTTACATGATGAACAAGATCCATGCTGCAGCTGTAAATCTCCTGGATACTCTGCCCGGTTAATTCTGATTTCAGATGCATGATGACATTCCTGTTTACACATGCAATCCGGTCGGATATTTTCGGCACAACACCGAGATCATGGGAAACAAGAATGACCGTATAAATTTTGGAAAGCTCCTGAATTAATACATAGAGGTCTTGCTCTGTCTTCCTGTCTACATTTGCCGTGGGTTCATCCAGCAGAAGGACCTCCGGTTTCGAGACCAGGGCCCTGGCAATAAGGACACGTTGACGCTGACCCCCGGAAAGAGTGGCAAAACTCCTGTTTTTTAATGGTAATAGATGAACCACATCCAGGGCATAAAGTGCACTGTTCTTGTCCCGGGAATTGAACATCCCGAATGTACGCGGCTTAAGACACCCCATAAGAACCACATCAAAAACATTGACCGGAAACAGAGAATCATACTGTGCATACTGGGGGACATATCCGAAAACCTGCTGCTCTTTCCCGGGAAGCTGTCCTAATACGGTGATAGAACCCTTTGTCGGTTTAAGTAAACCAAGGATAAGCTTTAAGAGTGTCGTTTTACCGCTTCCATTCGGACCGATGATACTGACCATCTCCTTTCTATACAGGCTTATATTTACATTCTCAAGAACAAACTCATTATCATAAATGAAATCCACCTGATTTAATCTGATTATTTCTTTTGCCATACCCGGTTATTCCTTATGTTTTCCCAGGAAATCACACTGGATATACATTGATTCACAATCACTACATTTTTTTATTTTATGATGATTTTCAAAGGAAATCCAGTGCTCTTTTTGATCTGCATTAAGAATGCCGCTTCCCTGACAGAGCGGGCATATATTATCCAGGGCTTTCAAAATCGCATTTCTTATAAAAAGGGAGCGATTGGGAATATTTTTCAATACAGATGCAAGGGTTTCTCCTGCTTTAAAGGTAATTACTTCATGTCTCTGCTTTGCCATATTAAAAATCCTGGTTTAAGATAGTATTATATAACATATGGGACATTATGCCCATATGAAACCTTATGAACCGAGTCCTTCTTCGATGTTACGGGCTATTTCCTCCATATTTTCACGCCAATCCTTTTTAAGCGGATCTATGGGAATAACAACGCCACCAATATGCCCGGCAATTGTTTTTGCATTATTCCGGGAAAACTGGGGCTGGACAAAGATAACCCTGACCCCTTCTTTTTGTGCCATCTCTATAATTCTTGCAAGTTGCCGGGGTCCCGGTTCTTTTCCTTCTATTTCTATGGGTACCTGTTCAAGACCAAATTCATCTGCAAAATATCCGAAAGCCGGGTGGAATACATAAAACCTTTTCCCTTTTAACGGTTCCAGCGCCTTTGTAATCCTTTCATGAAGGGCATCAATCTCTGCAATGAATTCTTTATAGCGTGATTCATACCAGGGCTTTCCCTCCGGATCTATGTTGATGAGGGCGTTTACCATATGTCCAAGCTGTATTTTTACTTCCGGGGTTCCAAGCCAGGTATGAGGGTCCGGGACTTCACTGGTGCCTTTTTCATCATGCATATTTTTTTCTTCATTATGAGTAAAATATCTCTGCCTGATATCCTGGCTTGTATCAATGATTTTTACATCCGGGAAAGCTTCTTTTATTTTAGGAAGAATTACTTTTTCAAAAGGCAGACCAAGGTGAAAGTACACATCTGCCCGGGCAAGGGATGCCATTTGCCTGGGTGTGGGTTCATACACATGAGGTTCTTTCCCGGGTGGTACAAGTTCCTGCACTGACACCCGCTTCCCGCCCAGCCTTTCGGCAAAATAAACCTGGGGGAGAATGCTTACAAATACCTTTACAACATGTTTTTCCGGTTCCTCGGATTTCCCTGTTGAATATGCATGAAGCAGAATGAAAAAGAATAATATAATAAGAAAAATCTTTTTCAAAAAATCTCCTAAAAAAGTATTACTTAGTATTATTTTAATACAAAGTATTACCAATGTCAATATATAGTCACAAAAAAAAGAGATTTTCTTTGAATATGTCTATTGATTGAGCCCGTGGGGTGTCAAAACTCCATCATACATGCGGAAAATGAATGAATACCTTTTAAAGCCCTGGCTTTCGGAACAAATGCGGTCTATAAACTCCTTAACGAATTTTAAATGATCTGTACCGATACCTTAAACCGGATAGTATGATTTTTCATACAGGTATATAAAAAAGTAGACTGGATTTTAACAATATTATCACAATCTTCAGGTAGAAATTATAGATTTCAATAGAGAAAGGACTTACTCGCCTATTATTTTCCAATCAATCGAAATTCGGTTTTTATGGTTTTGAAAAATGTCTTGACTTTTTATTCTTTTCTGCGTAAGAATAAAGTAAAAGATCACCTGCAGAGCAGGTGGCTTTTTCTAAATCAAAAGAATCTGAAAGGCATAGCCTTTATAATCAATATAATAAGGAGGAAATAAACCACCTCCAAAGGAGGAGGTTTCCTTTTGATAATGAATGAACAAGATAGGAGCAGAAACACATCTTAAAGGAATACAGATTAGTGAAGGAATCGTTTTAGCAAAAGTCTGTCTTATTAATGAAGACAGGCACAGGAATATTCCGGAATATGAGATAGACGATATCCAGAAGGAAAAGGACCGCCTGTTAAGTGCTGTAAAAATTGCAGGTGAACAACTTGGGAATGTTATAGAAGATGTTGAAGAACGAATCGGGGTGGCGGAATCAAAGATATTTGTAGCCCAGAAGATGATTCTGGAGGATGAGACTGTTCATGAGGATCTTTTTACAGAGATCGGAAACAGGGGAGTGAATGCAGAGTCAGCTGTTAACCGGGTAATGGATTCATATGAGGCGCGTCTTCTGGATGTTGATAATGAATACATTAAAGCCCGGGCAACGGATATTGGTGAGATAAAACGAAGGCTTCTGGATGTTCTTGCAGAGGTGAATCCTACTTTTCTCTGTAGCGGATTGGAACAATGCGAAATGGGAAAAAACAGGATTATTGTTGCAAGGGAACTCACACCAGGTCTTACTATAGGTCTTGATGCCCGGAATACTGCCGGTTTTGTTACCGAGCATGGGGGAAAGCTTTCTCATGCAGCCATCCTGGCAAAATCCCTGGGTGTTCCTGCGGTAAGCGGCATTAAAAATATCCACAGTCTCGTATCCTGCGGAACGGAAATCTTGATAAATGGGGATATTGGTGAGGTTGTCATATGGCCGAGCCAGGAAACGATAGCTCAACACAGGGTAAAGAAAACCTTTGTTTTAAAAAGCCCTGTTGCAGAAGAGCCTGTAAAGGGGACCCAGGTAATGGCAAATATAAGCTTTCAGCAGGATATTAAGGAAGCTCTGGCCATGAAGGCAGAAGGAATCGGATTGTATCGAACAGAATTCGAGTTCCTTGCAAGGGGCAGATATCTTTCTGAAGATGAACAATTCGATATTTATTCAAGTGTGTTAAAATCCATGAATGGCCTGCCTATCTATTTCCGGCTTCTTGATATTGGCGGGGAAAAATCTGCAGATTTTCTGGAACTCCCCAAAGAGGCTAATCCTGCCCTGGGATTTCGCGGAAGCAGGCTTTTAGTAGCAAGGAAAAAATTACTTAAAACCCAGGCAAGAGCTCTGGCCAGGGCCTCTGTATTTGGGCCTGTATATATACTGTATCCCCTCATTATTGATCTTGAGCAGTTTCTTCTTTTAAAAAATACCGTTCTTCATGCTGTTTCAGATATACATTCCGGGGAAATATACCATGGGGTGATGTTCGAGGTACCATCTGCATGCCTCCAGGCAGATGAATTACTGAAAGAGTCGGATTTTGCAAGTATCGGCACCAATGATTTAATACAATATCTTTTTATTGTAGACAGGGACAATGAATACGTAGCGTACGATTATACCCCGGATAAAAAGGTTTTCTGGAATTTACTGAAAACCATCGCAACAGCTGCTGCAAAGCTGAACCGTTCTGTTTCAATTTGCGGTGAGATTGCAGGAAATACCAGGTACCTGCCCATTTTAAAAGAGATTGGTTTTTCAACATTAAGTGTAAGTGCACGGTTAATTCCTGTGCTTCGCAAGGCTTTAAAAAAAGTAAAAAATCCCGTACGGAAATAATCCAGAATCAGCCTGCTCGCTTTCTAAAATAGTGTACCCCAATCATAATTTATAAAGCAAAACCATAATATTATGGCAATCATAGCGATTTATCCTTGACGAGAATACCTTCTTACCTTAAAATAAAACACAATAGATAGGGATATAAAAAGCCAGGTAAAAGGAGAAATCAAAAAATCATTTAAAAGAAGGGAGAAAAATGATGAAAAAAAGAAAAGAACAAAAATTCAACCCGGTTCCGGCATTCTTTATTTACGTGGTATTATTTTTATTTATCTCTGTCTCAGGATATGCCCAGACAGTCCTCGGGGATGTGAATACCAATGGGACGATTGATATTGTCGACGCTCTTCTTATTGCCCAGTTCTATGTAAGCCTGAATCCCGGGAACTTTAACCAGGCTGCTGCTGATGTGAATGCAGATTACAACATCGACATAGTCGATGCCCTCCTGGTAGCCCAGTATTATGTCGGTCTTATCGATGAATTCCCGGGCCAGGTGACACCTGTTCCTACAGATCCGCCGCAGGATACGCCGGGGCCAACGAATCCCCCGCAACAACCCGGGGTAATCGGATTCGCGAGTCAGAACGGGGGCACAACAGGAGGTTCAGACGGGACGACAGTGACAGTTTCAAATTACAGTGACCTGGAAAGTGCTGTTTCCGGATCAGAGAGAAGAATTGTCAGGATATCCGGTACAATCACCGGATCAGGGATGATGAAAACAGGATCGAATAAAAGTATCATCGGTTCCGGTTCGAGTTCCACAATATCCGGCTTCGGGCTTAATATAAGCGGCCAGAATAATATTATTATTCAAAACATCACTTTTACCAATGCGGATGATGATTCAATCAATGTCCAGGAATATTCCACGAATATATGGATAGATCACTGTTCTTTTACCAACGGGTATGACGGGCTTGTGGATATTAAACGCGGTTCTTCATACATTACCGTTTCATGGAATCATTTCTATAATCATGGGAAAACCTGTTTACTTGGTCATTCAGATGATAATACAGGCCAGGATACAGGAAACCTTAAGGTGACCTATCATCATAACTTTTTCGACAATACGGATACAAGACACCCGCGGATCCGGTTCGGGCATGTTCATGTTCTTAATAACTACTATATCGGAAATGAATATGGGGTAGCTTCCACCATGAATGCCGATGTCCTGGTGGAAGGGAATTACTTTTCCGGGGTAGATGACCCGACCCTTGTAGGATACGGTTCCTCCGGCCCGGGAGACCTTGTTGAAAGAAACAATATCTATGATAATTGCGGGAATTCGCCCCAGACACAGGGCAGCGTACCGTCATTCCCCTATAGTTATTCACTCGATAATGCATCCAGTATCCCCTCGATTGTTCGCAATGGTGCCGGTGCCGGCAAGATTTAAATTGTATAGCATAAGCAGGAGGTATCCGGTTTTTTTTCGGATACCTCCTGTAAAAATGATGAATGAAAAAACTTCTATGAAAAACCTTACTTGTTTTCACTGTATTTAAACTTTTTCATTCTTATAAAAATTTGCAAAAAGGTCTCCCTTTGAATTACAATAATAACAAACAACATCATCACATAAGGAGAAATAAAAAATGTTTGGTATCCGGTTTATTAAATTTCATCCTACCACATATGTTCTGAAATATAAAAAAGGGAAAATCGTTAAAAAAGGACCCGGGCTTTCATTTTATTACTATGCACCCACAACATCCCTTGTGTCTGTCCCTTCGGGAAGCCAGGAGGCCCCGTTTATTTTCGAAGAAATCTCGTCGGATTTCCAGGAACTTACCATCCAGGGCCAGCTTGCCTACCGGGTCTCCGATCCTGTGAAGATCGCAGGTTTGCTTAATTATACCCTCGGGAAAGACGGTGAAAATTATATTTCCGATGACCCGGAAAAGCTACCCCAGCGGGTGATTAATATTATCCGGGTGAGTATGAAAAAGGAAATCATGTCCCTTCCATTGCGGGAAGCCTTAAAAGCGGCAGAGGTCCTTACGATAAAAACCCTCTCGGAAATGAAAAATAACAGGGAAATCACTTCCCTGGGAATAGAACTTCTCGGGTTGTCCATACTCGCCATTAAACCATCACCGGAAACCCAGCGTGCCCTGGAAGCGGAAACAAGAGAGCAGATATTGCAGAAGGCTGATGATGCAATTTATACAAGGAGAAATTCTGCCCTGGAACAGGAACGGAAAATCAAGGAGAATGAACTGAATACAGAGATCGCTGTTGAAAATAAAAAGAAAGAGATAAGGGAGAAGCAACTCGAAATCGATAAACTTGTCCAGCAGAAAAAAAATGAATTGGAAAAAGAGGATATGGATTTCAGGATTACACAGGAAAACAACCGGAAAAAACTTGTTGCCAGTGCTGTAGAAAATGCAAGGATAGAAGCGGATTCCAGGGCTTACAGCATAAGTGCCGTGATGAATGCCCTGGATAAAATAAACCCGGAAATCCTTACATCCCTGGCGACAATAGGCATGGAGCCGAATAAGCTTATAGCCCTTGCCTTTGAGGGGCTGGCTAAAAAGGCGGAAAAAATCGGACACCTGAATATAACACCAGACCTTTTAAGGGAAATAATCGAAAAACCTTAAGCTATGAAACGGCAGACAGAAGAAAAGATTATTCTTGTTACCAGCATGACACGTCTTGAATATCTAAAAAAGAGATTCAATTCGGTTACCCAGGCAAAATTTTATGTGGAGCATCTTGGGGCGGATTTTAATGATTATTTAGCCGAAGATGAACTATACCGGGAAGCATTTGCCGCATCCATAACTGCGATAAACCAGGTTGGACGGCTCCAGGTTATACAGAGACAGTATTTACCCAATTTTATATTCGGGAAAAAGGATATTGTCGTCGTACTTGGACGCGACGGCCTTGTTGCAAATACCCTGAAATACCTGAATGGCCAGCCCTGTATCGGGGTAAATCCCGACCCCGGCAGGTGGGATGGCATCCTTCTTCCCTTTAAAGCAGGTGAACTTCACCTCGTCATTCCCGGGTTTCTTCAGGAAAAATACAGGATAAAAGAAGTAACCATGGTAAAAGCGACCCTGCAGAATGGTGAATACCTGTACGGGGTGAATGATCTTTTTATCGGGGCACAGACCCACATATCTGCCCGGTATTCGATTACCCATGGTGAAAAAAGTGAACAGCATTCATCGAGCGGGATTATCATATCGACCGGACTGGGTTCCACGGCATGGCTGAAAAGCATTATTATTGGTGCCTCTAAAATCGTAAATGAATTGACACTCCAGGGTACTGACCGGAACCATAATCGGAGTACCAGACAGAATAAAAATGGTGCCGGGACTGACCAGGGGAAAAATGCCGGCCCACAAAACGTATCCGGTAAAGCATCCCTTGAAAAGATGAACTGGGATGCAGATTACCTGTATTTTTCCGTTAGGGAACCTTTTCCCAGCATGACAAGCAGTACGGATATCGTATTCGGTAAAATAACAAGGGAAAAACCACTTAGGATTTTATCTTACATGCCGGATTCCGGGGTTATTTTCAGTGATGGTATAGAAAAGGACTATATTTCTTTTACATCCGGGATGAAAGCGGTTATTTCGATTGCAGAAAAAAAGGGGAGATTGGTGGTCTGACTATTTGATAAAATTGATAAAAGGAGATATGTTGGGAGAAGGAGCAGGATATATGAAAAAAGCATTCTATGTATTCTTTTTATTCTTTTTATTTTTCCCTTTTATTTTTGCAGAAGAAATGTTTACCATAAATTATATACCGGGGGAAAAATACAAAATTACCGAGATTTCTGATTTTCGTAAATATCTGAATGGAAAGTATCATGGCTTTGTATCCAGACAGGTAAAAGGAATAATGGATGTTATTCCCCGCTCCGAAGGCGGGTTCAGTGTCAATGGCAGGTTTTATATATTTGAAGAGACAAAACACAATACAAACCTTATTGCAAACCAGATAGATACTATTATTCCTGCTCAATTCAGTATAACACCGGATGGAAGGTATGTTATGTCCGGGGACAATTATTATCCGACAACTAGGGATTTCCCGGTTTTCCCCAATAAAAAATTGAATCCCGGCGACTCATGGAGGGCTTATGGTATCCGGTATATCGAGCCTTTCCGGGATGGCGTTTTCACCAGGGTTAAGTTCTATTGCGAATATGTATACCAGGGAATAAAGGAAGAAAAGGATCAATCATATCACCTTATTACCGCACAATATGCCCTCCGGTATAAATCGGGCGATGACCCGAAAGGAGATTCCCGGATAAAGGAAATCAAGTATGCCGGTCATAAAGTGACAATCAAATTCGACCAAAAAAACTCAAAGCCGGTGTCAATGGTAGACCAGATCATCGAGAATCTTGGCGGGGAAGAATACCAGTTTTCGGATGGAACTTCCATGACATTGAAGGGGGTTACCACCACCTATTTTAATATGATCGAAAGAATGGATAAGGAAAAGATCGTTGAAGATATAGAAGAGGATATGAAAAAGGATAAAGATCTAAAGGATATTGATATTGCAGAAACAGAAGAAGGGGTAAAAATGGTCTTGAACAACATTCATTTTGTCGCGGATCAGGCCATTATTTTACCGGAAGAAACGAAAAGACTGGCTGCACTGGCAGAACAGCTTAAAAAGATAAAAAACAGAACGTTCCTGGTTGTGGGACACACGGCAAAAGCAGGGACGGAAAAAGAACAGTATGAACTCTCTGTAAAAAGGGCAAAAGCAATTGTCGATTATTTTGTAAGCAGGGGACTGGAAGCAAAACGGTTTCTTTACGAAGGCCGCGGTGCAACTGAACCTGTTGCACCGAACGATACGGAAGAGAATATGAAAAAGAACAGGCGTGTGGAAATAATAATACTGGAAGATTAGAGTTATTAAACTTTTTGTAACAGGTACTTGACTCTTTTCAGGCGCCTGTGTTACTATGATAAAAGATACCGGTATTACCGGAATCTTTTATTACAACAGTCTGAAACCTGAATAAGTAAGGTTTCAGATAGTTGCCGGAGTGGTGGAATTGGTAGACACAGGGGACTTAAAATCCCCCGGTTGAATAAGCTGTACCGGTTCAAGTCCGGTCTCCGGCA
>JAFGQK010000373.1 GCA_016935735.1 Spirochaetales bacterium | reverse complement strand
GTGTCGATTAGTGAAGATGAGTGGTTAACCGAGAGGTGAACAGGTGCGGTTTTTTGTTAAAAAAACCTGATTGGGAAATCGCACCCACAGTCCCTTGACAAATATAAATATAAAACGTAAATTGGAACTATAGAAACGATACAAAGACCTTCACATTTAAGGCTGCCTCGCTTGATAAGTGACAATATGGTACTGCAAAGAGAAACTATGACCAGGATATGGGGCTGGACAGACCCAAAGGCAGAATTATTCATCTCTTTTATGAATAAATCATACAGCACAAAGGTCAATACCGATGGGAAATGGCAAGTAAGGCTTTCCCCTCTACAGGCAGGCGGCCCATTTAACATGGAAATAAGATCGGGCGATGATGTCGTTGTCATTAAGAATATCCTGGTTGGTGATGTGTGGGTATGTTCCGGCCAGTCAAATATGCAATTTCCCATGTCCAATGCAAAGTATCTTTATACAGATGAGATTGCCAATTCAGAAAACCCTTCAATCAGACATTTTTTAGTTCCTGAAAGGTATGATTACAGGATGCCCCAACAGGATTTGGAGTCCGGGAAATGGGTACAGGCAAACCCGGAAACAGTACTGGATTTTTCTGCTGTGGGTTATTTTTTTGCCGCAGAATTATGGGAGAAATACCATATCCCGGTTGGTCTTATTAATACCAGTGTCGGGGGGGCCCCGGCAGAAGCATTTTTAAGCAGGGAAACCCTTAAAACCTTTCCGGACTACCTTGCAACAGCAAAAAAACTGAGTGACCTTTCACAACTCCAGCATGTTATAAAGGAAATCCAGAAAGAAAATGATCGATGGTATAATAACGTTCAGGACAAGGATAAAGGTCTTCTTCATAATGAAAAACCATGGTTTGACCCGGAATATGATGCTTCCAGATGGCCGGTTATGCTGTTACCTGCATTCTGGGATGATAAAGGACTTAATGATCTGCACGGGGTTGTCTGGTTCAGGAAAGACATTATTATTCCGGCATCCATGACCAGCCAACGGGCAAAACTTTTTCTGGGAAGAATTGTTGATAGTGATACGGTGTATATTAACGGAACGATTGCAGGGACAACCGCTTTTCAACACCCGCCAAGAATATATGATATACCTGCAACCCTTTTAAAGCCCGGCAAAAATACAATTGTGATAAGGGTCATCAATACTTCGGGCCGGGGTGGTTTTATTAAAGACAAGCCATATTTTCTTGAATCCGGCGGACAGACAATCGATTTGAAAGGTGAATGGCAGTACAGTGTGGGTGCTGCGGTAAAAGAATTACCCGGTTCAATAATGATCAATTGTCAACCAATGGGATTGTATAATGGAATGATTGCACCTTTAATATATTATACCATTAAAGGTGTTCTGTGGTACCAGGGAGAATCCAATACTCAAAAAGCCCGGGAATACCAGGAGCTTTTCCCTGCTTTAATCGCTGAATTCAGGAAAAAATGGGGCCAGGGAGATTTCCCCTTTTTATACGTGCAATTAGCAAATTTTATGGAAGCAACTGACGGGCCTTGTGAAAGCGAATGGGCAGAATTAAGGGATGCCCAGCTAAAAACCTTAGCCGTACCCAACACCGGGATGGCTGTAACGATTGATATTGGTGAATGGAATGATCTTCATCCCCTTGATAAAAAAGATGTAGGCCACAGGCTTTTCCTTGCTGCCCGGAAAGTAGCATATGGTGAGGACAATATCATCTATTCAGGTCCCATTTATGAATCCATGAAGACGAAAGATCATAAAATCGTGATCTCTTTTTCCAATACAGGAACAGGATTAATCAGTAAAGGAGGGGGGAAGCTTAAATGCTTTGCCATTGCCGATGTAAATAAAAGGTTTGTACCGGCAATGGCAAAGATAGAAGACAATCATGTTGTCGTCTGGAGTAAACAGATTACCGATCCTGTTGTTGTCCGGTATGCATGGGCAAATAATCCCGAAGGTGCAAATCTGTATAATAAAGAAGGCTTACCGGCATCACCCTTCACAACCGGGTGACCTTTTACATATTCTGAAATTCCTCCATTACCTTTATGACTTCAGGATCATCCATATATTTCATGGCTTTTTGCATTACTTTCATCATTCCTTGTAAAGATTCTTCAAATTCCATCATAAGGTCATTCAATTCTTCGGGCGGATTATCTTCCAGTTCCGGATATTTTTCCGAGAGTGCTTCCACCTTCGGACTTAATACTTTCATTACCTTAATATATTCTCTTAAGGCATTTGCAACAGCTTTCCCGTCTTTTGCACTGTCAATTTCCTTATATAGCTTTTCAGAGGCCTCGATAGAGTCCTTGAGCAATTTCTTTACCTCACTATATTTTCCTCCGCCACCACAATAAGTAAACAAAAAACAACTTATAACACCGGTCAGAACTAGAAAATAAAAAATTTTTCTCTTCATAATAACATCCTCCTGTTTCATTACATGTTTTTCATGTAAAACCTTTACAAAGCTATAAATAATGATTCTTTCATTACATCTTTTTATGGATAATAGCTTTTCTTATAACATGCAATATAAAAGTATATGGTAATAATGAAAAGGTGCAAGAGAAATATTTCCTGAATTCTTGATTTTATTTTTTCCCTTGCTTTTTCCCGTTTTTTAATGTAATATATAGATAGCATATTTATACTGGCTTGCTTGGAATTTTATACTAAAGGGATGAGAAAAAGTTATTTGAACGTTATCGATCATTAAGAGTTGAAGAAAGATGGTATCGCTTAATCTGATGTTTAATGAGAAATCCAGGGGGATATACTTCAGGTAGAAATGAGAAACAAGACGCATGTACAGCAGGATAAAAACGAAACAGATATGGATGTTATTCGTATAAATCATCTTAGTGAAGTTGATCCTGCACTGTGGAATTCTGTTGTTCCGAAGGACCGAATTATATGCTCATATGAACATCTTCGTGCTGTTGAGGAATCGGGTATTAATGATTGTGACTACCGCTATCTCATGATTTATATTAAGGGAAAACTCATTGCCCATACCTGTTTCTATTATATCAGTTTTGACCTGGATATTTTTAACAGCGGAAAATCAAAAATAATTTTCGATTTTATAAAAACAAAAATATATCCGGATTTTCTCAGGATAAAAACAATAGAATGCGGATCTCCTACCGCCCTGGGGAATACAATTACCATTACTCATGGAATTAACAGGGAAACTGTTGTAAAGCTCATAATAAAGGAAATGGAATATTTTGCCAGGGAAAAAAAGGTAAAAATTTTAATTATGCGTGATTTTTTTGATGAAGAGCTTTTCTTTTTTGACCGGTTAAAACGTCTGGGATTTAAACGGTTGAATCTGTTGCCGGATCCGGAGATAATCAATAATTGGGAAACCTTCGATCATTACCTGAATGATATGAGAAGCAAATACCGGTACCGTTTAAATAATTATATCAAAATCTTTAATACGTCCTCCGTGAGGGTCGAGGTACGGGATCATTTTTCCGATATAGCAGAAAGACTTACTGAACTCTGGCACCAGA
Source organism: Spirochaetales bacterium (assembly GCA_016935735.1). Classification (GTDB taxonomy): domain Bacteria; phylum Spirochaetota; class Spirochaetia; order SZUA-6; family JAFGRV01; genus JAFGRV01. The sequence goes on along the minus strand of JAFGQK010000373.1, from coordinate 16,137 downwards.
GTTATGAACATGCAAAAGAATATAAACGGGAAATACTTACCCCTTCCTATTTTCGTAACATGGATCATTACCTTAATGGCAGATCCAAAGTAATTCTTTTTATCTACGAAGAGCAGATCATCGGATTCGGTTTTGTTCTTCTGGATGATGAGACATTACGGTCTGTTTTTATGGGGATGGATCAGAAATATAATAGAATAAGCAGGCTTTACTTTAATATTCTTATTGAAACGATCAAATTCGGGATAAAGAATAAGAAAAAACAAATTGAATGGGGAATTACTTCGACAAGATCAAAACTGGATATGGGTGCGGACTTACTGCCACTTTATGCATACATGAAACATCTTTCCCCTTTCCTGAACAAGATTATCCCCAATCTTTTTATGCTTTTTTCTCCCCCGCCGAAAAGAGAAAGCAAACATGTATTTAATATGCGGTATTTTGAACGTATTTTTGCAAATTTGACTATCAAATATCTCTATAATGGCAAGGTCCTGGAAGCAATAGTGAAAAATATCAGTGAAAGCGGGGTATATATCCAGACAAAATCCATTTTAAAAAAGAATTCGATCATAACAATAGAATTCTCCTCGCCGGATAAAAAGGAATCTTTTATTGCAATGGCAAAAATTGTGTGGATAAAAAAGGTAAAGAAAAATCGGCATGCGGGATGTGAGTATATCGCCATGAATAAAAAAACAGAAGAAAAGATACGGAATATTATAAAAGAACTTAAGGCCAGAGAAATAATAAAATAAATTAACTTTAACAAGATTATAATGAATAAGATTTAAAAGATTCCATCTCGTTAAGATGCCTTAGAACAGAATGATAGACAGTGCTGGGTACCGGTCTTTCCAGGGAATTATTTGTCGGGCTATCAAAAAGATCGGCCAGGCAAACCGGTGTAAGAATATTATTCCTTATGGTTGCATCGGGGCAGTGATAACAGAATTGAATTTGCTTTTTTTCATAATCTATATGAGGTGGATTCTGTATTACAATGAATTGAAACCTGGGTGATTTTATAATCGAAAATGATTTCAGTAACCGGATGAACCCGGTGAATTTTCCCGGATGAGTGATGAGTGTGAATGCGTATACAATAAGAAATGATAGAAGTAACGTAAGGGGATTCATCTTAATAACAAAAAAATGATGCCCGGTGAATAATTTATGTAATCTGGCGAATAAAGTAAAAATACTGGATGATACGCCAAGTGTCTTACCGGTATAATCATTAATAAAATAATAATAAATTAACCAGCTTATACAATTGTCGTCCGCATTCGAGGGTATGTAAGTGGTTGGCTCAATCATCAATTCACTGGAAATACTTTTATATTCATCCGACAATTGTGTGAATTGAATATCCGGGGACCGGGGATCTTTTGCCGGTATTGCCAATATCCCATCAAAATATTTATAACGGGAATACCTTTTTATTTTTTCCGGTATTGTACATTTATTCTCATTGAAAATAGTCATGGATAAGGCAAAATGGACCTTTTTCTTTTCCAATTTTAAGAAAAGCTTGTTGCGGACATCATCAATACTTCGGTGTATATGATTCTGGCCGGTATCAATATGCAGGAGAATTCTATTGATCCCGGAATTGATTAATCTGTTTAAAAGAACATCGGAATGATCATTTAAAAAAAGAACACCATTTGTCAGGATCTGGCACTTTAATCCTTTGCTTTTTATATATAGAATTATTTTTATTATATCCGGATGAAGAGTAACCTCTCCTCCCAGCAATGTAATCGTTTCAAGATTTCTTTTTTTCATGACCAGATTGATCTCTCTTTTTACTTCCTTTAGTGATTTTACCGTGTTACGGTCTATGTTATAACAGAGATAGCATTGAATATTACAGGTTCTATTCGGTTCGATGGTTGCATGGGGTGTTTCTTTATGAATATATTTTAATGGTTTGATACTTTTATATGTATTAATTTCTTCTGCCAGCATAAAAATTCCCTTATCCTTTTTTTCCCCGGGTTTCATCAGTTATCCGTATCCATATTGCTGGTAATCTTTTGCTGTTCCTTTTTCTTCCATTTCAGATACTCCTCCCATGCAAACAGAAGTGTATAGCCTGGTTCATTATTTATACGCTTAATTGTCCCAGCCTGCGGGTTTCCCTTTCCTTTTATACAGGCATTATAGTACCCGCTTGCTTTAAGAAAAACAGTACGTTTTGTATTAGCCGGTTGCGGCGGAACCGGGAAAACAGCTTCTGCCCAATCCCCGCTTTTTAACATAACAAGATAGGTATTATCATTTTCCATTAACATTTCCTGCACATCCCGGCCTTTATGGTCTATCACAGTAACCGGTCTTATTTCGTTTGCATCCACAGGTATATCCATGGAATAATCCACAGAAAAATAATTGAATATCCAGAAATTAACCGGCGGGGTGAGTTTGATTCTCAAGGTATCACCGGGGACATCCCGTATGTCAAGGATATATGCCTTATCTTCGGACATGAAAGGACCTCCTCCATAGAGTAAGCCTTTTGTTTTCCATCCCGATTCCGTTTCGACCCGGATATGGAGAAGGTAAAGTTCTTCACGGAGATACCAGGCTATTATCTGGTGAAATGCAAAGCCGTAATGATTAACCTCTTTATACCAGTCGGAAAGCCCTGAACCATATAGCTTAAGAAATTCCGCTGCAACCAGAGAACCCCATTGAGTGGTACAGGCATTTACCCTGAGTTTCACCTTCTTCGCATGTTCAGGTTTCGGGAATTCCAGGATAAGCTCTTCTTTCAAGTCTTCTTTATCCACCTGTATTTTCCCTTCAATGTGCGGTTCCCAGGATTTTGAATCTTCACCGGAAATCAATGGGAGGATATCGTTCCCATTTTTATTACATGCACGAACCGGGTTGACCGGCCGGGAAAATGTGTGAAATCTTCCACCGGGACCGGGGACAACATCGAATTCTTTTGCATGATCGACAACAACCAATTTCACCTCATCGATATACTCTATTTCGTTCAATTCATTCGTAATCATTATTTTATATGATCCATTGACCTCTTTTAGATGTTCGAGAGCACACCATTCACTTCTTTCCAATGATTGACAGACAGCCCCGCCGTAAGGTTCCGCATCCAGTACATAGTCACTGCCATCAAATGAATAAATAAAAGGACATGACCCGCTGGAGGGCGGGGAAGGAGCGGTAATACTTCCAATAAAAAGAAATGAGCCTGTTGCAGCGACCCCGGTATAAAGGAAGCCATAGTAAAAGGAACTGCTCTTTATTCTGACAGATTGAATAGAGGAAACGGGAATTTCATATGGTATATCTTTCTTGATAAATCCTCTTATTCTGTCTTTTTCCAGATATGGTTTTTTGAGTTCAATTTCAGTTCCGTCATTAAGCTGAACAATAATAAACTCTGCTTTATTCAGTAATGAAGATTCCTCAGGTGCGATATAACGTATGGATGTCGTACAGGAAGAGAAAATTATTAATAACATTAAACAAGCTATTATAGTATATTTTATATGAGACATTTTTCCCTCCTTAAATAGATGGGTAATGAATCATTGTAAACCCATGATTTTCCTGATGATTTTAATCTTTTTAGAACCGGGTATATTATATAAAACAAATTCTCGTTCATTCGATGCATCGATACTCAACCCGATAACCAACCCCGTTCCCATTCCTAATGTTGCAGTAAGTCCGGCAGTTACAAATGCCTGTTCGAAATGTGTATTATATTTACTCGATGATCCCAATATAATTCCGGTGATAATAAATCCGAATGCCGCGCCATTCAGTATCCCATCAATAACCGTACTCCTTTCTTTCTGCAGTTGTATTGAATAAATGTCATCTGTGGGAATACGGATATGTTCAATATTCCAGTAGGGGAAAGGCAAAAAATATACAACGTCGCCTTCAAGACCCGTTATTTTCCCTTTATACGTTTCGTCATTATCAATGGTTTTGATTTTCACCACGGGAAATTTTACGGCAGTGACTTTTTCATTTTCCTGGTTCATTTTCCGGGTGTTTTCTTTATTCGAACTGACAGGAGTTTCCTCATAGCCGGTCCCGGAAGAATCCCCCGGTTTACTCTCCTGAATTTCATTCCCTGTTGTATTGATTTGCGGGGTTTCGCTATATTCTTTATTAACAATTAAAACATTTGTCGTCGTACAGTTGGTAAGAAAATGAAAAAGAAAAACGGTAATTAAAAATAATAAAATTTTCTTTAACACGTTTATCTCCTCATTAAATAATTGTTATGATTTTATAGTATAGTTGAAATTTTGTCAATATTTTTTTCTTAAATTCCGTCAATCAAGAAATCAAATATATGGATAATCCTGATGCCATCATACTCCTGTTTATTTTTCCTGAGGAATATGTTCCTGTATTAATTTCAAATAGAGCCGTTTTAGTAAAAAGGATTTCCCGCTCCGTCTTATCCCGGTAATTACTTTTACCGGTTTTCGCTCAATGATATTTCTGGATAATTCAATCTCTAATTGCCGAATGACAATCCTCCCCGCGTTGATTCTTGAGGATTCGTCAATTATCTTGACAATAATAGCATAGGAAATCATATATATATATTAGATTAAAAATAGAATTTTATCAATATTTCGGATTCCATTCCGGAATTCTAACCAAAATTCCGGAAAGCAATGCAATATCCGGGAATAACCGCGTCTATCGTTTCCCCTGGTTTAAATAATACAGATGCGGAATAATCACCTTATTCGGTTTATTGGTTCCGTCATAAAATATATTGATAACCGGTATGTTAAAATCCTCCTGGATCTTATTGTAGATGGAACTGGTCACCACCCCCGGGCAGCAGAAAATGGGATTGATGTGAATAATCGCATCAACCTGCTTGTTCACAATGGAATAGAGTGCCCTCCCGATATTGATGGTGGATTCACCTGCGATGTAATGCCGTATATCATACTTTTCCATCAGTGTTGCATATTCCGAAAAATCCGGTTCACACTGGTCTTCCAGGATATCAATCGCAGCCTTTTCATACCGCTGTTCGATGGTCATGAGCAGTTTAAACGGCCTGGGATTCTCGTCAAACAACTTTACATCGGCATCAAAAAAGTGGAACGCATACTCTGTCAGGGATGGAACAATGAGTTCCCCTCCCAGCTCCCTGACCAGGGACTGGATATCCTGGTTAATAATCGTATTATACTTTACATACAGATCCCCGAATAATCCTATCCGCGGTTTTCTTCCCGCGGATTCATCCCTCGGGATATGTTTAAAATTTTCGATAATCTCATTAAAGCGTGTGCGAAGGCTATCACCTTTCATGATCGATTCGCATAGTTTGTCCCGTGCAGCTAAAAATACTTTCTTGCTTATTCCTTCCTCTGTTTCATAGGGATTTATCCTGTTATACATCTTATAGAGTGCCGATCCGATAATATTGGATTCCAGTATCTTCATGGACAATCCCATATTGAGGAATTCACCGGGAGCCATCATATTCACCAGGCCTATCTTCAGATCCTTGATACCGGCACTTGCAAATGCATAGTCTGCCAGAACGGGAAACTGCGGGAAGTTGCATGCCATGCAGATGGTCGGCATATAAAAGAATGTTTTCCGGGGATCCAGGTCTTTCCCTTTCATCACTTCTATAACACTCCCGATAATGGAAACGAGGGGCATACATTCACCGCCGTTTGTATATAGATATCCCGTATTCAATGACTGTTCCGAGGATTCGAGGAGGATCGCTGTATACCCCTCCTTTTTAAAACTCGCTGCCCAGAACCGGCTTATCACCTCATCGAGATGAGGAATCAGGACCGTATCCCCCGGTAAAAGTTCATCATCACGTATCTTCGTTTTAAGGGGAATTTTCTTTTTGTGAGACCTTTTTATATAATTGTGAAACGAATCCAGCCCGGCCTCGATTCTTGTGCTGTATCCCACATCGGAATTATGTTCATCCAGTTGTAAAACCAGGAAAGGCTTTTTATAGTATTCCATTATATCCCTTACATAACTTAAAAGAAAGGCATCCGGACTGCACCGGAAACAGGAAAGGAAGATAACAAAGAGATTTTCGTGCTGTGCACTGTATTCTGCTGCCTTGATGATATCTTTGCCGTATTTCCAGTGCATTCTTAGAAGATATTTCGATGCATAGGAGGGGGTAAAATTATCCAGGGGCAGTTCCCCCTGCCAGAAAACTTCCGTACCGGCATCTTCCAGCTTTTTCAGGATATTGACATTAAGGACAGGGTCAAAAGCAACATAGGGTCTTCCCAGGATAACGATATTGATTTTCCCGGAACCAGAGGGTATCTGAACAGAATTTTTACGTATTTCCGTAAATGCATTGTACGATGAGAGAAAAGCCGATATCACTTCACCCTCCTCTATACCGGGAAATACTCTTTTAAACTCACGATACATATCCTGTGCAATTTCTTCGGCGGATTTGTAACCAAAGTATAACAGGGGTGAGATGAGTTTCCCGCTGGTATCCATGGAAGTGAGTCTGCTTATGATGGTCGGCAGGTATTCCGAATAATAACAGTAATAGGAGTCTTCTGTTTTTCTTTTAAAGAGGAGATTTTCCGCCGGGGGAAGGGTCCCGGTAAACCGTTCGTTTACCAAAGCCGGACAGAAGATATAATCCACACCTGCATCCAGAAGCTGGCGGATATACCCGTGTGCAAGGGTAATAGGGGCACAAAAATCCGAGTTTACCAGGGCTTTGCCTTTTGCCAGTGCGTCCGGTAATTGCCTGTTCGGTAGTACCTGGAAACCCAGCTGTGAAAGAAAATGTGACCAGAGCGGAAAATAATCAACAGAATAAAGTACACGGGGTATCCCGATTTTTACCTGCCTTGCTTCCCGTTCCGTACCCGCCGCTTTACTCAACATTAGACCCGTACGTTTCTCATACCGTTGTTCCGGCAGGGAAGCTGTCTGCTTTCTCGGCTTTTTCCCCGTATACTCCCTCCCGCATTTCATTCCCCAACCGGCTTTGCGTCCGTTTGAATGTATCACTTTTAAGGAACAATGGTTCGAGCAGAGATCGCATGTTTCATCCTGTATAGTGATATTCCTCACATCCCAGAGAAAAGAAGAGCCGGAAAATTCCTTTTCAATAAGTGAAATGGCGGCACCCATGGCACCTGTGAGATGACAGTACGGGGACACCGCTACGGGTTTTCCCAGGTATTGCTCGAAACAGGCGACTAACGCTTTGTTTCTCGCAGTCGCCCCCTGGAACACTATATGATTACCAATAAGATTTTTATTTACCACTTTCGAAATATAATTATCACGCACAGAGAATAACACCGCAAGGGCGATGGCATTCCTGGGTACTCCCTCGCTTAACAGCAGAGATATATCCCGTTCCATATAAACGGTGCAGCGGTCACTCGTGTAAGGGGCTTTCGCTTTTATGGCTATATCCGAAAACTCCGGTAGGGTAAGATCCAGTCTTTTTGCCTGCTCTTCGATAAAACTGCCGGTTCCTGCGGCACAGACATAATTCATATTTGAATAGACAACATCCCCGTTTTGCAGAACGGTGAATTTAGAATCCTGCCCCCCGATTTCGATAATCGTATCTGTCTGCCTGTCCAGATGAAAGGCAGCCCTGGCATGTGCAGTGATCTCATTCAGTTCCATGTCTGCATTGAAAAGTTCCTTTATCATCTTTCTCCCGGAACCTGTTGTACAGACACCATGAATAAACCGTGAATCCGTTATTTCCAGCGTATTTTTTATTTCCTGAATACACCGTTGCACCGCATTAACGGGGTCCCCCCCTGTTTTTGTATAAAATCCACCAAGAACATTCTTCCGACTGTCCATTACAAGGGCTTTCGTACTGGTTGAACCGATATCAAATCCAAGAAAAACCCCTTTCCCGGATTCAAGCTGGTTACCGGGAAGAAAAACCTCCATATCATTGTTTGTATAAAGAGTGAATTCGCTTATATCCGGATAATTGGATAAAGTCACCTGTAAAGGGGGACGGTTCTTATGTATCTTCACTTTGTATAATTTTAATAAGGTCTCAATATCCTTTTGCGCGGAGCTCAACATTCGTTGTGCTCCAATTGTACTTTGAAAAGAGGTGGTATCCGGTTTCTTACCCAGAAGAGCAGCACCTGTAGCGCCGATGTATTGCGAATACACGGGAACAACAACCTCTTTATCAAGTATTCTACCAAAGGTGTCGATTACCTTTTTATTCAGGGAAACACCCCCGGTGATGACGATTGGCTCATACAGGGTTTTTCCTTTTACCAGGGAATCGATAATCGTACTCCCTATACTTTCACAAATACCGGCACAAACAGCATCCAGGCAGAATCCTTCCTGCATTGCATGGATGATATCTGTTTTGGCAAACACTGCACACCGTGTGGCTATGGAAGGAATTCCTCCCTTATACTGATATGCCTTTTCCGATAATTGTTGAATTGTAAGTCCCAGCCTTTCTGCCTGTTGATCCAGAAACGAGCCGGTTCCCGAGGCGCAACTCTGGTTAAAGGAATGCTGCTGATATTCCCCGTTCCTGTTAAAAAAGAAAAGCTGGAAAGTTTGCCCGCCCAGAACGAAGATATTTCTTGCCCGGGGCAGTAAAAGCTTAATACCTTCAATAAGTGATAACGAAGTATCACTATACAATGGGCTGGAATTGTCCCAGTTCCCGGTAAAGCCGATCGTGTCAAACAGCAAGAAATCATTGTCTTTTGCTATTTTCCTGATGGAATTCTTTACATTACCTTTATGCTCAAAGTACATATGGCCTGTAATCCTGTTGTTTTCCAGTAAAACCGCACTTATATACATCGAGCCAATATCAATACCAAGCTGTTTCATATCATAACGATAGTACTTTAATGAAAGAGAGAAGTCAATACAGGCCATTTCCCTTGACTATTTTATAAGATGCAGGATACAATTTCTTAAAGAGGTGGATAATCAATTATGGACACATTAAAGACTAAAATCGATTTTATTATCGAAATAGACAAAATAAAGAAAATTTTCAGGCAAACACGGTTATTCGATAATTCCAGGCATGAGAATGATGCAGAGCACAGCTGGCATCTTGCAGTCATGACCATAGTACTGGCAGATTATGCAGACAGAAGTATCGATGTATTGAAAACAGTGAAAATGGTACTCATCCATGATCTGGTAGAGATAGATGCAGGGGATACCTTCCTGTATGATAAAAATAAGCAGGATAAAAAGAATAAGGAACTGAAAGCAGCAGAAAGAATATTCGGTATGCTGCCAGAAGAAACGGGTTCTGAATTCCATGCCCTGTGGCAGGAATTTGAAGAACGGGAAACTCCCGAGGCGCAGTTTGCTGCAGCACTCGACCGCATGGAACCACTCATGCAGAACTGCCTGACCAACGGATTTGCCTGGAAAAAGCATGGCATAAAAGTACATCAAGTCAAGGAAGCGAATAGGCACATAGAAAACGGCTCCCGGGAGTTGTGGAATTTCGCACAAAAGATGATAGATGATGCGGTAAAAAAAGGGTATCTGGAGAAATAGTACTTATGGAATATTGGTAAGGAAATTATAGGGGGCACTTTCTATTCTGTACATTTCAGGGTTGATCTAATATCTTTTCATCTTTCTTTGTCTTTTATATATTGACGGAATTTCAGATAATATATAAAATCAATTTTATTGTATATTTTAAGGGTGTTATTTTCTTTATGAAACAATTAATGCTTTTTAAGCCAGAGGAATTAAATCATGAATTAATTGATTCTTATAAAAAATCTGAAATTATTTCAGGAAATGCAGCGGATATTTTGAAGAATTATCCGGATGTATAAAACCGGTGGTCAACATTACCAGCCCGGATAACAATTCCACCCATACAGGCACCTTACTCATAACCGGCACTGCATTCGATAACAAAGCAGTACGCAAGGTAGAATTAAAACTATATGAGATGACCGTTGGCGGAGATCTCTATCTGAATTTTTTATAATTAAAAATAGTATTATATGCATATTCAAAAGGAATAATAACATCAAGAGTATTCAGAAATTATGCAAACAAAACGTACTGGTAATGGCATTAAAACATTCAACAGACCTGCCCGGTGATAATAGGATGTCCAGTCCGACCTTCCGCCTTCAACCAGGCCTTGATATCATCTAAAGCAAGAGACACAAAATTTATGGGCTTTCAAGATAAAACAACAGGCTGTTTCCATAATAATAGGAAACAGCCTGTTGTTCCTCTAATAAGCTGTCCATATCAATGTTTTACAAAGATTGTTGTAAAAGCGACATTATTAAAATTATTCCATTCATGTACATTATTATCCGAATCCACGATAAACGAGATCCTGTATTTTCCCACTCTCCCGGGCACCCAGGCGAATTTGGTGCCTTCATCCTGTATCGTTTGCCCTGGAGGTACATTCTTGTAGTATGAATGAGCCGCTGTTTTTCCGTTAATCACCCATTTGACTCTAAACCTGCCTGAATCCTTTGTCCCGGTATTGGATATCCCGCTTTCTAAAATTATCTCCGATCCTGCTTTGGGTGTTCCGGTCATGGATATTTTCAAGGGGCAGAGATCCGCTTTTTCGTGTTTTGGGGTATGCATCGGTCCCGGGGTTTTATGAGGATGATGTGTTTTATGAGGTTTTGGAGTCGGGGCTGGTGTTGGTTCACAGGTCGGTTTGATGGTGATTTCGGGTGTTGGTTCACTGGTAGGCGGAATGGTAAGTTCAGGAGTCGGCTCGACGATAGGCGTCATGGTACTGGTGATCGGTGTGGGTGTCGGGGCAGGGGATGTTGCGTCCGTTGATACAGCTGTCGGTACCGGGGTTGGGGCAGGAGTACCCGGGAATGATGTAATACCCGGGGTAGGCGGCATTGTATTCCCGTCCATCGGTGTTGGTACAATTGTCGGTGTTGATGACGGGTATGGAGTCCATTCGGGTGGTGCCGGGAATGTGGTAACTGAAATAGCATCTGACCAGTCACTGGAATTATATGATGTATCGAAAGCCATTACCATGATAGTATAGGTGACATCCGGTGTAAGGGCCGAGATTGTAAGCTGGTTTATTGTGGACTCATAGTAATGAGTGGATTCTCCCTCACCCGTACAAAAAATCAGATATGAGGATATGCCCGTATCATCGGTCGAAGGATCCCATAGTATGCTTATCGAAGATTCCGTGACATCGGCAATAGTAAGGTTCTGCGGTACTGTTGGCGGGATTATTGGATTTGTTGTGGCAGCAACAGGTTGGGACCAATCACTTTCATTATCCGACGTATCGATCGCTTTTACTATAAATGTATATGTTGTTGAAGGCTCCAGGTATAGAGTAATGAAGGTATCTGTTGTCGATGTATCATATATATTTTCACCCGGATCTGAACACCTGATGTAATAGTATGAAATACCTATATCATCGGTCGAAGGATCCCATGCAAGACTCACGGAAACATCCGTAATCCCGGTAATTCTGAAATTCTGCGGTACTGTCGGGGGAATTGCGGTAATTGTTGTGACATTAACCGGTTCGGAAAAAGCACTGTAATTTCCCGATATGTCCTGTGACTGCACCTTGAAAATATAAAAATAGTCCGGTTCCAGGTACTTTATCGTTATTTGATTTTCAGCTGTCCAATAGGTTGATTCATCTAAATTGGGCCATGTACAGGTAATTAAATAGCCGGATATACCTGTATCATCTGTTGAAGGATTCCACGCGAGGCTTACGGATACATCCGTAATAGCGGTAACCATAAGATTCTGTGGAATTGACGGGGGTACTGCCGGATTCGTAGTAACAGGGAGAGGATCGGAATAATCACTGTAATTTCCTGATATGTCGTATGCCTGTACTTTTAAAATATAGGAAGATCCTGGCTCCAGGTACATGATTGTTATACTATTTTCTGCTGACCAATAAGTATCTATTTCTCCATCCGGCCTTGTAAACGAAATATAATAACCGGCTACACCTGTATCATCGGATGAAGGATCCCATTCGAGGGTAATGAGTATATCCGTAAGTTCAGTGACCGTAAGATTCCGTGGAATTGACGGGGGTATTGCCGGATTCGTTGTGACGGTGGCCGGACCGGAATAATCACTGTAATTCCCGGATATATCGCATGCCTGCACCCTGAATATGTAAGTGGATTCCGGTACCAGGGAATGTATTGTTAGATGATTTTCACTTGTCCAATAGGCATATATTTCTCCATCAGGTCTGGTACAGAAAGTCTGATACCCGGATATACCTGTATCATCTGTTGAAGGATCCCACGCAAGACTTACTGAAACATCCGTTACATTGGTGACTATAAGATTCTGCGGAACTGTCGGGGGAATCGATGGGTTTGTCGTGACAGTAATGGGATCTGACCACAAACCCGAGATGTTATTATTATCGTATGCCCGGACTTTGATGACATAGGTTGTATCCGGTGATACACGTATTGTCAACGAAGACGATACGTTTCGCTTGATTCTGTTTTCTAATCCTTCCGGATCTGTATAAGATACCTGGAAAGCCGATATCCCGGCTTCACTCACTACAGGATCCCAGGAAAGGCTTATTCTGATATCGCTTTTTTCTGTACAGACAAGATTCTGAGGGGCAGCAGGCCGGAGTGTATTCAATGTCGTCACGTTGATGGGTAAAGACCAATCGCTATTTTCCCCGTATGAATCAATTGCCATTACTGCGATGTTATACTCTGTATTCGGATCAAGGTTTGAGAATGTATACATTGTATTATAGCTGGTACGTATATATTCATATCCTGTATTCTCTGTTGCTCTGACATCATACCTGCTTATCCCTGAAGCGTCGGTAGAGGGGTCCCATGTCAAACTTATGGAGGTCTCCGTAACCCCGCTGACTGCAAGGTTCTGCGGCACCGTCGGGGGTAAACCGTGATTTGTTGTGACACTGAATGGGGCAGAAAAATCACTTTTATTTCCTATTTTATCGGTCGCATATACCCGGAAAATATAAGTGGAATCCGGTGTAAGGGAAGATATACTTATATAATTCTCCTGTGTCCAGACAGACCTCATATACCCGTTCGGATTGGTATAATTAATGGTATATCCGTATATCCCTGCTTCATCTATGGAAGGATCCCAGGCAAGGGTTATCGAGTTTTCCGTAATGCTTTCAGTGTGAAGATTCTGTGGTACTGTAGGAGGTATTGCCGAGTTTGTTGTAGCAGTCACCTTTTCAGACCAGGAACTATAGTTAAATGATGTGTCGTATGCATGGACGCGGAATGTATATGAATAATTTGATATGAGGGGATATACTATTAAGCCAGTTTCACCTGCCCCCCAAAAATAAGATCCGTTTGAATCCACATAGTGCACTTCATAGCCGGCCACACCTGTATCATCGGTTGAAGGATCCCATGCAAGGGATATTGAGTTTTCAATGATATCAATAACCCTCAGATTTTGGGGTGTTGTCGGCGGTATTGCTTTGTTCGTTGTCACCGTGATTGAGTCTGACCAGGGGCTTGCATTTCCGGTCCCGGGATCGTAAGCCTGGATCCGGATTGTATAGGTTGTTTCGAGATCGAGCCACTCAAAGGTGAAAGATGTATTGGCAGTCAAATAGGTATCATACCATTCTTCGTAATACGCAGAGGTTATAATGTTGAGCCGGTATTCCACTGTGCCTGATTCGTTTGAAGAAGCTTCCCACTGTATTGAAATTGTCCTGTCCGTCGTTCCTGTGCATATGAGATTCTGTGGAATTGTAGGATGTATACCCTCCAATGTCGTCATTGTGATGGGGCTGGACCAATCACTCATATTTCCATAATTGTCAATAGCCATGACCTTTATTGTGTATGTCATATTCGGAATGAGAGGAAAAATGACATATGCCGTACCTGATTCATAATAATCGATGGTGTTGGAATCAGTGTCTGTGGCCCGGATACGATAATTGCCCATTTCCTGGTCATCAACAGCCGCATCCCATTGAATGGCGATGGATGAACTTGTCACATCTGTACAGACAAGGTTCTGTGGTATTGTGGGTGGGGTAACGTCCTGTTCTCCATACGAATATCCGATCTTTACAAAGGGGTCCCCGATCAGGATTTCCTGTGTATTGAGTTTTAAAGAATCCGGATTTGATCCTGAATTATGATACTGGAGGCATTTTCTGAAAAAGTGAGCGTTTCCGGCATAATCACCCTGGGCAAGAAATGCACTGAGGTTTTCGAAATGACTTTCGTGATGACTGCCAAAGGGGCAGCCCATGGAAGTGAGGCAGTTGGATGTACCGTATACATAGCCGCAGAGGATATTTCCATCCGGGTAAATTCCCGTATCAGTGAAAGATGCAGATCCGAACTGGGTAAATTCCCCTGCACTTCCGCCGGTCACCATCTGGATGGTCCCGCCATTTGTAAGGGTTTTTGCTTCTTCCGTGGTGATGACCGAATTATTCTCCTGAGAATTACTATGTGTCCAGACGATTGAATAACCCGTGTCATTCATGTGCTGTATGTACATGTCTTTGGACTGCCATCCTTCCCCGATCCAGGGAAACCTCCGGTAGTAATCACTCATTTCGGAAAAAAATCCCATGTTCCATGTATCCATCGGTTTATAGAACATTTCCGGCGTTGCTTCCGGACACCACTGATAGGGACCCAGACCGGTATCGTTTACCGAATGGAAATAGATACTGCCGGTGCCCCACTGCTGGCAAAGACTGTTAAGATCCCACATCCGGTCCGATAATTGATAGAAATTATAGGAGTCATTCCAGTTGTTATAATGGTCCAATAATTTATCCAGGTAAGGAGTGAGCTGCAAGGCGAAATCCTCATAATCGTTGTTCTCCGGAATACCATCATAACCAACGGGCATGACAGCACACCAGAGCTCAGGAAGGGGGTTTACACCTTTTTCCATGTAATCGTAATCCGCTGCTGCACTATTGTTGTTCATGAGAAGAATATCAAGGTCCTCGTATTTATGGGTAAATAACCGTGATTGCAGAATATCATCCCCTGGTTTATAGAATGACGGGAGTTTTATGTTTCCCACAAGAAGAACACCCTCGAGGGCTTTGTATGAATCCTTTAATCCTGCAATGTAGCTTTTCACCTGGTCAGTGGACCAGTCATCAATCCCATTCACGGGAAAAACACTTATCCCGAAATCAGCCCCGATTCTTTGGGAAGCAAGCACTACATACTGGCTGAGTTTGTCTGCTATACCTGACTGGTTATAAAGCCTATCATCGATAAGGACTATCGCGTCATTGGCATCTGTAATTTTACTTGCAGAATAATGAACCCTGACAAAATCAACGGAATAGACATTGTAGTTTTCTATGTCATTTACCCGTATCATAAATACATTCTCCCCCTCATCAAGGGGCAGATTCTCGTATCGCCGTAAGTATTTATTTATATCAAGTATGCATTCCTTCTCAAGAAAGGCGCCGTTCTTATAAATTTCATACCGGTACCCTTGCTCCCAGTCCTTATCAATTTCATTGATAAAAACAATGGTTACCGTATTATCAGCACCTGTTTTTACTATGCCTGATTCATATGGTGAAATAATCTGTATTGCCTGGCTCGAGATATCCTGCACCGGTCTGAAGGATCCGGTAACAGTGATAGGATCAACGATGGACTCCACTTTATATTCATAAAGCCCGCCTTCGCTGAATACGCCATTGATATAAAATCCCGCAGGTTCGTATCCCTGTGTTCCCGTAAGATAAAGCCGGGCATACCCGTTCAAAGGTACTTCTATGGTACCGGCAGGATCAATCGTAAATCCGGATGATTGAATGGTTCCCTGGTCAGGATATTCCACGCCTGTATAAAAGAGCTGGGTTTCCTGTGAAAAAATAGGGGCCAGGGGAAAAATAATGGATAGGATGGATAGAATGGATGTGATAAGCAAGTTTTTTTTCATAATAAGACCTCCCTGGATAGATTTTCTCTACAAACTGTTCTTTTCATTTTAAATCAAAATTTTGAAAATAGAAAAATTAAATTTTTTTCTTCTATATATTTTATATTGGAAACAGGTTAACTGTCGTCCATTTCTACC
>JAFGQK010000372.1 GCA_016935735.1 Spirochaetales bacterium | reverse complement strand
TTTAACACCTGTTGGTGTCGGTGTTGGTGCTGTTGCGGTAACTGCAGGCATTGCATTAAGTTTAAGCGGTGTAGCAGATATTATGGCCGGGATAAATGGGATTGTTCAGAATGCTAAGGGGAAGAGTGATGGGGGGGATAAAGGTAAAACAAAAGAGACAAAAGTAAATCCCGATGGAACTGATAAAAATCCGATTGATCAATATGATCAAGTAAAAGAATATCAAGATCAAATTAGAAAACCAGGATATGATATATCAACTGAAAAAAGTCAGCAAAATTTAGATAAGTGGTTAAAAGATATTGATATTGAAGATATAGATTGGTTAAATGAAGAGGGATTTTAATGAAAGATATTCCTCCTGATTTCAAAGATAAATTTAAAGAAATTCAGATACTTAAAAAAAATAATGAATTTGAAAAAGCATTAGAAAAAAATACAATTCTTCTCACAAAATATCCAAATTCAGGTTTAGCATACCTACAAAAAGGTGGATTATATAAAGATATTGGAAATTTAGATGAAGCTATTAAATGTTTTAAACAAGCACGTGATATATTTCCAAATACCGAGAAAATATCATTATGCTTATTTCATGCCTTATGGCAAAGAGGATTAAAATATGAGGCATTAGAGGAGATGAAAAGATTTATGAAAAATAATAAAATAAAAGATTATATTGAAATATTAAATGCAATAATGGAAAAGCTGAAAGAAAAATCTATTGATATTGATTTGGAATAGTGGAATCGTTTAGGAGTACGGATGACTGACACGGCAGGAGAGGTGTCACAATGTCTGGGTAGAAATTACAGATTTGTCAACAGAAAATTGGCTTGCCTGAAAGGTGTTTCAGGACACCCCTTTCTCCTGGTTAACAAACCGTTTCCATTCCAGGCTTATATAATCATAATCTGTTTAAAAACCCGATTTGGAAATCGCACCCCCACCCTGCTTGACAATTCCACAAATATGATTCAAATTGGGATTAATGGAAACTGTTATTTCATTTTATAAAGGAGAAATTTATGAGTGAGCCAGACGATACTATAATAGCTGATACGACACTGTCACCATCTCCCCCGGGGAAAATACCATGGAATCCCAAAGTTTTTATCGTAATGTCCATTCTATTTTCATTCGGGGCATCCGGAATTCTGGCCGGGATAAACTGGCGGCGTCTCGGGAAACCTGCATTAACCTGGCCCACTATTATATTTTCCCAATCAGGATTGATAGTTTTTATCATTATTTTATCTTTTCTGCCTCCTAATCTCAATGAAACCATAGCACGGTTAGTAGGGTATGGGATTAATATTGCAATTGGCCGGTGGCTGGCTGGCTGGCAGGAATCGGCGTATAAAGAATGGACCAGCCAATATGGCGAACCTAAACCTGGAAAAGCGGGATTCCTTATTCCCCTGGTATCCGGCATTGCTTCAATAGCCCTGGTTCTTCTTCTGTCTTTTGGCATAGATTACTGGTTTATATCAGGACCTGTCAATGCAGGTATCAGTCACTTTAATAAAGCACTGGAACTTCAACAACAAAATAGATTGGACAAGGCAATAGAGGAATACACAAAAGCAATAGAAATCAACCCGGAATTATCAGAAGCATATTATAACCGTGCTCACATCCATTTCGAGCAAAACAAGTATGATCGCGCAATAAACGACATAACCGAATATATCAATCGTAACCCGGAGGATGCTGATGGATATTTCCAGCGGGGTATACTATACAAAAACACCGGATCCCATGAAAAAGCAGTAGCAGATCTGGAAAAAGCGATCGCTTCCGGACTGGATTCCGATTTGGAGCAGCAGGCAAAAGCATTACTAAAGGATGATTCAGAATATTTTACAAAAGCAATGGAACATTTCAATAACGGC
Organism: Spirochaetales bacterium; assembly: GCA_016935735.1. Lineage (GTDB taxonomy): Bacteria > Spirochaetota > Spirochaetia > SZUA-6 > JAFGRV01 > JAFGRV01. The sequence continues at coordinate 14,960 of JAFGQK010000372.1, read as the reverse complement.
GAATTCAAGGAAGCCATAGCCGGTCTGACAAAAGCTATTGAGATTAATCCTGATGATGCAATAAATTATCTTTTACGCGGCACCTGCTATTATACATTACGGGAACTGGATAATGCGATAGCAGATCTAACACAGGCTATTAAACTCAACCCGGCTTATTATGAAGCATACCATAACCGCAGTATGGTTTATTCTTCGAAAGAGGAATATGATAAAGCACTGGAAGATATTAATAAAGCCATTTCCCTTCAATCAACCGATCCGATGCTTTATCACGCACGTGGTATGATATATGGGAATATGAAAAAATACGATAAAGCTTTGGAGAATTTTAATAAGGCATTACAGATTGCACCTGACAGGGATGGAGTACTGTTCAGCAGGGGATTACTGTATTATGAAATGAAAATGATGGAAAAGGCGAAGATTGATATAAGAAAAGCTATTGTGTTGAATCCTGAGAATTTAACATTTTTAAATGAAACGAAAAAAAGATTCCCGGAATTTGATCTTGAATTGGAATAAGAAATTATCCCTACCACACCCACCAGGGTGCTGTTTTATATGTACTGTAAACAATAATATCAAATACAGCATGTCCTGCCAGTGCGGGAAAAACAGTGTCCGATTTCCATGAAAGAATCCCGAACAAAAAACCGCCGGCAAATGTCCAGAAGGCAAAATAAGGGATCGCTGTACAGTCGAACAAAGAAGGGAATACCATGAGTGAACATTTATATATTGTGTGGGACAGTGCAGCCAGGAAAACAGCCCACAACCCATTTATTTTATAAAGCCTGTTTTGTATATAACCCCTGAACAGCAGTTCCTCACTTATCCCGATAAGAGGTGCAATGCCGACTGCAAATAATGTAATAGTCCCGGGAATAAGCGGGGCTTTGTTCCATACCCTGAGTGATGCGCCCATAATCAATCCGCTGAGTAAACAAAGTACTGTGTTACTATAGGCGAAAATCCTGGTATTATTCCAGGATTTTCGACCCGTAACACTTGCGTTGGCCGGAACCTTCCTGGATGTGATGGAATTGCACGTTATAGAGTATTTCCTGCTTTTCTTGTTTTGGGTTGTGGGTGTAGCCAACGCTGTGTATGCCGGGACTTTTCCGGTAAACGGTTTTATACCGAAAAATGCAAGAAGAAAAGGAAGCGGTCTATGAGAATTCCTGAACAACCGGTATGCAATCATAATGCATACGGAAATGATTCCGCAGATGGAAATTATCCTGTATGGGAAAGGGGAATGGATAAATAAACCGAAAACACCCATGAAGATGGTTAATGAACAGTATTCAACCATGTTGAATCCCACTTGTAAATTTAATAAGGTAGAACTCAAGAATCAATAATCTCCGGTTTTTATTCATTATTCAGTGCCTTTTTTTATTGTGAATCCGATAGTTGTTAAGTCCTTTAATGACAATAAGGCAGAGTATGATAATAAATGGGAACAGGAGTATCCATCCTGAACCAAGGCAGAAAGGTTCACCGCACATAATTGAAGAATCCGGAAGATTGTTTTTCAATTCTTCGATCTCAGCGTCATTGCCTTTTTTAAAGAGTATAGACGGGAGAATCAGGAATTCAAGGCCTTTTAACGTATAAAGGGGAGAATAATCCTCTATTTTCATATCAATCAGGATCAGACCCTTTATCTGTTTTAACCATAACAACGGCGATACATCAGTGATATTTTTACAGCTCACCAGTTCAAGATATTCGACTCCGGGATTTTTTTCACAAAATGCCTGAAAATAAGCCTGATCCGTATTTTTCGGAAAGGAAAACCATTTTATTCCGGGTATTTCTTTTATTCCAGGGACATTTTCCACCTCTGTCCCGGTAAAAGAAAGTGACGTTAACCGGGGAAGTGAGTAAAGGTCTTCTATATCACCGGACAGCATGGTCATGATACATCTTACTTTCCTGATATTCGAAAGTTCCTTTAAAATAGAAACATCTGATACTTCCATTTTATTCGAACTGAACAGTATGAGTTCTTCGAGATTTCTTAGGCATTCCGGCAGTGAAGCTGCCGTTATCTGGTTGAATAAGGAAGGGGGAATCATAATAGTTTGCAAAGCGGGTAAAGAGGCGAGAAATCTGTAATTCTGTTCAGGATCCCCGCCTTTGGTGGTGAAGTACACCTTTTTCAGGTTTTTCTGATTCTGTAAAAGGGCATATACTTCCTCTGCTGCTTCCTTGTCAACAGGATCCCAATTCCCCATGATCATACAATCCGGTTGAAACATCGGCAATACTTTCAATAATTGTGCCGAGTTTTCAAAATAGAGTCCTGGATTGTTGTTTACTGCTGCAATCTTTTCCAGCAGGTAAGAGGGGGATGAATCAATATCCCCGAAAAATAAAAGGGACCGGATCGTCTTCAGATCCTCTGGCTGTGCATTTTCCAGCCATTGCCAGGCTTCCGATACATTAAACAGATTGAGTTGGATGACGGAATCATTCATTTTATACAAGTAAGTATATTCATCTTTTTTTTCAAAGCTGAATTGCCCATGAGTTTCATCTTTTTCGTCATAATGCAATACCAGAGGAAGTGTCCCTGCATCTGAAAAATAAATATGCAAGAGATCACCATGATGAACAGGAACTTTATTTTTTTCGCCTTCACAATAACTTGTACTCCACATTATTCCTGACAATGACATATTCATTGTAAGATTTTCTGCACCCGGATCGAATAAATATACCTTTTCACCCATGACAGGCTGTACACAGGATAAAAAAGAAAATAAGATGCATGATCCTGCAAGAAGTGATACGGTCTTTTCCATCGTTTTACTCCCCTCTCATAGAAATTATCTGCATTATTATTTATGATGTCAATATGAAACTGCTGATTTCATTGCTTTCACTTTTCACTGAATAAAAATTGTATCGGATGCATGTGTAGCAATGAAGTATGCCCCAATGGAGATCTTACATGTCGAATGCATTCGTCAGTGCGGAGCCAACAGGCAATGTTCGGTGTGAAAAAAGGATCTGTATGAGGTTCATGCTCCCGGTCTTTACCGGAGATGGTTTTATGCAGGATTTATGGAATACTATAAACTATCCCGGCAGTATAACCTGAATATCAACAGATCGGTAATGAATAATATTATCTATACCTATAATGAAAAAAAGTACGGGGGAAACTTTAACCAGTATTCCACAAAAATACGGATGGATGGGATTACCCGGAACTATAGACAGTATCCAGGAAAGATGTTCTTGAATCAATTTGTACGGAAAGTGATGACGCGGGAGGAGGGTGGAATGATGGAAGATAGGAATGGTGGAAGGATGGTTGTACCCATTATTCCATTATATCGCCATGTACTAATAGCTGTTTTTATTACAGTTTTTCGGTTTCTTCCACTTAAAGACCTGTTGTTTTTGATATAAGATACACCGGGGGCGGGGCTTGGAAAAAATAGATTTATTATTTTTTTACCGATACTTTCTTTACTTTTTTCCATAGTGTACTTTTATGTGCTTCATCCACCAGCTTTGTTACAAAATCATTAAAGCTCAAATCTTTATTTTTTTCATAAAATTCATTCCTGATAGACCGGGTCATTTCAACATAATCAAAATTTTTATTCTTCATTATCTTCTAACACCTCCCTTGGAGTAAATATATTTAATGGTTTGTATCCTTCTTTTAAATTTACCGCATTATACAATAATATTCTATCGCCAGTTCCAGTGCCCTGCTGTAAAGCCTTTTCCCTGAATCTGGCCGGTGGATAAACTCGCTTGAGATATGCAGGTCCGGCAGGGTAGCGAATCGGCATATTTTTTTGCCTGTGGGAAGGTCAAGGGTTTTTATTTTCAGGATAAATGGATTATCCTGCTCCTGCTTTATATGAATGGTATAGGTACTGGCAGATGACAGACCATGGAAACTTGTTTTAAAAAAATGGACATTATGGTTATGGATATGGCTATCAATAACTTCTACAGGTGCTGAATCCACTCCTGCGCGGATTGTGCAGCCTGAACCAGAGATGATCCTGATATCGATAGAATCATGGGTGATTGTGGAAGCATAAGCGTCAAGAATCATTATAGCTTTTCAATTTCTTTCTCTGTAAAGCCCGTTATTTTGGAAATAAAAGCAATATCCAGTCCTTCATCCTTTAATTTTCTGGCGACTTCGAGTTTGCCCTCTAGTTTACTTTCATTCCTTATTTCATCTGCTATGGTGGTTAACATATTATTCACCTCCGCTAAATTATGTATCTTATTATAATCTTTTAAATCAACTTTTTGACGAAACATTCTTTTAAACCATATGGTAAACATTCTTATATCAATAATATTTTCATCTTTAATTAATTCAATGACATTATCGATGGCTTTACGCAATGAAGCTTCGTCTTTTTGTTTTTCAAGATAAATAATGGCTGATATAAGATTGTGCAGTCTTAGTAAGACTTCATCCGGGATATCCTTTTCTATGATTTTGTAATATTCAAATGAAGGAATATACTTCTGCGGTATTCTTTTATCTATCAAATCCCTGATATTTAAAGGTATCGACCAGTTATCCTGCCCGGTGTAAAGGAGAATGGGAAAAACAGAAGGCAATAATCCCTTTTGTGAATTTCGAAATAATAAATCGTAAAATTGGATAATATAGAGCAGCATTCTTACCGGGATCGTTTTATCCACAGTGGATTGAAACTCAAGAAGGATAAAAATATATGCTTCTGTATCCTTGAGATTTACCTTGTAAATAATGTCCGATTCCCGGCTTAAAAACTCATCGGAAACAAAGGACCTGTCTATCAAGGTGATATCGCTCAGGGAAATATCCTGTATGAAGTCCTCTTTTACAAATGATTTTATAAGTTGATAAAAAATACACTTGTTGGAGAAGAGGTATTTATAAGCATCGTCATAATCCTGGTTTTTACCCATATTCAAATTATACCACCTTTTAAGTATAAAGAAAAGATAAACAGGGACAGTACCTTGTAAAATTACAATCGTGGTTCAACTTGTTGAACAGAGTTCACACAAAACATTCCCAACTTATAACGGCATCTCCCCCAATAGTCTTCCTGCCTGTCCAACCAGATAAAGCGGTAATGACAGCAGTTTAAAGGCAACTCCCTTACTTCCCGGGAGACTTGTTGTACCCCCGAACACAGATGGTGTATCCGTATTAAAACGAAGTCCGATATGACAATCTTTTTCACAAAAAAATAATTGCATACTTTTTAAAGTCCCTGTTTTCCCTGCCTTTACTTCCACAGGTATTATCATATTTTTAAACGTAATAAGATAGTCGATCTCGGCAGAAGAATTTTTTCGTTCCCTTATCCAGTAATAAAGTTCCGGTTTTTGATACCAGTCTTTAAAATAGAGGAGGTGCTGTCCGATAAATTGCTCACACATAACTCCATTATTAATAGTGAGTATATCATCTGCCTGATCCAGAACTAAAATGTTCAATCCACTTAATTTGGAGAGAAGTCCCACATCCAGGAAAATTATTTTAAAGTGTTTCTCATTCTTTTCCGCACCTAACGGCAATCCATTGCCGGATGAATGAAAAACAGAGGTAATAACTCTTGCATTGTCAAGCAGATTCAGGGCAGCTTTTATATCTTTTGATCTTTCTGATGAATCAATCCTGGAATATTTAAATTTTTTTCCGATTATAAGGGGTATTCTTTGAAATAATTTTATCATTCTGATACGGTCTGCCTTTGTCCCGTATTTATTAAAATCATCCTGGAAGGTCGTAATAATGGATTCATTTACCATATCCACAGCACGCAAGGATTTCTCTTTATGATATATTTTTATCGCTTCAGGCATCCCCCCGATAATCAGGAAAATTTTGAGTAAACTAAGAATTTTATTATGAATACTCTCAGGAATATTGTCCTTTATCGAAAGTCCTGTCAAAAAGGAATATATTTTTTCTTCACCTGTACCTAAAAGGAATTCTTCAAAAGTAAACGGCCCTAAATACAGAAACTCGACTCTTCCAACAGGCAGTGAGAATGAATGATCCGAAAAAACCATTTCCAGTAATGATCCGGCAGTAATAATATGAATGTCAGGTAAATCCTCATAAAAATACCGCAAGGTTTTGAGTATTTCGGGAGCGGCCTGTATTTCATCAAAAAAAAGCAGGGTCTTCCCGGGAATAACAGTTGTTTTAAACTGGATTTCGAGGTTCCGGATTATTATATTTATGTCATTTGAAACAAACAGACTTTTTAACTGTAATTTTTTTTCAAAATCGATTTCTATTACATTTTCAAAATAATTATATGCAAACTCACGAATTAAATATGATTTACCGACCTGCCTTGCTCCCCTGATAATAAGAGGTTTCCTGTTTGATTTTATTCTCCATTCTTTTAGATATTCCTCTGCAAAACGGTACATTTACATTATCACCCTTCATATATTATTCATAACGTTGGCTTCGCCCACAACCCAATAAATGAACTATTCAGGTGCTTAGTGAATATAGCAGTTTATTTGACCTGGTAGCCAACGTCCGGCTATTAACTCCCCAATCTTTGTTTTTTAACAAAGATTGGGGAGTTAATAGCATAAGGTAAATATAGCATATATCATGATATTTTACAAGGTTATTCATGCAGGTTTGGTGTTAGAATCAAAGGTAATTATTTTTACATCTCTATAATGTTACGCTGTCCAATCAATATAATACCTGCCATTACCGGGGTTGGGACAGAATATTCCGTCATATCCAGACCAATATCACCACCTGTCACCGTAACATGAGCCCAGTTCCCTCCATTGCCTGCGGCCCCGTCAATACCAATATAACCATACGTTGCATCGATGTTTACATCCTGCAGCACGCTTCCTTCTGCCGCATTAAATCTGATCCCGACAGCACCACTGTTTCCTTTGCCGATTTCAATATCAATATTCATGAATGCGGCATTGATGACTGCATTATATGCTTTAGAATAGGATGCAGGACTTGTGTCAATAGAGTTGATATCATGTTTGTCCTTTACATAGTAGATGATATAATCGAGCAGATATTTTTTCTTGCCGGGATCATCAAATCCTCCGGAATTCGGGGCCAGTACTATTTGGGGACGCTTATAAGATGGACTCCCTTCGCCCAGCCTGGAACCCATAAGAAAACAGGGCATAAGATCGAAGTTAAAAACTGCTTCCCGATGTGAACGGAGATACATTCCCTGCCGGCAAATGAGAGTATCTGAAATCAGATAGGTACCTGAAGGGAAAAAGCAAACCATCTGATTATCACGGGCAAAATCAATTGCAGATTGTAATGCTTTTGTTGAATCCTTTTTTCCTGCCGGATCAGCATGAAACGGTGCAGCAGTAACATCCACTATGCCGAAAGACGCGTATTTTTGATTGCCGGGTATTTTGGGAATTTCCTGTTTTACTCCATCCGGAACAGGATGTAAAACAGGCGGGTGAACATACGAAGGAAGAGTTGATATATCTATCTCCTGTCCCGGACTATTTTGATTAAAGAAAACAATAAATGAAACGGCGAATAATATCTTTTTTAATAGAAAGGACTTCATATTGTTATTATCAAAAATCTAAGTCTGCATTCAGTATAGATAAAAGACAGCAATACGTAGGCTCCGTCCCTTTGGGGAAACTCCCTGGTGCCTCCATCTCCTTAGAAGCTCTGGTGCCTCCGTCCCTGTCGAGAGTAGTTGTCAGAATGGGGTTAGGGAAAATGTTTAAAACAATCCCTTTACCTTACCCGTTTTTACATCAATATCAATCCCACGGTAGGCGGGATCAGATGCTGTTCCCGGCATGAGTTTAATTGTTCCTGCTACAGGCACGACAAATCCTGCTCCATTATAGGTAAGGATATCCCGTATAGGGAGTGTCCAGCCTTTTGGCCTGCCTTTTACATCCGGATCGTGGGAAAGACTCAAATGGGTTTTCACCATACAGGTACCCATCTTGCTTAAAACAGGGTCTGCTTCGATTGACTTAAGTTTTCTTTCCGCATCAGCAGTGTATGAAACCCCATCTGCCCCATACACCTGCTTTGCAATAAGCTCCACTTTTTTCCGGAGAGGATCTGAATCTTCATAAAGGAATTTGAAGTTGCCTTTTTCCTCGCATGCTTCCATTACTGCATTTGCCAGTTCGAGTGCACCTTCTCCCCCATGCTGCCAGTGGCTTGAAACCGCGACCCTGGCACTTGCTGCTTCCACCGCTTTTTTTATTGTCTTTATTTCATTATCAGTATCTGTATAAAAGCTATTGATACAAACAACAGCAGGAATCCCGCTTTTTTTCACTGTTTCAATATGGGCAATAAGATTTTCAATGCCTTTTTCCAGCAGACCGATATTTTCTTCCGTATATGCTTTATCCAGCGGTTTTCCCGGTTTCACTGTTGGACCGCCGCCATGCATCTTAAGAGCCCGGATCGTGGCAACAATAACGGAACAATTCGGGACCAGACCGGAGAATCTGCATTTCAGGTTCCAGAATTTCTCAAATCCGATATCTGCCCCGAACCCGCTTTCTGTTACGTGATAATCTGCAAGCTTAAGGCCCAGCCTGTCGGCAATAATGGACGACTGCCCCACGGCAATATTTGCAAAAGGACCTGCATGAACAAGCACCGGCTGGCCTTCCACTGTCTGCATCAGGTTCGGATTAATCGCTTTTCCCATAAGTGCGGCCATGGCACCATCAACCTCGAGATCTCCTGTTGTTACCGGTTTCCCGGATTTATCATACGCCACCACGATCCTGCCCATCCGGTTTCTAAGATCCTCAAGGTCATTTGAAACGGCAAGGATAGCCATGAGTTCGGATGAAACAGTGATCTGGAAACCACTCTTCATCATAAAGCCGTCCATCTGCCCGCCGTTCCCGATGATGATTTCCCGTAAGGCCTGTGCGCAAAAATCGATGCAAAATCCGATTGCTATATTCCTGGGATCGATATTGAGCCGTTTCAGATTCTTTTTTGCAAGTACTTCATCAGAATAATTGAACTCATGCTGGAGCCTGCTTGTCAGTGCAACCATTGCAAGGTTATGCGCATTGGTAATTGCATCTATATCCCCGGTAAGACCAAGGCTGATATCGGTAAGGGGGATGCACTGGGCCAGGCCCCCTCCTGCGGCAGAGCCTTTGATATTAAAGGTCGGGCCGCCAGAGGGCTGTCTGATTGCACCAATAACCTTCTTCCCGAGTTTTCCCAGCCCCTCGACAAGGCCCATCGATGTAGTTGTTTTTCCTTCGCCAAGAGGTGTCGGGGTAATTGCTGTTACCTCGATGTATTTTCCCCGGGGTTTACCCTCAAGGCGTTTTAAAATCGTCATATAATCGAGTTTACCCACATAATGGCCATAAGGAAGAAGTTCCATTTTGTCCAGACCAAGTTCCTCTGCAAGTTGATACACGGTTTTCATATCTTCTGCAGCAGCCTCGGCAATTTCCCAGTCCTTCATTTTCGTTGCATTTAATTTTTTCATAGTATGACTCCTTTAGTTATGTATAGTATTTCCCGGGAATATTCCTGTACTTTTAAACCGAAATTTCCGGAAAATCTATTTCGTATTAGATATACGTAAATTTCTCTATTTCTCCAGGCCTTTCTTCCTCATATATCGACAGATTTCAAATTCATTATAATAAATCCAGGAGTCGGGTTCGCTGGTTCCTGATTTCCCTGGCCAGAATAACAGTATCCAATGTTTCTTCCGTAATATCGTGGGTTCTCACGATATGTGCCCCATTAAAAACTGCAATTGCTGTTGCAGCTAAAGTCCCCTGGTATCTCATATCAGGGTCTTTTTTATTCAGGATTGAACCGATGAATGATTTTCTGGATATTCCTGCAAGGACAGGTTTTAAAAGGACCCTGAAATCCTCAAGCCTTGCTAAAATTTCAAGATCATACCGGGGATGCTTTTCAGGAATCCATCTGCCTATTGCCGGGTCAATAATTACCCTTTTATCTACAGGAAATCCCTTTTTTGAAAGGGTGTCGATCGCCCGGGAAAGATCTTCTATGGTCTGCTTAATACCAAGAGAATCCCCCGGTTTATTCCGTGCAGACATAAGAATTACCGGTTTATCAATATCACATAACCAGTCTGCAAGGGACGGATCTGTGCAAAGACAGCTTACGTCGTTAAGCATAAAATACTTATCTTTATTATATTTCTGCATGGCACCGAATGCCGCTTCTGCCACTTCCCTGTATTGGGTGTCAATCGAAATGTGAATGTCCATAGTGTCACAGGAAGAAAAAAGCCTTTCCAGCGCAGAGATGATACGTTCTTTTTCTTCACCCGGCGTAACCGGAGAGGCATGAGGGGCTGTACTTCTTCCCCCGATATCAAGAAATGAAGCTTTGTTCTGAATCATCATTTTCGCGACTTCCGGAATTGATTCGGGAGTATAGACAGAACCTTTATAAAAGCTTCCCGAACTGATATTTATTACCCCCATAAGCCGGACAGGATAGTCGTCGCCAATCCCGGTATTGTTCAATACAAGGTTTATCTTTTGCTCCTTCACACGCACCAGCCCCTTTCCGGTCTCTTAAAGACACTATTTCTTTCTCTCTTTACATTTATAATAGATGTGTTTGGTGATTGCAAGTAATTTAAAAATAAACTTTTATCCATTGACACCTGTTCACCAAGTTGAACCACAATTGTAAATATATCAAGGTACTCCTCGACATTCGTTGAGGAACGATAGTAATTTACAAGGTACCCCCTTTTCTTTTTTTTAAATACTTACTATTTTATATTATGATAATAACGAGAGGAGTAAAGTATGGCAGATGATAAAAAGAAAAGTGGTAAAAAATGCTGGGAATCCGGGGGGAAAGACTGCGGCCCTCGCAAAGAACCACCTTTAATCGGACCCTTTAATAATGGACAATTCAATTTTTCTATATTATTTTTTGTAATCATTTTCCTGGTTTTAAGTGTAATAAATATGTTCCTTTCACAGCCAAAGGAAGAACTTATAGAGTTCAGTGATTTTAAAAAGAAAATAGAAACCGGAGAGATTATGCGGGTGGAAATGGGAGAACAATATTATATCGGTTATCCCTATACAAAAGAAGCGATGAAGAACGGGAAAACCGTACAATCAAAACAATTATACAAAACCGTGCCGGTAAATGACCCGGCATTTGTCCCCCTTATGGACAGCAAGAATGTTGAATATTTTACCCTCCCTGCACAGAATAATTTCTTATTAAACCTGCTCTTAACCTGGGGTATTCCCATCCTCATCATGTTTATTATCTGGAGAGTGTTGTTCAAGCGTATCGGGAATATGGGTTCAAATGTATTAAGTTTTGGACAGAATAAATCACAAATAGTGGCCGAAGGGGATATTAAGGTTACTTTTCATGATGTGGCAGGTGCAGACGAAGCAAAAGAAGAACTGGTGGAAGTGGTGGATTTCCTTAAAAATCCGCGAAAATATACGGAAATCGGTGGAAAGATCCCCAAAGGTGTTCTTCTCGTTGGCCCGCCGGGATCCGGGAAAACACTCATTGCAAAAGCCGTTGCCGGGGAAGCCGGGGTCACCTTTTTCAGGATAAGCGGTGCTGATTTTGTGGAAATGTTTGTCGGTGTCGGAGCGGCCCGGGTCAGGGACCTCTTTAAGCAGGCACGTGCAAAGGCACCCTGTATTATTTTTATCGATGAGCTTGATGCAATAGCGAAAAGCAGGGTCACGGTAGTCGGCGGGAACGATGAAAGGGAGCAGACCCTGAATCAACTGCTCGTGGAAATGGACGGGTTCGATTCTGTAAGCGGTGTGATTGTGTTAGGTGCAACGAACAGACCGGAGATACTTGACCCCGCTATTATCCGTCCGGGCAGGTTTGACAGGCAGGTGGTCATGGACAGGCCGGATCTTGCAGGCAGGGAAGCGATTTTACGGATTCATGCTGAAAATGTCAAAATGGATGAAACTGTGGATCTGAAAGAAGTTGCAAAAGCCACCCCTGGTTTTGTCGGTGCGGATCTTGCCAATATTATTAATGAAGCTGCACTCCTCGCTGTCCGGGCAGGCCAGTCAAAGGTGAATCAGAAGGATTTTGATGAAGCAATAGAAAAGGTTATTGCCGGGCTCCAGAAGAAAAATAAGCTTATCAACCCGAGAGAACGGGAAATTGTTGCATACCATGAAACCGGTCATGCTCTTGTTGCAGCGTTTACAAAAGGGGCAGACCCTGTCCATAAAATATCAATCGTCCCCAGGGGAATCAGCGCACTTGGTTACACACTCCAGCTTCCCACGGAGGACAGGTTTTTAATGACTAAAGACGAACTCCTTGGGAAAGTCGATGTCCTTTTAGGAGGCCGTGCAGCAGAAAAGCTTATCTTTAACCAGGTATCCACTGGTGCGGCAAATGATCTGGTGAATGCAACAGAGATTGTCCGTAAAATGATTACGGATTACGGGATGAGTGAAAAATTCGAAAACGTTGTTCTGAATTCACGTAAGAATCCGACGTTCCTGGGTGAGCGGGCAGAACTGAACACGGGTGTTGTAAGGGAATATTCAGAGAATACACAGCAGTATATTGATGAAGAAGTGACAAAAATCATTAATGAACAATATGTAAAGGTGCTTTCACTATTAAAGGGTAAAATCGAGACCCTTAAAAAGGTTGCTTCACGGCTGCTGGAAATCGAAACACTGGGCGCAGAAGCCTTTAAAGCGTTGATTTGACAATCGTGCTGAAAAAACGGCAATACAAATGAGGAATTTGCCGGAAAATTCGCAGGTTAGTTGCGGATTCTTCAAAACTATGATATACAGTGTATATGAATGTTTATCCCCGGATTCTTGATTTACAAAAAGAAAGCGAGTATAAGTCACTCTTTCTTTTCGGCCCCAGGCAGACCGGAAAAACCTTTTACTTAAAACAACATTTTCCTGAATCCGAGTTTTATAATCTGCTTCTTTCCGATCTGTTTTTACGGCTTACCCAGCGGCCGCAATTATTGCGTGAAGAATTACTCGCCAGGGGCAGAAATTTACATCAACCTGTCATTATCGATGAAATCCAGAAATTGCCAATCCTTCTTGATGAAATCCACTATTTAATAGAAGAACATAATATCCGGTTCATTATTACCGGGAGCAGCCCAAGAAAATTATTGAGAGGTGGAGCAAACCTCCTGGGTGGCCGGGCCAGGACAAGACATCTTTTTCCGCTTGTTTCAAAGGAAATACCGGATCTGGATCTTGTACGGGCTTTGAACTACGGTACCATTCCTTCCATTTATCTTTCACCGGAGCCGGAAGAGGATTTACTTGCTTATTGCGGAAATTATTTAAAGGAAGAAATACAGGCAGAAGGTGCTGTAAGGCGGATAGAAAATTTCTCCCGTTTTTTACAGACAGCAGCCATTATCAATGGAGAAATGCTTAAGTTTGAAGCGGCAGCCAGTGACCTGGGAATGCCTGCCCGGACTGTCCGGGAGTATTTCCATATTCTGGAAGATACATTAGTCGGAATTCTCTTAAAACCATACAGAAAGACAAAAAAAAGAAAACCCGTAAGTAATGCAAAATTCTATTTTTTTGATACAGGTGTTTCGAATAGTCTGGCAGGCCGCTGCAATATCAGACCCAAAACGGAATTATTCGGCAAGGCTCTTGAACATTTTATTTTTACGGAAATACGGGCATATCTTTCATATAAAAAAGACAGGAGGGAACTTTCCTTCTGGCATACTTATACGGGGTATGAGGTAGATTTTCTTATAGGCAATGAGATCGGGATTGAGGTTAAAGGTTCGGAAACTATTACTGAAAAGCATTTAAAAGGGTTGCTTTCATTATCCGGGGAAATACCTCTGAAAAAAAAGATCGTTGTTTCAAATGAACCCCGTCCCAGAAAGATAGATGACATTCTTATTCTGCCTGTCCCTTACTTCCTCGATTCATTATGGGGAGATGAGTTTGCCGGATATTCATAAATAATCTTATCCGAGTGCTTCCTTGATTTTATTCAGCAGCAATGGCTCGGGGGCAGCCCCAACCTGTGATATGGTCTCATTTATTACCGTTACCGGGACACCCTGGACATTATATTTGACTGCGAGATGCGGAAATTCCGAGATTTCTACCATATCCGCCCTTACTTTATCCGAATACCCTGCAAGTTTATGTGCAAGTATTACAGCCATGGGACAATACGGACAGGTTGGTGTAACAAATACCTGGATGTGTACATCTTTACTAAGGGTATCCAGGTATTTTTTTGTTGCATTGGATAAACCGGGATTTCCTGAGGCGGCAAGCTTTATTGCCTCCAGAAAAGATGCAAACTCATACCCATAGGGAAGCCCGTAGAACCGTATTCCGTAATCCTTTTCACCAATAACCGCTATGGCCGGTATTTTATCAATCTTATATTCATCTGCTTTTGCTTTGTCTTTTTGAAAATCATACACTTCCAGGGAGATATTACCGGAAAGGCCGGCTACCTCTTCTGCCATCTTTCTGTTGTCTGCACAGAATTGACACTCATTTTCCTGGGTAAAAACAATCAATGTTACCTTGCCGGATAATGAATCCAGTTGTTTTTTTACCTCTGTTTTTGTCTTTGCATCCAGCATATGTCGATTCCTCCTTGATAGAACAGTATGTTATGCTATTTTGACTTAAAATCTTGTTAATATAACAAGATTTTAAGCAAAATAGATAAACGTTGGCCGCCAGGTTAATGTGACCAGTGTAAAAGAACCTGGATAGCTTGTTAATTTGGTTGTGGGCTTAAGCCAACGTTATGAATAGTTTATTTTACACAAAACATTTTATCTGTCAAGTAAAAGGGGTACGATCGCCAGAACAGATTTTTTAACCCACTGGAAACACAGAAGTCTATAACTTGTACAAATTCTTTTCCGTGTCTTTCCGTG
>JAFGQK010000371.1 GCA_016935735.1 Spirochaetales bacterium | reverse complement strand
TTTCCTCCTTGTTATATTGATAATAAAGGCTATGCCTTCCAGATTCTTTTGATTTAGAAAAAGCCACCTGCTCCGCAGGTGATCTTTTACTATCAAAAGGAAACCACCTCATTTTGAGGGGGTTTGTTTCCTCCTTGTTATATTGATGATAAAGGCTATGCCTTTCAGATTCCTTTGATTTAGAAAAAGCCACCTGCGGAGCAGGTGATCTTTTACTTCTTTATTCCCGGAAATAGTTTTTTTCCAGCCTTACCATCTCCTTTTTTAACATAGTTCTTGCCCTGTTAAGCATATTCCTTACTGCACTTTCTGTTTTGTTCATTATAATAGTGATCTCATTTACGGATTTATTCTCCAGATATTTAAGTTCAAGGACTTTACGGTAATTCTCCTTAATGTTCCCCAATGCTATTCTTAAAAGGTTGATTTGTTCCAGTTTGAAAAGTTTTTCAGCATTGTTATTGTTTTTATTGTATTCATGATACACCGGTTCCAGGTATTTTTTTTCCCTGATTTTTTTTCGCACATGATCGACGTATCTCCTGTGTGCTACAAGCAATAACCATCCCTGTAGGTTCTTTGCATTTTTCAATGTGGAAACGGATGCGAATGCAGAATAAACAGTCTCGCTGAATAGTTCATTTGCCACATCCCGGTTTCCCCTGGTTTTATAGATTAAAAAATTAAATATTTTAACTTTATATTCATTATATACCTTTTCAAACACCCCCGGGTCCTGTTGTTTTAGCTGGTTAAACTCTATTTCGCTTAAAAACATTAAAATGACCATCAATGATTAATCGCTTTTGAATCGAAAATAATTCAAAAAAACATTTGTTTTTTATCCCACTTTATTCAAACAGTAATTGGGTCCAACTGTATTGAATACTGCTTATTCGTATATAATACTTTAAAAAGCAGATAAAAACTTATTATGAAAACCAATTCTACAGTATAAATCAAGAAAGTCAATAAAAAAATAAAAAATTGTCTCTTTGTCTCTCCCCGGGAGCACGGAAGGAAGTACTCAAACACCTGCTTGCACTCAACCATACGTACCACGATGAAGCAGCAGCAGGACTGGTGAATTGAAAGGGTAGGGCGGTGAAGAAAAAATCTCCCCCCCAATAAGGAACCTCTGCGGAATAATCGGAATAATTCCATTTCTTGACATTTTTATAAAATTGGGATATTATTAGTAATAGTAGTAGTAGTAACAATTCAGGATGGTAGTTTAATGAATAAAAAATCAGCGATAACCGCTTTTCTTATGGTTTGCATTTTGGTCCTTACAATCACCACATGTAATCTCTTGAATAAAGAGATGAAACTTATACTACCCTCCTATCTGTATGATGGGGATGCAGATACGAGCAAGAAAAACGGTATCATCCAGCTTTATGATTATATGGGTTCAGAGTTGATTGTGGAACTGACAATTGTTCCTGCAGATGCGGATAATCCGGAAAATCAGAATAATGACAGTGACGATCTGTCCGAATACCTCCTGATTCCCCCATCTGCCACTATAGCGGCAGATCAATTGTTTGTTGAATTTCAATGCGTGGCACTCGATACGGTAATGGACCCCCCGGGGTATAAAGATGTGTCAGTAAAAGCAACTGCCCTCCATTTTAATGATGCCGTGGATACGGTAAGAATTCATGATGTTGCAACCGGTCCGACACCAGATCCTACAGATGATCCCACTGCCACACCGGAGGATTCACCATCACCAACACCGGAATAATGACCGGAACAGGAACTTCAGGTAATTTTATTAATATCATTGCCTGGATAATATTTTTAAGCTAAGTATTAACAAGGTGTTCAACATGAGTTGAACTCCAATATTAATTTTAATATAGTGAAGACAATCAAAACAGGATGGTATAAAAAATGAACAGAAAAGCCACAATAACAGTATTAATATTTATATTCATACTTACCCTTACATTGACAACATGCGATTTACTCAATAAAGATATAAAACTTATCCTCCCCCCCTACCTTTATGACGGGGATACGACAATGTTTAAAGCGGATGCGGTGATACAGATATTTGATGTTGAGGATATAGCAACAATTATCGAACTGGAAATCATCCCTGCGGATGAAGATGATCCGGATAACCAGAATAACGATAGTGATGATTTATCAAAAATTCTCATGATTCCTTCTTATGTTCAGATACCGGCAAATGAATTATCTGTTGAATTCAAATGCGAATCCATCGATACGGAAATGGAAGACCCTTATTATAAGGATGTATCGATAAGGGCTTTTGCATCCCATTATAATGAAGCCATCGATACCTTAACAGTCCATGATGTGACACCGGAATCGAAATTCAAGGCAAAAGAAACGCCGGGAGTAAAACCCGGATCAACACCTGCGCCGGCACGCTGATATCTGTAAAAAACAGGTTATATTCTTAAAACCGGGTAATGTAACATCTCTTTTTTGAATTTTTATGTGAAAATTTATTAAAAAAATAAAAAAGGTCTTGACATATTATACAATTGGATGTATATTTATTCATAATTGATGTATATTTATGCACGGAGGGATCGTGGAAGATAAAATAGCCCGGCTCGAGGCGATTAAAAGGATTATCCTGTCCTCCCGGGTAGACAGCCAGGAAGCGCTTTTAAAATACCTGGAAAATGAAGGATTCACTGTTACCCAGGCAACCCTTTCCAGGGACTTGCGCCGTTTGAAAGTGGTAAAGGTGGCAGACGGGCCGGATGGTTTCAGGTATACGTTTCTTGACAATGAATCCGGCAAAGGGTCGGAGGAAGCCCTTATCGAGGATTTTCTTCACGGATTCCTCACTATCGAGTTTTCCGGGAATTTCGGTCTTATAAAAACCATCCCGGGACATGCGCAGAGTGTTGCCTTTGCCCTGGATAATCTTAAGATTGATGAAATTCTCGGGACAATTGCCGGTGATGATACGATCCTTGTTATCCCGAGGGACGGTGTTGAACGAAAAGCCATTCTCCGTGCACTGGAAACAAGGATACCGGAATTAAAGGAATAATACCGGTTAAGCTTTATACACAAGGAGTTGAAATGAAAGCAGCAGTACTTGGAATATCAGGATATACAGGACTCATCCTCCTGCGGCTTCTCACGGACCATCCCCATGTGGAGGATATCATCCCTGTCTCTTCATCACAATACGGGAAACGGATTTCGGAACTGGACCCCGGGATCGGGGAGACGACAACAGGAAAATGTATTTCGACACATGGGGGTGTTATCAACCTGAATCAGGCAGGAGAACTCAAGCCGGATGTCGTGTTTGCATGTCTCCCCCACCTGAAATCAGCCGAACTATGCGAACCGTTTTTCGGGAAAAGTGTGGTCATCGACCTTTCTGCCGATTTCCGGATAAAGAACCCGGAAGTATTTCTCGCTGCATACGGAGCACCTGTCCCGAATCCCGGGCTTCTTCCCAAGGCGGTGTATGGTCTGGCAGAGTGGTATGGCAGTGCGATAAAAACCGCGGACATCATTGCAAATCCCGGGTGTTATCCCACGGTGTCTCTCCTGCCTTTACTCCCGCCGGCAAAGGAAGGACTTATTCAGGATACCTGCATTATAAATGCGATTTCCGGGATATCCGGTGCGGGAAAGAAAGTAAAAGAATACCTTCTTTTCTGCGAACGAACGGAAAATACCGGTGCGTATTCCCCGGGAACTTCACACCGTCATGCCCACGAGATACAGCAGGAACTGGGTATAGTGAAGGAGGATGTCCGGATTCTCTTTACCCCGCACCTCGCCCCGTTAAAACGGGGGATGGTCGCAACCATCACTGCACCCCTTGTAAAAAAGGTAAATGCGGATGATATACGGGACATGTTTTACACATATTACGGGAATTGTCTGTTTATTAACCTGAAAAAAGACATTCCCACTACCCGGGATGTATGGGGTTCGAACCGGTGTGATATTTTCTGGCAGGTAGAAGGGAACATCCTCATGCTTTTTTCTGCGATTGATAATCTTATAAAAGGGGCCTCGGGCCAGGCAGTACAGAACATGAACCTCCGGTTCGGATTTCCTGAAAATGCAGGCCTTGCTGTATATAACCAGCTTTAATAAAAAGGAGAGACCGGGATGAATGAGCAGATCATTACCATAAAGATCGGCGGTGCACTTGCCGTGGATGATAAATGTATCCTTGCGCTGGCAGAGGATATGAAAGAATGCAGTACTCATGACCGCTTCCTTATTATTCATGGCGGCGGGGCAGAAGTAACCGAATTTACCCGTAAATTCGGTATCGAGCCCATATTCCGGGATGGCATCCGGATGACATCAAAGGAAGAAATGGTTCTCGTGGACAAGATTCTCTGCGGGAAGGTGAATAAACGCCTGGTAAGGCTTTTTCAAAAAAGCGGGTTTGATGCAGTGGGATTGAGTGGTTCGGACGGCAGGCTTTTTACCGGGAAAAGCATTGGGGAGTGCGACAATTGTCTTACTCATACAGGCCGGATTACCAGCGTAAACACCCGCCTGCTCAACGTTCTCCTGGATAACAACTACCTGCCGGTCATCGCATCGACCTCGATGGATATGGATGGCATGCCTTTGAATATTAACGCAGATGAGGTTGCATTTGAACTGTCATCCGGGATCAAGGCAGGAGGTATCATCTTTTTTTCCGATATTCCCGGTATACTAAAGGAAGGGAATGTCCTTAAGCAACTTGGACCCGGGGATGTAAAAGAGGAAATAAAAACAGGTGTTATTTCCGGTGGGATGATTCCCAAGGCAAAAGCATCTGTAGATGCGATTTCCAAAGGAGTGGGAAGGATCATCATCGGTGAGTTTACCGGGAAGGGTTCTCTTAAAGAGCTTCTTTCCGGGAACAGGGGAACCCACATTACGGAAATGAAGGTTCTTTCATAAAACAGATAAAGGAGGAAACGATGGATATATCAAAAGCAATGATTAAAAACCCACCCCTGCCAAAGAATTTCGCACCGGAATTACTGGTTATAGAAAAAGGGGAGGGTGCATATCTTTTTGACAGTGCGGGAAATAAATACCTGGACTTTGGCGCCGGGATTGCGGTGAATGCCCTTGGTTACAACCGGGAGGATCTGATACAGGCAGGCTATAACCAGATGAAAAAACTCATCCATATCTCCAATCTCTATGCCACAAAACCCCAGGTGGAACTCGCGGGAAAACTCATTTCAAGCGGGAATTTTGGTGCAGTTCATTTCGGAAACAGCGGTTCAGAGGCTAACGAGGCAGCGATTAAATATGCCCGGCTTTATTCATTACGGATAAAAGGGCCGGGGCATCATAAACTGCTCTGCTTTACCAATGCCTTTCATGGCCGTACCCTGGGGGCACTTTCCTGTACCCCGTCTCCCAAATACCAGGATCCCTTTGGCCCGCTTATTCCCGGTGTTGTCGTATCAGATTTTAATAATACGGAACAGCTTTCCGAAATCCTGGATGACAGTTTTGCAGCGGTGATTGTCGAGGTTATCCAGGGAGAAGGGGGGCTTGCCCTGATGACGGACTCTTTTGCAGAGGAATTGAACACCCTGTGTAAAAAATATGACATTATTCTTATTGTTGATGAAATCCAGACAGGACTTTCCCGTACCGGCACACTTTATGCATCCGAGGGTGTGGGGCTTCACCCGGATATCATTACCCTGGCAAAACCACTTGCCGGCGGGCTTCCCCTTTCCGCTACCCTTATCCCGGAAAAGATCAACAATCTCCTTCATGTGGGGGAGCATGGCACAACCTTTGGCGGGGGGCCCGTCACAACGGCAATGGGGCTGGTTGTCTGGAAAATCCTTTCCAATCCTGCTTTTATCAAAGAAGTGTCGGAAAAAGGGAAACTGCTTGCTTCCCTGCTTGAAGAACTTTCAAAGAGTTTTGATTTTACCGGCAATGTAAAAGGGAAAGGACTGCTCCGGGGGATAGAGATCGAGGGAACGGATGAGAAACTCATGAAGATCATTCGGGCTGCTATGGAAAAAGGAATCCTCATTCTCCGTTCCGGGAAGAAGGTAATCCGTATTGCACCACCTTTGATTATCTCCGTGGAAGAGATAGAGAAGGGGTGTGAGATACTCAAGCAGGTGTTTGCGGACTATAAATAACAGAGGTAATTATGGAGGAAAAGATGAAACAGCTTACAATAAAAAAGATCGTGCTCGCTTATTCCGGCGGACTCGATACATCGATCATTATCCCGTGGCTAAAGGAGAACTACGAAGGAGCCGAGGTTGTCGCGGTCTGTGTTGATGTGGGTCAGGATGATGATTTTATTGGTATGGAGGAAAAGGCGAAAAAATCCGGTGCATCCGGGCTGTATATTATCGATGCAAAAGAAGAATTTGTAAAAGACTACCTTTTCCCGCTCTTACGGGCAGGGGCGCAGTACGAAGGCAAGTACCTTCTCGGCACATCCATCGCCCGGCCTTTACAGGCAAAGTGCCAGGTGGATGTCGCTTTAAAAGAGAATGCCGATGCCGTGGCCCACGGGTGCACAGGAAAGGGGAATGACCAGGTGCGTTTTGAACTCACCTACAAAGCCCTGGCTCCGCAACTCAAGGTTATCGCGCCATGGCGGGTCTGGGATATATATTCCAGGGAACAGGCAATTGCCTATGCGCAAAAACACAATATCCCCCTGGGGAATATATCGAAGAAAAACATCTACTCACGGGATTGTAATATCTGGCACTTAAGCCATGAGGGTGGTGACCTGGAAAACCCGGAAAACAGACCGGGTGAGGATCTCTTTATCCTGACAAAATCCCCCGGGGAAGCGCCGGACAGCGAGACGATTATAACAATCGGGTTCGAGTCCGGATTTCCTGTCACATTGAACGGGGAAAGGCTGCCCCCTCTTGCTTTGCTTACACAATTAAACAAGCTCGGGAGTGAAAATGGGATTGGGCGTGCCGATGTGGTGGAAACCAGGGTGGTAGGTATGAAAAGCAGGGGGGTGTATGAGACACCCGGCGGTACAATTCTTTTGTATGCTTTAAGGGAACTGGAAATGCTTACGCTGGACAGTGAGTGTCTTTCATTAAAACAACGGCTTTCCATTGAATATGCCCGTGCGGTCTACCAGGGAAAGTGGTTTACCGGGTTAAGGGAATCGCTGGATGCATTGTTTCAAAAGATGTGTGAGTATGTAACAGGTACAGTAAAACTCGCACTTTATAAAGGCAATATCATCGTAGCAGGAAGGACATCACCATACTCCCTGTACAGCGAAGACCTTGCATCCTTCGGGGAAAGTTCATATGACCATAAGGATGCAACAGGATTCATCAACCTTTACGGACTTCCTGTCCGGGTATCGGCAGGGATACGGAAAGGGATGTTTCCCGGGATGAAATAGCAGCCCGATAACGGGCAGGATAGGCCCGTAATAGAAAGGGGAATGAATTATGATTATTATCAGGAAACCGACAGTGAATGATGTGGATACGATATTCACACTCACGAATAGAATGGCACAGAAAGGCCTTATGCTTTCACGGAGTAAATACAGAATCACCACCATGCTCCAGAATTTTGTCGTTGCAGAGGACGATCAGACAAATAAGGTTATCGGATGCGGGGCATTCAGTCTTCTCTGGACAGATCTCGGGGAGGTCATGGCACTCGCTATAGAAGAAGAATACCAGAAACAGGGGGTGGGAAGCAGGATTGTCAATACATTGCTGGAAGAAGCCAGGAAATTACAGGTACCGCAGGTTATTACCCTTACTTATAAGCCGGAATTCTTTAAAAGACTCGGTTTTCAGATTACCGATAAGGACAGGTTTCCAAGGAAACTCTGGCGCGAGTGTCTTGAGTGCCCCAAGCTTGAAACATGTGATGAGATATTACTTCATATTATTATAAGATGAGACATACATTGATGAGGAACGTCGCTTGTAAGATACTCATTTTTTCCTTCATGGTTTTCTCTGATTCCTTTGTTATCGTTTTAGTTAAATTAAAAAATTACGGATTATTCAGCCAGGCTTAATCTGTTTGGATTACCGGATGGCAGGTATTAAGAATAATAGAAGAAGAAGCTTGATGATTTATTTACATTGAGCTCCGTCCCTCACTCCACAAACAAGCTTCCTGCCGGCATTCTGGCACCCCTCACCCTGCTTGCGCCTTTCTTCCCAGGGTAGCTCCGTCCCTCGTGGATCGCCATTGGTTCATTTTACGAGCTCCGTCCCCACGTAAATCTTCCATAGTTTTCTCTGATTCCTTTGTTATCTCTTTAGTTAAATTAAAAAACTACGGATTATTCAGCCAGGCTTAATCTGTTTGGATTACCGGATGCAGATTTTCGCAGATAAAAAAATGAAAACAATCCGCGTCATCCGCTTACAGCAATCTGAACATATATGGCCATGCTTGATTATCCGTAGTTTTTTCATACCCTGAATAGATCAATCCTGACTTTTTATAAAAGAAAGAATATAAAATCACAGAGGGAAACGCTTTGTATCATCATTTGTGTGGATAACAGGTTTTATAGAGGTCTACGCGGGTACATGTGGTCGACAGGTGATAGGAATTGATAGTACAATACTTCTACTTTATATACTGGAAGTGCAGCTTATAATAATTATTGGCAGTACGAAAGAAAATTTTTCAAGCTGCCTTGAAGAACGAATAATTTCTTTTAGTATGAAGAAGTAAGGAAATTATTCTTCACGATTTCAAGGAAACTTCCCCAAATGGGGTTTTTAGAAGCCCTTATTTAAAAGGAGAAGTGTATGAATAGTTTTAAAAAAATCAAGTTTATCCAATGTGTACTGTATGTACTGTTATTTTTTTTTATTGCACAGGGGATACCGGCGCAGGATATGACAGGTGATGTAAATGGCGATAGTTTTATCAATATTGTAGATGCGCTTCTTACTGCACAGTTCTATGTGGGTCTTGCTCCCGCACCCTTTAATGAACAGACCGCGGATGTGGACTGCAGCGGCGAAGTGGACATTGTCGACGCCCTCCTTATTGCCCGGTATTATGTAGGACTTATCGAACAATTCCCCTGTTCTGAACCGACCCCAACCCCGGTCATTACACTACAACCAACTCAACCGGAAAAGTTAATCTTGCTTGGAAAATGTGAAACAGGAATAGGTCATCGTGAGAACTGGACAAATGCCATTGCTGTCGGAAATTACCTTTATGTAACGACAAAACGGGGCATTAAGATCTTTTCTGTTCCGGATATGAATAATCCGGTGTTTATCAAAGATACCGATATTTGTAAAGAAACGGTATTTCTTTACATGGAATCAGCGGGGAATCTCATTTTTGCACTGGACGATCTTGATGATGATCTTTATATTATTGATGTAACAAACCCGCTGGAGCCTGTTGTTGTAAGTACAATCGATACATATAAGATAACAGACTTTGCTTATAAAGATCATTATTTATTTCTTGCAGCAAGCGATTATCTTACTGTCTTTACTATTTCAGATCCTGCCCTGCCTGTTGAAGTAACACGCCTTTCGGAAAAATCAGCTGCACTTTTTTTGCGAGATACCATCCTTTTTTCGATTATTGATGACAATACCATTTCCGATGACTTTAAGATATTCAATGTGAGTTCACCAGGGAATCCACTGCTGATTGCATCTGTAGACCAGGAAGGATCCGATATCGCCGTTTCCGGGGATTATGCCTATATCCGCTTTTTATCAAAATTAAGAATTTATAATATCTCCGATTCATATAACCCCTTTATGGTCTTTCCGCTGACTGATGACGGGACTTTCTTCTACTCAAACCAGGGATATTACCCGCAAAGTATTTATCCGGTTGGAAGTATTCTTCTTTACGCCCGGCCGGGGGGATTGGTTCCGGTCGATATTTCTTCTGTCACCGCCCCTGGTTATATGGAATTTATTCGCCTTCCAGGTTATTCTTCGGAGGACAATTATCGAGGTATTTCTATTATGCTTACAAAAGGGAAATTACTTATCACCTATGGTGATGAGACCTATGGGAGCGGCATCAAGTATGCTGATTTCACCGTCCCCTCCGCACCGGCATTTAATGATTATATTGATGCCTGCGGATATGCATATACACCATTTCTCATTTCACCGGAAACGGCATATATTGCCGACGGAATGGGTGGGATAAAGGTGATTGACGTCACAGACCCGGGGAATCCGGTGGCAGAGAAGATTATAGACGGAGATATTCTTATAGATTTTACCCGTTCGGGAAATTATCTCTATGGTCTTGATTCCACACTGATGACGGTGGACAGCACCATCAACGAGGTGGTTGAACAGACATCACCGATTGATATATCATACATAAACAATCGATTACTGCCTATAATAATTATGTGTATATTCCTGTATTCCCGGAAAGAATGAAAATTATAGATATATCAAATTCTTCAAACCCGGTTTGGATTTCTGATATGAGTCTATCAACACCTGATCCGGCAACCCCGGAACCTCCTACCCCGACACCTTATGGTACTCTTGCGGGGAGTGCGACTCCAAGTCCGGTGCCCCAACCGGAACCGGTTAAGATCGTATTTAATAATAATTACGGATACCTTATTCAACAATTAAGACCTAATTTAAGGATTTTTGATATGTCAGTGCCCGCAGCACCCGTGGAGACAGGATGGTACTATCCGGAAACTTCAAGTAAAAGTTTTCTGGATATAGAATATGGGGAGAACCGTTTGTATATTGCAGCGAATGACGGACTCGTTATTCTTGATGTAACAGATCCTGTAACTCCTGCCATGCTGGGTTACCTGGAAATCCTGGGGACAACCAAACTCACCCTTGATCCTCCTTATTGTTTTATGATACAAAGCCCTTCAAACCTTGTGGTTATTAATATAGCTGTTCCATCTGACCCGGTTCTTGTGGAGGTGATTGATGCAGGGATATTTATTAAGGACATTTTTGTTTTTGATAATAAAATTTATTGTACCCATGGGCAGGAAGGATCATTTATGTCGATTTATTCATATAATTGAGTCCTATATATCTGCGGATATTCTTTTGGCAGGCAAAAAAAGGGGTATTGCACATATCCTGATTTTATAAATTTTGGGTGCGAACGCCATAACAGGTTTTAAAAACCACGGAACACACTGAATACACAGAAATAAAAGACCGAAAATAAAATAATGAAAG
>JAFGQK010000370.1 GCA_016935735.1 Spirochaetales bacterium | reverse complement strand
GAACTTCTCTTTTTACAGTAGAAAGGGGATGAAGTGTATTCTCAACGATGATTGGTTATACTCTCCGGCTTTTTGGACAGCCCCAGTGCTCAACAAAGTTGAGTCCCAATTGTAGTATGAATAAGGTGGTATTCATAATTTTAATCTTTTTATTACTTGACAAATAAGGGTATTTCTCTAAACACTTAAAACAGGGAGTTTTAATAAAAAGAATGGGAAAGAACAGTATAGATCTTTTCTATGATATAAGTGAGTTACTGCGACTATTTGAAAAAACCATGACAATTGAAAACTTCCTGTACAGTGTTGTGGAATTGATTGCCACACATATGAAATCCGATGTCTGCTCCATCTATCTTTATGATGAGAATTCGGGACAACTCATTCTTACCACAACTATGGGACTATCGGAGGATTATACCGGAAAAGTAAAGCTCTCTCCCGGGGAAGGATTGACCGGTCTTTGTTTCAAGGAAGGGAAACCTCTTCTGGTCATGGAAGGGCAAAAACATCCTTCATTCAAGCTGATCCCCGGTCTGACAGAAGAAAAGTATAATGCGTTTTTAGCAGTCCCAATTATCCGTAGCATGATTCCACTTGGCGTACTGGTCCTCCAGCATGAAAAAATCGGTTATTTTCAGGAAACCGATGAAAGGACATTATCTGTTATTGCAGCCCAGATCGCCGTGGCTATTGAAAATGCAAAGTTGATTCTGGAAATCACCCATAAAAAAAAGTCACATACACATATTACGGAAGTAGAAGAAAGTTTTTTCCTTAAAGGGAGTGCAGGATCAAGCGGGATTGCATTCGGCCATGCGGTAATCCTTGGGAAAAGGGATGATGCATTCACCGGAATTCCAAAAGGAAAAAGTACATCCCTGACACTAAAGGATTTTGAACGTGCACTGGGAGAAACCCTGCTTCAACTGGAAGAACTGCAACGTGAAATGGAGAGTGAATTTTCAGAGATGGTATCACTCATCTTCAGCGCCCACCTTCTTATGCTTGGTGATACTGCCTTTTCCGGCAGGATGATAGACCTTATCCGCAAAGGAACATCGGCAGAAAAGGCAATTATAAGGGTGATTAATCAATATATTGATCTTTTTTCAAGTGATCCGAATCCGCGATTTAAGGAAAAAGCCCTGGATGTAAAAGACATCGGTCACAGGTTACTCCGAAACCTGCAAAAAGCAGAGGATGAACCAGGGGACTACACAGGACAGATAATCATTGCTTATGAACTTCTTCCATCAGAATTGGTAAAACTTTCTGCACAGAATGCAGCAGGATTTCTCCTGTACGGCGGTGGAATTACTGCACACATTGCTATTCTGGCCAGGTCAATTGGAATACCAATGGTTTTTTGTGATGATGAAAGACTTTTCCGGATAAAAAGCGGGACGTGTATTATTATTGATGCCTACCAGGGAACAGCTATTATAAATCCAGGGAAAGAAGTATATGACAATTATCAGACCATGCAAAATGACCACAAGAAAATAGTAAAAAAAAGAGTATCAGGAACAACATTTACCAGGGATAAAACACGTATCCATCTGTATGCAAATATCAATCTGTTAAGCGATTTAAAAATAGCCATAAAAATGAAGGCAGAAGGCATTGGTCTTTACAGGAGTGAATTCCCCTATCTTGTCCGGAATGAGCTTCCTTCCGAGGATGATCAATACAGGGTGTACCGGAAGCTCCTGGAAGAAATGACCGGGAAGGAAGTTTCCTTACGCACCCTGGACATCGGGGGGGATAAGATGCTTTCCTATCTTTCTTCTTCCCAGGAAGCGAATCCTTTTCTGGGACTCCGTGCAATCCGTTTTTCATTAAAGAACAGGAACATCTTTTCCACACAACTCAAGGCCATGCTCAGGGCGGGGGAAGGGTTTACTTTAAAAATCATGTTTCCCCTTATTGCATCAGTAGATGATTTTATGGAAGCGAAAAACATAGTACTTGAAAATATGGAAACCCTGAAAGCGAATGGTATCCCCTGCAACAATAAACCCCGGCTGGGAGCAATGATTGAGCTTCCTTCTGCAGTGGAAGTGGCACATGAACTTGCTCAACAGGCTGATTTTTTCAGTATTGGAACAAATGATCTTGTCCAGTATATGCTGGGGATTGACCGGACAAACGAGACAGTATGCAGTATGTATACCCATTATCATCCTGCAGTTTTCCGGGCTTTGAAAAAAGTAGTGAATGCTGCAAAGGAAAAATCAATTGAACTTTCCGTATGCGGGGATATTGCTTCCGAGCCCTTTTTTATCATCTTTCTTATCGGGATCGGGGTAAGGCAATTAAGCCTTAATCCAAGGTTGCTGGGAGATATTCAGGTGCAAATCAACTCATTAAATGTCAAGGATGCTGAGATTATTGCAGCAAATATCCTTTCCATGGGAACAACAAAGGAAATATATGGGTATGTGGAATCTATTCTTTAAGCAGGTTAAACAGGTATTTTAACTTTCTTTTTTTTACTATATGTGTTATAATCTAACCACCTATGGAACTTCAAATAAAGCAGGAAGGTGATATATACATTGTATCTATCATCAGGAATCTGGGTATTACCAATATGTCTGATTTTAAAAATGAAATAAAAAGACTTATACAGGAAGGTGCGAAAAAGCTGGTTATTTCATTCGAACATACGAAATATATTGATTCAAGCGGTATTACCGCTTTAATCGCCATGAAAAACTATATGAAAGAGAATTCTGCGGAGTTCCGGCTTACGAATATCCGGGGATCGGTAAAATATATCTTTACCCTTGTCCGGCTCGAGGCTTTTTTCCGTATAACCGGAACCCTGGAAGAGGCTATAGAAGAACTTAACGCCTGACATCTTTTACCGGTTCAGATCTTCGAACCTTTTCAACACAGCTTTTCCATGAAAGAACAGGTCTTCTTCCAGGGCAAAGGTATTTATCTTCTCTGCTGTTTTTAAAAGTGCTTCTTTTGTATAATAGATTAAAGAACTTCTTTTAAAAAAATCATACACCCCCAGGGGAGAAAAAAACCTCGCGGTCCCGCCTGTCGGCAGAACATGGTTGGGGCCTGCCCAGTAATCACCAACAGGCTCACTCGAATATTCCCCGACAAAAATAGCGCCTGCATTCCTGATCTTTTCCAGCACTGCTTTTTCATTCCTTACTATAATTTCCAGGTGTTCCGGTGCAATCATATTCACCACATCGATGCCCTGGCCGATGGAGTCAACAATAATGATTGCACCATAATCATCGAGGATTTTGCGGACAATTGCCTCATAAGGTGAATCTTTAAGAAATGTATCAAGAGCCTTATTTACCTCTTTTGCAAAGTCAAAAGAATCTGTTACAAGGATAGAAGATTCAAAACCTGTCCGGTGTTCGGACTGACTTAACAGATCAAGGGCTACCCATCCCGGGTTTGCAATATCCTCTGCAAGAACCACAACCTCAGAAGGCCCTGCAATCATATCGATATCAACATACCCGAACACTTCACGTTTTGCAAGCGATACGAATATGTTTCCCGGCCCGACGATTTTATCCACCTTTGGAATCGTTTCCGTACCGAATGCCAGTGCTGCAATTGCCTGCGCGCCCCCAGCCATATATACCTTCTCTATCCCGAGTATCCCGAGTGTAGCTCCAAGAAGGGGTTTTTCAAAAAAATGAGCCGGGGGGGTTACGACGATAATCTCCCCTACCCCTGCAATTTGTGCAGGGATAATATTCATAAGCAGACTTGACGGGTAAAATGCCCTGCCCCCGGGAATATATATGCCTGCTTTTGCAAGCGGTGTAATTTTCTGGCCAAGCCGGACACCATGATCAAATTCCTTTTCCCAGGTTTCCTGTACCTGGTTCATATGATACGTAGTTATGTTCTGCTTTGCTTCTTTAATAATACTCACTATCCCGGCATCAACCTTATCCAGACATTGGATAAAGTAGTCACCGGTCACCATCCTGTTTTCGTCTGTCAGCTTAAAGTGATCGAATTGACGGGTGTATTCAATAACTGCCCTGTCCTTTTTCTGTTTTACCGCAGATATGATCTTCTTCACCTTTTTACAGATCCGTTCATCGACATCGAAGCTTCTCTGTAAAATTTTAGATAGCCTTTTATCCGCACTTCCGTATTGTATGATCTCCATGTTCATAGCCCTTTCTCTTGCCTGTATAGTAGGGAATTTTTCAAGAAAAGGCAAGAGGTGTCACTTCTTGGGTGCGAACGCCATAACAGGTTTTAAAAACCACGGAACACACTGAATACACAGAAATAAAAGACCGAAAATAAAATAATGAAAG
>JAFGQK010000369.1 GCA_016935735.1 Spirochaetales bacterium | reverse complement strand
TCGGCCAGGAAGTTCCCTACGTCAGAAGAACTCCCGCACGCGATTGAGATAGTGCCTGGCACCTGGGTGGGTCCCGGCGTAGGGACAACCGTGGGTTCACCTGTCGGCCCGGACGCACCAGTAAATCCGGCATTGCACGCCATCTGTGCGAAATTCCACAGACTTTGCTTCCATACATTCCAATCATGACCTGCTCCCTGGACGATAAAATAAGTGTTGGGAATATTATTGCTGTTGCAAAAATTAGACACCCCATCACTAAAACTTTTAAGGCTGTCATTGGTTCCAATAGAAAGAAACAACAGCTTCAACTGCTGCCGGGTGGCCGCGGGGTCGGGAAACAGCCTGTCATTTGAATAGGTATTGGGTGCAGAGGAAAAGCCGCCAATATAGGGGATCTTGTCCACATTCGGCAGCCCGATATTCAGCGATTGTCCGCCGCCCATTGAAAGACCGGCCACCGCCCGGTGGTCACGGTCAGAATAAACGGAATAGTTGGATTCGACGTAGGGAATAATACTGTTGAGTAAATCGGGTGTAAACGCATCAAAGGCCGCGAAATCATCCGAATACCCCTCCATTTTACCGTTCGGTAAAACAAGCACAAAGGGATCAATTTTACCATCCGCGATAAGATTGTCGAGGATCACATTCGGTGCACCATTGTTGTACCACTCGTCTTCATTCCCGCCAATACCGTGCAGCAAATACAGGACACTGTATCTGTTGCTTGTTGAATACCCCGGAGGGAGGTAAATTCTCGCCCTCCGCTGCCCGTTTGTCACCGAAGACTGATAATTGAAATAGCTGACCTGGCCTTTCTGGGTATTACTCCTGGCCTGGTCATATCCTGATGGCGGTGTGGCTGGAAGCGTTTGCGCAATCAGCGATACAGGGATTACGAAAAGCAATACGAAAACAAAACTGGTTTTTTTCATTTTAATTACTCCTTTCTTTTGTTGTTATTATATCCTGAAAAATCTTTGTCTGATTTCAGGGTCTTCCGTAAAAATGACGAAAAAAAATTCTAAAGAGGGTGTCGTTAATTTATTGACAGGAAGAGGAACTATTGCTTTGATGAGACCGGCATAATTAATAGAACCCGGATAACTTGTTAATTGGGTTGTGGGAGTAGCCAACGTTATGGTATGGGTAATTATGAATTATTGTTGGTTCCGGAATATGTTCAGGAGATCGTATCTGTTATTCACCCCGCATTTTTTATAAATCTTGGTAATATGATACTCCACTGTACGCTGCGTGATATTCATGCAACCGGCGATCTCTTTATTCAGCAGGCCGCTTACGAGCATCCGGATGATCTCCCGTTCCCGGCCGAGAATTACATATTTCTTGCATAAACGTTCCAGCCTGGAACTTTCTGCATCGCCCGTGTCTTTATTAAGACCGTATAACAATCCATCGATTCTGTTGCGGATACACTCGCGATCATGTTTTTCCTGACGCCCGCGCAATGCAATAATCGACTCGATTTTAGCTCTTAAGGCAGCGATCGAAAAGGGTTTCTCGATATAATCGACCGCACCAAGATCGAGCCCCTTCACGACAGCTTTCTCGCCACCCAGGGCAGTGATAAAGATGAAAGGAATGTCGTTGAATCCTTCTTTCGCCGAAAGGGCGGAAAGAAACCCAAAACCGTCTTCACCATCCATCATAATATCGGAGATGATAAGATCCGGACTGGGTATGATTTTGAGTTTGATTAATGCCTCGGCCGTGTTACGGGCAAAGTATATGTTATACGATTCCGATAAAGTAGTCTGAATAAATTTCAACAACTGGATATTGTCATCGACAATGAACAGCGAGTGCTTGTCTGCCGTAATGTTCTTTTCTTTTATATCCTCTTCCACAAGATATGAAGGTGGTGGAGTGGCCTTGAATTTGATAATCTTTTTCTGTTCTGCCGTGCTGCTTTCATCCGTAAATGCAATGGTAAAGCAGGTGCCGCCCCCCTCGTTTTTTTCTGCCGTAATTTCTGCTCCAAGTCCATCGATAATCTCTTTCACGATTGAAAGTCCGACACCTGTACCCTGCTGCCGGTTTCTCTTCCTGGAGAGCAGGTAATATGGTTCGAAAATATGTTCGTATGTATCCGCGGGCAGCCCCGGTCCATTGTCGCTTATACGGAGTATTGCCTTGCCCTTCCTGCAAAAGACATCGACCTTAATTCGTCCTCCACCTTGAGTATATTTCACGGCATTATCAAGGAGATTGTTTAAAATCCTGTCAAGGGCTAAAGGATCGATCCTGATGATGAAATGATTTTCCGCATCTACTGTCATTCGGATATTTTTTTTTGCAGACATAGCCCGGAACATTTCGCATTTCCTGTACACGCTTTCCGTCAAATCCACGAATACATTATGTTGATAGATTATATCCCCTTTTTTTAGTCTTTCCTCATCGAGGAAGTTAAGCATGTTACCGAGTAAAAGATCGATATTCTGCTTGATAATAAGAAGTTTCTCATCGGCTTTATTCTGCTCCAGGCAGAGTGCCAGGTAATTCTGGATGAGTGTGAGTGGCGTTTTGGTTTCATGCGCCATATTGATGAAGAATTGGGTTTTCTGTTTACTGGATTGTAAAAGCTGCAGGTTTATCCTGGCCACTTCTTCACCAAGAAGTATATTTTTGATACTGCTTCCGATGTGACTACTCAACGTATCGTATACAAGGGAGGTTGATATATTCACCTCCATAACAACAAGGCCATATCTGGTTTCCTTGAACAACAGTGGGAGAATACAGAAGGAGCGGTCAGGTCTCCTGCAGAGGATATCGTCGAAAATCATTTTCTCGGGTATGTTATCCTTTTGATGTATTCCTCCCGGTTCCCGTATGTCATAACCTGCGAGTAACGTGTATGTACTGACGTTGGAAGGGACCCTGGTATAAAGAAAAAGCCAGGCGCTTTCTATTCCCAGGATGGGAAAATTGTCCTGCATCCAGGCAGAGAATTCGGTCATTGTCTGCAAGTCCTTCAGATTCTCGATAATCCTGGTAATTTCATAATATATGAATTCCAGATCCTTTTTATGACCGGAGCGGTGGCTATACCCATAATCGAAAACGGACTTCCGTTCTCTCCCTGTTTCCGGAAGTCCTGTCTGTTCTTCGGACTTGCTGCATCCGCAGGAATCACGGATTACCAGTTCAGTGTCGAAAAAAAGAGGTTCCTGGTCCGGTTTATAATCCAGGAGATTGCATATTGCTTTTTTTCCGATTTCACGAAGATTCTGTTTAACACTGGTAAGGGGAAATTTCGGGAAAATCGATTCGTTCGTGTTATCGAATCCGGTGACCGCTATATCGCGGGGTACATGCAGACCGTGGTTATAAAGTTCATCAATCACCCCTAATGCGATGATATCATTGGCACAAACAATCACTTCAATATCCCGGCCGGGTTTTAATCCCCGTTCGTCCAGGTATACACGTACCGCATCCTGACCGGCACGGAACATAAAATGGCCGGCGGTAACCAGTGCCGGATTAAAGTCTATCCCATGTTCAGCGAGTGCAGATTTGTATAGAGTATAGCGTTCCATTGCATCCCGGTTATGTTCCGGCCCTTTTACAAAGGCGAGTTTTCTGAAGCCGTGTTTTTCGATGAGGTGTTTCATTAACGCATTGAATCCCGGTTTGTTGTCAGCGAAAATGGCATTACCGATTGCAGAACGGAAATTGATGGTAATGACCGGAATATTTTTATACCGGGAAATGAATTCAGTCAATATATTGTCATTGCAATAAATGGCTAAGAGTGAAATAATCAAACCATCAAGCGATGCATGCAAAGCAGTATCGTAGATTATGTTGTGGTCATTTTCATAGGGGAGGGGTGAATGCAGTGCGCGGCCTGAAAAGTATAGTGCCTGTACTTTATGGTGTCTGGCCATTTCTTCAATACCGGAGAATAGTTCCATCTGGTAATGCCCATAGAACCATGCTGTAAATACACCCACCCTTTGGCAGGATTTTTGTAATCGTTTTTCCTTCATTTCCTGAATCGTTGAATTATATCCCTTAATAGTAACTTTAAAAACCATGACTTCAAGGGGGCTTCTAAAAATTCCATTTTTAGAAGTCCCCTTATGTAAGGGAATGCCCCTGTATAGTATTAACTAACTAACAAAAACTGTTTATAAGACCAACATAATACTGAGCTATTAGCAATGCGTCTACTATATCGATGCTACCATCACAGTTTGTATCTGCATTATCAACGTTAAAGTTGGATGGATTAAGACCCACATAGAATTGCGCTACCAGTAAAGCATCAACACTATTGATCTCACCATCCAGGTTTACATCCCCGGGGTTAACCGGCGGCGTGGTAGGCCCGGTTCCCGTTTCAAACCTTATATACCCGTTACATTGCAGCATATCACTGTAGGAACCGCCGCAGGAACCATCGATGTAAACACCGGTATTAATCTCCTGGTCTTCCGCCTGGTATGTTGTGCTGTTATATATAATATAATCCACCTGGATATCCATACCGTTTTGCTGTTCATCGTCATTAGTAAAATGCACTTCGATGATTCCGGTACCATTGGCATAAAAATCCTGATAACTGGTGGACATAGTCCAGCTGTCCACGACATTCCCTTCTATCCGCAATTCCAGAATT
The DNA here is from genome assembly GCA_016935735.1 of Spirochaetales bacterium. Taxonomy (GTDB): domain Bacteria; phylum Spirochaetota; class Spirochaetia; order SZUA-6; family JAFGRV01; genus JAFGRV01. Next base: position 5,976 of record JAFGQK010000369.1, on the reverse strand, counting down.
TCACCGCCCATGGTACCCCTGGCCCTTACCATGATATTACCATCAATGACCGGTGTCGATGTTGGGCCCGGAGTCGGGGTTGCAGTAGGTCCCGGGGTATCCTGGCCCGAGTAATTCCGTATCACGCCGAGGTCCCAGGAACACGAAAACCAGACTCAACCATATCACTTTTTCTTTCACCTGTTTCATTTTTTTTCTCTTTCTAAAAAATATAATATGCAATATTGCGTTTCCGTTAACGCAATATTGTAAAAAATACCCTCCGGTTTTTTCTATTAACCTTACTCCTGGACACTGAAGTTTATTGTGCAACGTAATAATCCTTCTCTTTATCTCACCATATGTTTAAAAATTTTGTGCATTGTAAGTAACGATAACGCAAAAGTATTTCATTTATCCCTATCGCTTTTATTTTTCACTTCAACCAGGAAATACACTTTTATTATACCTCATTCCGGTGAAATGTCAACCCCCTTTTACAACCTGTCCGGTAATTTATTTCCCCTGTATAGAGGGGGGTGATATCATTTGATATCACCCCGGATAGTACAATCCTCTCCGTGGCCAGGGGAAATCCCGTTAATAATTATACAGGCAGTAGCGATACCCTGAACACGGCATTCTGGTTACTTTTTCTTTCATCAACGATTTTTAATAAATGACTTATCAAAATAATGTATAGTTTCAGCAGAATTGAGTTATCATTCCTATATAATATCTGGCAATTAATAATGCATCGATAACATCAATAGATCCATCGCAGTTGGTATCTGCAACCGATGTATCGATGTTTACGGGTAATCCCACATAATACTGTGCGATAAGAAGGGCGTCGATAATATCAATCTCGCCGTCTCCGTTTACATCACCCAGTGGTGTACCCGATGCATTAAAATTTGAAGCATGGAATTGGTTATTCCCGGTTCCATATTGCGAATCAATAGTCGTAAAATCATGGCCAAGATTTGGCACAGAAATATATATGTGGTCGTAATTCAACTGTTTCAGGGCAGCATCCGTAGCTTGTAAAACTGACAAAGAGTAAGGATCATCAGCCCCACCGATCATTCGCAGCCCGACGAGACCTCTGGCTGCCGGCCCATACGTTGCGACAAATTGGGACATATCGTTTTCGGGTGCCGGTCCATCAAAGGCGTTCACCGGGCATATGGGGACACCGCTGCAAAAAAGATCCGGGTATTTTAATGCAAATTTAATGGCACCCCAGCCACCCATGGAAAATCCCGTGGTTCCTCTGCCTGTACGGCTGCTGATAGTACGATAGGTTTGATCGATATAGGGGATGAATTCCATGACGATATAGGATTCGACTTTCAGGCCGGCGGTATAATCATCAATATAAAAAGATTGTGATCCTCCGTTGGGAAAAACCATAATCATAGGCGGGACCTTGTTACTGACGATGTCATCGTTCAGCTTAGTTGCCATAGATATCTGGGTGTTTTCGTCGCCACCCATACAATTGAAATTGTAAATAACAGGATATCTTTCCATGCTGGAATCATATCCGGGCGGAAGATAGATATTATAGCCCCACTCCTGGTTCCCCATATACTGACTGAAATGCGTATGGTGTGTGACACCGGTTTGAGCACTCAAAGTGCTTCCCATCAAAATACAAGCAATGATAAGTAAAATTTTTTTTGTCATTTCTCTTTCCTCCTAATTTTGTTTATACCGACAACTTATGCTGTACAGTTATAAATGATAGCTAATCTAAAAATTCTCCCTTCATAGCACCCACTATAAATTATAATCGGGGGGGCTGTCTAAAAAGCCGGCGCATCACCACGACTTTTCAGACAACCACAGTGTTGGCTATATCCACAACCCAAATCAAGAAAAGCAGGAAATACTCCATAACCTGCAACACCATCACCTTCAGGAAGGTCCCGGCCAACACCAGGTACTACCAGGTCGAAAATCCTGGAATAATACCTGCGATTTTCTCCTTGAATAGTACAGTTTACAAGCCCAATATAATACTGTCTTTATTAATACCTCTTCTAAGTTTTATACCCTGATCGAATAGGGCCCCGTCCCGGGAATTGGGATCCCATTAACATAATATTTTATGGGCGTTTCCAAAAAAATGCCAGGCAAGTTTTCAAAAACGCCCCTTTAGCAAACAAACCCGGTATAATACACGGCTGCCGGATGCCGTTACCTGGTTCTTAAAATATGATTCGATTCACCAACTTTAATTGCCTATTTCCCCCACTTTTGTACTGCCTGGTTTCCGAGGGCTTGCTCTCCCGCCGAGTTGGCGTGGCAGCCGTCCGCGACTTCCGAGTTGCGGAGTGTGAATGTGCCGGAATATATCACGTTTTGCGACGCATCGTTGCCAGCCTGTTGTGCGAGCCTGTCGGTAGACGGAGGACCATCTGCTCCGCCTGCCAGGGTACACACGTTCCCCTCGGGATAAAGCGGCTGACCGGTAATGTAAATTGTCGCACCGTCTGCCACATGCTGGCGTGCGGCGGCGATCATCTGTTTTACTTCATCATACGTTGCGCCCTGGGGGAAGATGCACACCTGTACCCAGATTGCGGTCGGTTTTCCGTATTTGGCCGATTGCTGGTCGAATAACTGCCATGAGCTGGAATTGGAGTCTGTCCAGCTTTGAACGACCATGCCGCTTGTACCGTATCCACCCCACATACGCTGACCGCCGACTGTGCGGTATCCATTCGCGACATTCTCGGCCATCGAGCACCCGCAGTATCCCATCGAATTTGGACCGCCGTTGGGGCCTGGTGTCGGGGTCGGGGTCTCTCCTACCGGCGTCGGGGCAGGGGTAATATCCTGTGGTTGGTTACTGGCGAGAGTCGTCACTTCCGAAGCGCTTAAACCCCTGTCATAAACCAGAAACTCGGCAATGTCGGCGTTCAGGTAGGGATCATTGGACCACTGGGACCTTCCAATATAATTATTCGTGGTATTCCCCAGATCGGCAGGCATTAATGTCATGCTGTTGTTCCTGCCTGCTTCCTGGCCGTTGATATACAGTATTCCCGTATCACCACTCCTGACAACTGCAATATGTTGCCATGAACCCGTCGGCATGGCACTGGTTCCATTAATGCCCTGTTCACCGGGGTTACCGGATGTAGTAATCGCGAAATACGGATTCCCCGTATCCCCCGATGCCGGGGTGAACATCATGAAAACATCCGTACTCCCTCCAAAGTCGAAGACCCGCGACCAGGAATCTCTCGAGTTCAAATACACCCAGCATGCGATCGAGAAATCACCCAGGTTATTGGTGAGTCCATCCGGGAGATCAATATAGTCGCTTGTACCGTTGAGTGTATAAGGCCCCCCGCTCCAGACCGGATCCGGATTTGTGGTCCCGCATGAGAGTTCCGGTACAAGACCCACGTAGTACTGTGCCACACGAAGAGCGTCAACAACGTCAATATTGCCGTCTGCATTCACGTCTGCTATGGTGGGGTCGAAATTCGCGGGATTCAATCCCACATAATATTGGGCGATGATGAGTGCATCGACGACATCGATACTTCCACTCGAATTGACATCCCCGCATGCTGCTGCAAATACCTGCCCCAGGCAGCATATTAACAGCAATAGAACCATACAGCATGTTTTTGTTTTTACGTTACTTTTTTTCATTACTTTACTCCTTTTATTATTAATTAACAATTACGTTAATAAATTTTGACTCTATAAATATTCCCAATCTTGTTCCAATTGTACCCTCCCTCGGATTATTACGGTAACTTGTGGTTTACCGCAAAAAAGCCGTAACATAAAAAGGATGATGAACCGGGGGAATAAAAAAACAGGCTGTTGTGATTCTATATTGCTGTTTTATTAAACTTGAATTCCGGTAAAAAAAGCAATACATTAAATATAGGGAGCGATTATTTCCAGGGAGACAATGTATAATCGTGAATAAGCAGATAATTTTATTATTATTTGTGGTCTTCTTATCATTTCATTCGTGTGATATTATATTCTATAACCCATTTGAGAATTCCTATAAACCTGCCCCGACACCTGTTTCCGAATCCCGGGTGGCGCTCCCGGCTATGAGTCCTACCGGGGGTACGTACACTACGGATCAGAGTGTGCCGATTACGTGTGCCACAAGCGGGGCGACCATCCGGTACACGATAGACGGTTCGACGCCGGACAAAGAATCATCAGTGTATTCGGCTCCGATTCCGGTGGCCGGAAACGGAACAAATATGACCATCAAGGCCTACGCAACAAAGGACGGAATGATCGACAGTGCAATCAGGACAGAAGCATACTCTATCCAGTATTTAACATGGGCACCTGTAGGAAATGCAGGCTTTTCAACCGGGGCAGCCCTGTATACATCATTATATATTTACAATGGCACACCATATATAGCATATAAGGACGGAGGGAACGCTTACAAGGCGACGGTAAAGATGTACAACGGGAGTTCCTGGGAAACTGTCGGGACCGAGGGATTCTCTGCTGGGATTGCAGACTTTACTTCCTTGTATATTTACAATGGCACACCGTACGTTGCATATTCGGACGAATCGGTATCGTACAGGGCAACGGTAAAGATGTACAACGGGAGCTCGTGGGAGACTGTCGGAACCGGAGGATTTTCAACCGGGATTGCAGACTATACCTCGTTATATTTTTACAACGGAACACCGTATGTTGCATATTCGGACGAATCGGTATCGTACAGGGTAACGGTAAAGATGTACAACGGGAGTTCCTGGGAGACTGTCGGAACCGGAGGATTTTCAACCAGGGAAACATTCTTTACATCGTTGCATGTATCCAATAGTACCCTGTACGTGGGGTACGCGGAGTACGTGATCGAACCGGTATCGTACAAGGCGACGGTAAAGATGTACAACGGGAGTTCCTGGGAGACTGTCGGAACCGGAGGATTTTCAACAGGGACTATAGACTGGTTCTCATTTTATACATACAACGGTACACCGTATGTGGCGTATACGGATATGGAGAACTCGTTCAAGGCATCCGTTATGATGTACAACGGGAACTCGTGGGAGATTGTCGGGAGCGAAGGATTTTCAACCGGGTATACAGAATACGTATCATTGTACGTGTATAACGGCACACCATATGTAGTGTACAATGACTCGGAGATCATAGATAAGGCAACGGCAATGATGTATAACGGGAGTTCCTGGGTTCCAGTCGGAAACACAGGATTTTCGGCCGGCTCGACATGCTGTACATACTTGTATATTTACAATGGGGTACCGTATGTTGCATATATGGATAAAGCAAACTCAAACAAGGCAACGGTGATGAAGTATGAATAAATACAGGTGCTGAATTGTTTTTGACGTTTTTTTTCTGGTTATAATTTTCCCAGGTAATTAAAACAAATCATGACACAAATTGACAACGGGACGACAAATAAAATCATTGAAAATCCGATTGTATATCCCATACCGATTTTTTCTGCGATAATAAGGATGACCAGCATGGAAATAAGGGTAAAGATCCCGGTAATAAGCAGAACCATACCGGAATATTTATTCGCTTTATACCAGATTTCCTCGCTGGAAAGGGTTTTTGGGGTTCTAAAGCCATAAAGTTGATTCGGTTTAATCTTATCCAGGATTAATGGTATAGAGACCGCTATGATTACCAGACTCGCACACGCGATGATTATTGGTATCAGACGTATTGAAAATCGCATTTGTATCTCCTTTCTGACAATACAGGCTGTTGCCTGCCCTTTTGTTGTTTCAATAATTATAATAGTAGATTCTACCGGTATTTTCCAGAAAATTCAGTGTGTTTCATTGGTTATCAGGTAGCGAAAAGCTGCGTGTGGATAACTCCCCGCAAGGGCGAGTATTCTAAAAGAATTTTCTTAGAAAATTCTCGAAAAATACTTGACTTTCATCATAGATGTGTAATCGGTGGTTTCCCTTTTCTTCCATTAAATAATTTGCGGAGCTA
>JAFGQK010000368.1 GCA_016935735.1 Spirochaetales bacterium | reverse complement strand
TTAAAGAGGCAAAGTTACTTCCTGCATTGCTTTTTTATCAATTTTTTTTTTTTTTTTACTGTTTCATCTGCCTTACATAGCAGACAATCCTGTGTTTGTAATCGCCCAGTCGTTCCGTAATCTTTATTCAACTACCTCCTTATTCCTCCCTTTCGTAATTTTTGTGTCTTTCGCAGTTTCTTTCATATCTTTTTCAGAGAATCTCTAAGAAATTAGCAGTAATTACCGGTGAGTATTTTTTGCCGGCGAAGCAGGGAGCCAGGAATTTTTTCCTTAAAATTTCTCATCTCCTGTTTTTTCCCGTTTTACCCGGTAAAATACCTGTCCATAAGCCAGGTTTTCTTTTTTTACAATTTTTTCTTTTTCCTCCGGATCAGTAATCATCCCGTGGTGAACAACTTTATAACCACAGAGGGCTTTTATTGCCATAACCGCCTGTTCTTTTGTACCGTTTTTGACACAGTCTTCCAATAACTCTTTCACATCGCCGACCAGATCCAGGCGAAGCGATTTATAAAAAAGTCTAGTTTTTTCTTCCTTACTACTGCTTCTTCGTCAATTTCAACAGGATCATGGCAAAATACCGAAGATTCGGAAATGCGATTATTAATGATTGCCGGATCAACAGGCACTTCCCGGAAAGCAGGATTATATTTTGCCACAGATTAACTCAGGATGGACGCAGATTTAAGAAAATATTAAAAAAACTACGTAAATCAGAGTTCCCAAATCCCGGCTTGGGCATCTGCCTCTTAAAGCCCTGGACGGAATATCCTTTGTTTGCATCTATAATACATGCAGCGCTGTATTCTCCCCGACAACTGTTAAGACAACTAAAAATACTATGAATGTATTTATAAAATACTTATGAGGGTCTTGCCTTAAAATCATAAAAATACTATCATATAAATAATAGATAACTAAAACAAGTGAAAATATGCCGCTGGAAGCTAAGCATAATGATAGTACATTATATCAATCTATAACCTGGTGTATTACTGATCAAACCAAACTTGCAGAATATGTAGCATTAATATTAATTGTAAAATACGATCATGTGAAAAAGATAATAGAACATGGTCATTCTGACCCAATTCTCTGCTTAATATTTTAAAATCCCAGCAGTTTAATCTCCTGACCTGTTAATTTCATAATGTTTATTATCTCTCATGTCCATCCAACCAATTATTGCAGAACTGGTGAAAGTCAAATTCCCTGACCACCCAATTTTTTCAGGACAGGATAATAACTGAATCATCAAGAAACGAATAGCCGGGAGTACATACGACAATTCAGTACCCGGACAGCAATGCAGGAAAAGCATACCGGAAATAGCTGTTCAGCAAAAAAACCATAAGAAAATTATTTCAACAAGGCTATCACGTTCCTGTTCTATAAATTTCCCAGTAATTCCCTTATTTCAGGATTACCGGGGTCAATTTTCAGTGCCATTTCAAACCAGTCCCGTGCTTCTTCATTATTTGGCGCTTCCTTCCCCATTTTAAGACAATACTGCTTTATCCCGTCCAGTTTTTCTTCTATAACCGCTTTGTATTTTTCATTATTCCTGTTTGCAAGCAGTACGGTTATCGATTCATCAAGCTTTGACCATAACGGGCTGGAGGTGGCATCCAGGTATTCGATCGTTTCCGCTAACAGCTTATCATCATTATGAGCCGGGACTATCTTATTGGAATTAATAACAAATAACGTAATGAACGTGATAAGAACAGCAGCCCCCAGTGCTCCTGCCAGATAAAATTTTATTTTGTTGAGTGCAGATACAATATTCCTGAAATCGAAATCGCTTTTTGTTTTTAATTTATCCTGGACAGTTACGTGTAATGAATTTATTACATCCTTTACTTCATCTTCCGTATGTCCGTCCTGCCTGCCCCTGTCTATTGCTTCATCAATTTTGTCTTTTAACAACACTTTCCCGTTATCGGTGGTACAAAGTGCTCCTTCAATAAAGGGGAGTAACCGTCTTTCCAGTCTCCATTTCCTGAATTTATTATATTCGTTTTCATTCCCAAAAACAGCCTGTGCTCTGGATATGAGAAGGGTCAGTACCCTTATTTCCGTCCTGTGAGTCGATCCCTTGTATTTATTATAATAGCTGTTCAAGCGTTTTAAATTTTCTTCCCTGGATTCCGACGGGTCCAGCCCCGAGTATGATTGTTCTTTCAGTACTTCGTAATAATCCAAATTCTCGAACATATTACCCCTGTTTCTTTTTATACACACTAAGTCCGGCAACGACATTCCGGTAAATATTCTTTAATTCAAAACTCGCTTGTGCATAATGATAATCATCTTTACCAGTGGCGAGTTTTTGCAGAAAGCCGGCATTAACATCATCCCCGATTCCTATAGTGATGATTCTTGTCCCATTGCTTTTCAACTGTTCACAATACGTCACTATCTTTTCTTCATCCGCATCGGTCGGCGAACCGTCTGTTGCGACAACGATAACGGCACTTCCTTTTTTATGTTTCATAATTTCCGAATCCGTTTTAACAAAAGCCTCCATAAGCGGGGTGGAACCGTTCGCCTTGATGGTCTTTATTCTCTTTATTAATTTTTCCCTGTCACGGGTAAGCGGCTCTATACACTCGACAGTATTGCCGAATGTCAGTAACCCCACTTCATTGTCATGAATGTTTATTGTATCAAGAAAAGATATTTGCGCTTCTTTTGCATCCTCGATTTTCTTTCCATCCATGCTCCATGAGGTATCGATTAACAGGGCGATGGAATGTATTACTGTTTCCTTTTTCTCCGGAATTTTCTTTATTGTATTGATAGTTTGGGAAGTTTTTAGTTTCTCGTTGTATTTTTTCCTTTCAGCAGGGGTTAACAGTATTTTGCGGATTTCAAATAATTCCTGTATCTCGCTTTGAGCTCTTTTTGAAATAACAGGGTTCGGGTTATTCACCTCTGCCTGTGCCTTCCTGATTCTCGAATTTATCGCCAGCTTTATTTCTTCTTCCGGTGAATCCGGGGACAGGTTTAAAAATAAATAAAAATTGTTTTCCATAATAAATCCTGAAAAAGACTCTCCTGCTAAATGATTTTTGCCAGATCGGCTATTTTCTTTTCCTCGGCCAGCTCTTCCTCTTTAAGCCATTTTGATTCGATTTTTGCATTCAATTGAGGAAAATCCTTCATATATTTATTGGTTAGTTCCTTATTCCGGAATATCTTTGTAAAGAGTATATTCAGATTGTTCTCATCAACATCATCGCCAATATCCCCGTTTTTCTTCATATCGTCTATGAGTTCATTGATTTTATCGTCCTTAATGGCTAGTGCGCTTACATTAATGGTATTTTGTGTATTATACCTGAAAATAACCGGTATCAATATTTCTCCCTTTGGCCTGGCAGGAAAGCCTTCGAGTGAATATGACCCTACTTCCCTGCATAATTCCGCTTCGACTTCCTCTTTCTGAAGAATGACAATATTTACTGCAGTGGCATTATCGGCAGCAGGCGTAAAGACATCAACACACACAAGCCCATCCGGGGGTATCTGTGCGCCTTTATAGATTAATTTTGAATTTATCAATTTGTTTGTCGATGTATCCAGTATTTTTACCCCAAGGGAATGAGAAACAACAGGGGTAACGACGATCCCGGGTTTCTCGCTTTCCGTGGTTTCGATAGTCTTCTTGTTTAAGATATCCTGTATGCCGAAAGGCTGGGCACAATCGATTCCCTGCGCTTTTGCAACCCATGCCGCATATATTGCCGCTCCCCTGGCAACTGCCTGGTCCGGATCTGCAAGTTCGGGTTCTTTTCCTGTTGCGGCAACGAGCCGTTTTTTTACCAGGGGTATCCTGCTGGAACCGCCGACCAGTAAAATTTTATTGATGTTGTTCCATTCCTCTTTTTTAGCCGCTTCCCATTCCGGGCCGTTGGCATCCCGCAAGGCTTTTAATTCTTCGATTATCCGTATTCTTTCTTTCTCGCTGTCTTCCGATGGGCTTTTCCCGCTTCCGGTTTGTCTTGCTGCCCGGTAATAGATTAATGCGTCTTCCAATGCATTAACCGTCTGTTCAATATAGGGGGAAATCAATTCTTCGTATTTTTCCCTTGTCAAATCGAAATTAAAGCTTTCCCCTTTTGCCCCTAATGAAATCGGGACCGAATCCAGCGTGCCCAGGTTTTCCTTGGCATTTTCCGCGATCTTCTTAAAATCATTATATATTTTAAAATCGTCTTTAACATCTATATTGAACTTTGCATGAAACTCGGATGCAAAGTAATCTGCAATCTCTTCATCGATATTTTCACCGCCAAGCCATTCATTGCCTGCCGTTGCTTTGACAAATACTTCATAATTTTCCGTTATTTCGACGATGGCGACATCGAACGTACCGCCGCCGAAATCATAGACACAGCAGGTCATGGGTTCCAGACCGTTATCCAGCGCATATGAAAAAACAGCTGCGATGGGCTCATCCAGTATGCCCAGTACATGTAACCCGGCAATTTCCCCTGCCTGTTGAGTCCTCTTTCTTTCAAGATCAGCAAAATAGTAAGGAACCGTTATGACAGCATGCGTCGTTTCCTCTTCTTTTTCCCGTAGTTTTGTTTTTGCATCTTTATCGAGTTTTTTCAGAATAAATGCGGATAATGTTTCCGGTCTCCATTCTTTTCCCCTTGAATCAATAAAGACATAATCTTCTTCATTCATATGCCTTTTTACGCATTGAACGACATCCTCCGGTTTTGCAACCAGGGCATTCTTGGCGATTTTCCCGACAACAGATACGATTTGCCCTTCTTCTTCCTTTAAAAAAATAATCGATGGTGTTAATATATCTGCTTCGGAATTCACGATACACGCCGGAAAGCCGTCGCTCTGGATATTTGCAACAGCTGACCGTGTTGTTCCCAAATCGATTCCTACCACTGCCATTATGACTCCTCCTTATAATATTTTTTTACTATTACTTTTGCCGGCCGTAATAGTATATCATTATACATAAATCCTTTTTGCAGGACTTTTGATATCGTCAAGTCTTCATCAGGATTTGCCGTTTTTTCCTTTTCGGCCGCCTGGTGATACCTCTCATCGAATTTAGTGTTATGTTCTATTTCTATTTCATGAACACTCTGCTTTTTCAAGACAAACAATAGTTCTTTTTCTATTGCCTCAAAATGATTTAAAATATTCTGCGGGGTCTCCTTATATAAAACAAGGTCATTCATTATCTGTTGTATTTTATCATGCAAGGTTATTACATCCAGGAACATCTTCTTTAATATATTATTATATACGAATTGCTCCTTGTATTCCTTGAGTTCGTTTCTCATATCCCTGAATCTGTCGGATAATAATTCGTCTTTACTTATCCTGGACTCGAAGAGATGTTTCAACGTCTCCAGTATGTTGCTTATCCCGGATAGTTTGGTATAGAGAGCGGAATTTGAAATTCCGTTATCCGTATTATCCGGTTTTTCTTTATCTTCCTTATCTGTCACATCATCCCGGTTTTCCTTGTTTTCATCGAGTCCGGCCTTATCTGATTTTTCTTCCTTGTCGCTGCCTTCCATAGGTTCCTTTTTTTCTTCTTCGTCGAATTCCGTTTTTGTCTGTTCGGGAGTGATATGATACTCCTCTTTTACATCATTTTCTTCATTCATGAACGACCTCCTTTTTGTGTCTAAAAAAACGGGAAATTTATGGGAAACATATGTGTAATGGAATTGATTGGCATAAAAATATGTATTACCAATTCGAAAATCACATATGATACAATAAATAGAGAAAAAAAGACGGAAAATAATTTCCTGTTTTCTCTCCGGTATTCAACCCCAAGCACCATGCGTTTTTCGTATCCCAGCATCAAAGCGTAAACATTCAAATCCAACTTTTTAATGTTCAGAATCTTTTTCTTTAATATACTCTGCATGTTCAGGAACACCAGTAAGAGAAAAACATACACAATAACGGTCCATCGCTGTACTTCAAAAAGAACGGTATAGTAATTTGCCAGGAGTTTTACCTCATTATCCTTTTCTGCCGCTGTTTTATAGTTTTTTGTTCTCTGGTTTTCCGGCAGAACAAGAGAAATATTCAATTGCGCTTCGCCGAAATCGGGGTTTAACCGAATTGCCCGTTCAAAAGATGCTTTTGCATTCTCTTTATCGTTTATTAGATAATACGCGATACCCAGCATATTGGTAATTTCCGCACTGTTAAGATACAGATCCTTTAATTCGGGATTGTTTGTTTCGACTTTCATTCCTTTCTGAATACCCAGCAGGTATTCTATTCTTTTTACTTTATTATTGGTAAGGAGTGCCATTGCCTGCAACACCCTGTCGCCGAATCCCTTTTCTTCCGAAAGCGTTACCGCATTTTTCAGAGAATTTTCAGACGCTTCTTTATTCCCTTTATAAAACTCAATAATCGCTTTCACGGCAAAGGTAATGGGGTTATCACTATTTATGTTCATTGCATAATCCAGTGATTCGTTCGCTTTAAGATAATAATCCTGGATGGTTAAAGAATCCTTTTTTGCCATTTCAAGTATTTTACCAATCGATGCATAGGAATAAGCGATCTCGGCATGACAGGTGCTGAAATCCGGTAATAATTCCAATGCCATTTCATATGATTCGATGGATTTGTCATACCCGGTCTTGTTTCCCAGGGATGCACTTCTTTTTCCTTCGAGAAAATATAGAAGACCTGCCTGCCGGTCTGCCATGTCCTCGGTTATGATATGTTCATAATATACGGAATCGACATTATATATTTCGGGATTTGTTTTGACAAATCCCATGGGCTTGAGTACCCCGAGATGAAAAGGAGAAAGAAGTCCGAAATATATAATTATTGCCAATACATATGAGGCGAGATTCGAGACCTTGAATATACCGGACCGTACCTGTAACAACTCCCGGTTGTTTTTTATGCTCATGGAGGAAAACTTTTTTATATACCAGTTTAATACGTTATTAAAGGTAAACGAACGCATGACATTGAACGAAGCCATATTGGAAACAATAAATAACAAAATCAGGATAATAACATTCATATTAATATCATCAAAATGACTGAAGAATATATTGCGGAAACCGGGATTGGCGAAATTAATTAGAATAATAACCAATCCGAAAAGGTTGCGCAGGTAATTGAAATAAAACATTTTCAGATAAACCATGAAAGGTATTTTAATGAACGATCGTATTGAGAGTAAGATACTGAACAATGCCACAATAACAAAACATGCATAACCGATCGTGTAATACATAAAAGGGAAATTGGGAAGTTTTAATTGCGGGAAAAGAATAAACAATAAGGAATAGACCAATGCGACAATAGCGGCAATAAATAATATCCGGTAAAGTACGGATAATGCTTTCTGTTCTTTTTCTTTTATTCTCTTTAATATTTCCTTTTGTAATTCTTCCTGCCTTCTCCTTTGAATCTCTTCCTGGATAGCCCTTTGAAACAATCCTTTAAAAAAATCACTCATCCTTCACCCCTTGTGTTGTTTTATTTGATGTGAGGTTATGCATATCATTAATGTCGATTATGCCATTATGGAGTACTGCCACCCTGTCGCATAAACTCTGTATTATATTGTTATCGTGAGATACCAGTAAAAATGTCGTATTGTAATATTTCCGCAGTTTAATAATCATTCGGATTATTTCTTCTTTTGTTAACATGTCCTGGTTGGTGAATGGTTCATCCGCAATAATCAATTTTGGTTCTAAAAGGAATACCCGTAATATTGCCAGCCGTTGTCTTTCTCCCCCGCTTAGTTCACCCGGGTATTTCGATATGATTTCATCTATCTCTTTTTCACTTTTGCAAATACCGAATTTCAATAATGATTCTGCCATTATTCTTTTTATTTCCGTCGTATTGTTCATTTTTACTATTTCAACCAATGTTTCCGATAAAAGCTCCCCTATGGTCATTCTCGGATTGAAAATTGAAGCCGAATCCTGGAAAATAATCTGAATTTCTTTGCGTAATTCTCTCATTTCCTCCGAATCCGGTTTTAAACCATCCGGTTGCAATGCAATCAAATCCGTTTTTGTAATAGTATCGATATCTTCTTTTGTTATATTTGTCCTGGTTCCGATATAGGTATCAAAATATCTATAATAATAAATAGAACCTTTTGTATTCGGTAAAAGCCTGCAGATCGATTTTACCAATGTCGTTTTACCGCACCCGCTTTTCCCCACAATACCCAGGAATTCACCTTCGTAAACCGTCAGGTTTATGTCCTGCAATATGGTTCTTTTTTTACTGAATAATGTTTCTCTGTAGCTCTGGTTTACATTCCTGATTTCCAGTACTATCCGTTTATTGCTGCTCTTCCTTAAATTCAAATGCCTTTTCATATGATTCAGATTTATATGGGTTAAAAGGGGATGATGCATATTAATGGAATAATGCAGTTTATTGTAATTTTTCAGGAAAGATACGATATCCTTGAGCTTCGTTGTTTCATATATCCCGGTACTTCTTGTTGTCTTATCCATTTCACCGCTGTTATTATAGTTCTTTTCCATTTGGTCCAGAATAATTATCGTATCATTTCCCTCGAATAAATTATACAGTACCCTGAAATCATGTGTTATGAGTAACATGGACTTTATTCTGTTTTCCCGTTTCAAATTCTTTAATAATGTAATTATCCTGGTTTTAACATCGCTATCCAGTGAAGATGTCGGTTCATCTGCAATTATCAGATCCGGATGATTGATAGCCATAGCGATCATAATTCGTTGGCGCTGTCCCTGCGAGAATTGATGCGGATATTTCCTGTAATCCTCCGGATGTATTCCCACTGCTTTTAGTCTTTCTTTCAGGAGGGTGAGTTTGTCATTATCTGGTGTAATGGCATCGAAGAGTTCCTCTATCTGCCATTTTATTGTTAGCGATGGGTGAAGATGGGTGTCTGCCCCCTGGAATATGGTAAACAGGTTCTTTCCCCGTAATTCCTGTATGCTATTCGTATACCTGCCGTCTTTTAAAATATAAGTTTCCTCAGATTCATTATCCGGCGGAAAATTATTCGACGGATAATTTTCCGACGGATAATTTTCCGCCGTTGTTTTACTATAAAAAATGATATCGCCTTCCAGACGCCATTTATTCATATCCAGTAATCCTAAAATGGCTTTTATAAGCACTGTTTTCCCGATACCGGATCTTCCCATTATTGCGGTTGAGGCATTTCTGAATACCTTAAAACTAATATCATGCAATATCCGGTTGTTCGTTTCGTCCTGTTTTAGATATGCATGCAAGCCTCTTACCTCAAGAAGTGTTTCCGGGATATCACTTTTTGTCTTTACCAGGTACTGACTCATTATCAAAAGAAAATCACCTCCTCTGGAGGCGGTCTGTTTCCTCCATATTATATTGATTATTAAGGCTATGCCTTTCAGATTCTTTTGATTTAGAAAAACCCTCCTTTTTGCAGGTGGTCTTTTACTTCCATAAATTAAATTTCGCTAAAAAGGAAGCTATTCTGTTATAAAACAAAAGATGATGATACTCCCCTTTTCCCGTATCTTCATAATATATACTGCCAAGACCTTCTCCAAACAGGTGAAACCCGCTCACTGTTGTAATAATAAAGAAGACGGGATATATATATATCCACCAGCAGGTGAAATTAAATTCGGGTAAATAGTTGATGATTGCATTCCGCACCTCATCGGTCAAAAGCATCCCTGCCCAGCTTTCATATATCCTGGCACCGACTACCGGTGATATGCTTATCAGGTAATCCAGGCTTATTTCCAGGAGAATGGCAGCCGCCAGTATCTGGGCCGTGATGGTAATAATATCACCCAGGCAATTCTTTTTAATGATATGAAAATCGATAATTCTTTTTAGATTAATGCCATGGGCTTTTGTCCCGTCTATAAAATTTTCACTAATAAAGGTGTTGATTTTTTCTCTTATCAACCTTATCATGCGGGGCAGGAAACTGAATCCAATCAGTAATCCGACAACAATTATTCTTAAGAAAAAGAGAAGCATTGAAACAATCGTATTGATTTTTGCGATATCTTCCCACCAGCTGAATAGTGCCAGAATAATCAATAAAATGAATAAGACCGGCACAGTTTCGACAACCTGGACAAAACCCATGATAAGTGAATCCGCTTTTTGATGTATTGTTTTTTTCCCAAGGTAAATACCGGAAAAAAGGATAAAAAATAAGGTAACAAGGCTCATTACATAAATATTCCGTGCCCCGGTGGAAAGTATATATCCAATATTTTTACCGTGCGCATCCGTGCCGAAAATGTTCAGGATATGAGGCGGTTGGAGGACAGCACCCGGCGTACTTACCGGCACTGGTATGATAAATATATTCCCTATCACTGCCAATATGAAGGGTAAGAGTAAGAGTAATCCGCAGAAGAGCTTAATATTTCTTTCTTTGCATGATACCTGTAATAAATGGATTGGTAACAGTACCAGTGACAGAGATGATGTTATATTCTGAAGAATGGTATGTTTGTTTTTTTTCGGAAAAAATAATTTGACCAGATTATATATAATGGTAAAGAAAGAAACGATCAACAGGATTGGCCAGAAGATGAACAGGAAAAAGCTGTAAACCTTGATTTCCCTGATGTCCTCCGGATTGATGGTTACACTATTCCTGAATATCTTATTCATATGGTTCCCTTGCCCTATCTTAATCCATACCTGGGATTAACAAGGTAATAAAAGAAATTCGACAGTATGGATACCACCCGTACCAGGAAGACGACAAGTAAGATCACTATCAATACCCTGCTTGTATCTTTATCCGCAAGACCGTCAAAGAGTGTGTAGCTTAATCCGGGGATTCGAAATACCTGTTCCACAATCATGCTCCCGTTTAAAATAAGAGTAAATATGACACATATTCTTGGAATAATCGTGATGAGTGCGTTCCTGAATGCATGATAATTACGTGTTCCCGGCAATGGTAATAATGCTTCTTTCAATCCTTTGGCAGCCGCCGTTTCCATATAATCTTTCTTTAATTCAGATTTCATTGCATTGGAGATGATTCTTCCGAATTCATTAATAATGCTTGAACTTACTATTAATGTTATGACGGCAATCAGGAAATTTGCACCGAATATCCCGAAAAAGAAGTATCCCAGGAGAAATGCAGGAAACACTGTTATAACATAAATACTGTTCCGGATAATACTCATGGATTTCGTATTTTTACTGCATCCCAGGAGTAAAGAGAGTATTAATGTGGGAATGAGAGAAATCGTGGTTAATGCAAAGGTAACGATAAACCTGGAAGTAATTTCTTCCGTTAAATTCTGTCCCGAATATGAACGGCCAAGATTACCGTCCAGTACGTTTTTTAGCCAGTTAAAATAAAAGAGCGGGAAACCGGTATCAGCGGTCTTTTCACCGGTTGCAGCCGCTTCCTCTCCATGATTTTTTTCATCGGTGTATCTGATCTGTAATTCCTTAACATAGGCTTTCGGCGTTATATTCATGAGAATGTATACAAAGAAAGTGGATGCAATACATATCAATACTGTTTTTACTATGATTTCAAAAAATATGAATTTCCCGATTTTTAATAATGCCATTATTGTTGCTGCAACTCCCATTCCTCGATAGTTGAGAATCCTACTTCAGGATGAACCGATACATTGGCAAGATTGTTTGAATAATAGGCTCTTCTCGGAATAGTAAATAAAAAACATGCCGGGGTAATATCATTCACTTTTTTGTGTATTTGTTTTGCGATTGCAACCAATTTCTCCCAATCGAGTGTGGAGCCAAAGAGGGTAAGCAAATCATTCAGTTCATTATTATGTACCTGCCAGTAATTCAGATCACTGTTGCCAAACAACGATCGTATGTCATAAAAATGGTCAAACCCTTTATATTGATAGAACACCGCATCATAATGATATTCATTCAACCGTTTGTTATACAAAGGAATGTTAAAATCATCGATCTCGCATTCAACCCCGATAGCTCTCATCATATTCTTCACGCCTTCGGCCAGTTTCCCGGCACCTTCCCCGTCCAGTGCAGAACAAATCAGTAGCCGGAATGTTTTGTTTTGAATACCGGATTTCTTTATATAGTTCTTTGCGTCTTCGGGGTCAAACATGTTCGTGTCGTAAAATTCATCCGGCTTAAATTGTGCGTATCCTGAACTATTCGGAAATATACCATGATTGATAAGCAAATTGTCGGGAAAGTCGGTAATTTTCAGAAAAGTGGTAAGTAAATCATTTTTGTCAATTGCACGGGTTACCGCTTTCCGGAAGTATTCATCATTAAAAGGCAGTCGCTTCGTATTAAATACTATTGCATAAAATGAGTAGGGCAGATAGGTCATATTATGAAGCGGGGTGTTTTCCAATTGTTTGAAATATTCCTGGTTAACATCAAAAATAAGTGCCAGTTTATCCTTGAGCTCCTTGATTCCTTTAATCGGATCCTTTTCCACTTCCATCCGGATCAAATTGATTTTATTGGTTTTCCCGGTTTCATCCAGCAAATGATACTGTTCATTTCTTGTCAGTACGATTTTTTCCTGTGTGCCCCGGGTCCTTATTTTATAAGGGCCTGTCCCGACAGGTCTGAATTTGAACTCTTCGCTTATATCGCTTTTGTCATTCAATTGAGAGGGAAGTTCGCATTGCTTTTTATTGAACATATACCATTTCGGTACTATTTTTACCGGGGAAAACAATTCCATGAATGCCTCTTTGCTTCTTTCGACTTTTAATTTTACTTTAATTTTATAATTATTTCCCTCTACCTGGTACATCTCCTCGATAAAACTGTTTAACCACCCTTTTAATGATGAGTCGCTGTTATTAATGGCATTCCATGTAAAGATAACATCTTCGGCAGTAAATTCCCTTCCGTCATGCCAGAGGACACCTTTTTTAAGGTACAATGTTATGACAAATCTGTTAAACGGGTCTTCTTCCCTGTATCCGCCTTCTTTTGTCACCAATGCCCACTGGTAATCTTCTTTTCCGTCTTCCACCTTGTTTTTGTTCACCAGTCCATCAAAGATTAGTTCACAGAGATATTTTGCCTCTTCATTTGTATAGAGGAGGGGAATTAAATGATTCGGATTCTTATTCGGGAAATAGACGAGTTCATCCCTTTTTGCACCGCATGAAAATAATAAGGTAAAGATACAGATAGAAATAATTGCCTGTAAGAAAAAAATTTTAAGTATTTTCATGAACATCACCTGGGATATAATTTAAACATTATTTTATAATCATCGGGACTCCCGGAACTTCTTTTTACTGTCACGATTATTCTGCTGGATCCTTTAATTAATAATCTTATATACCTTTTATAAAGGGTGGGATCGTTTTCAAACCTTTTTAATTCCTGGTCAATGGTAAATCCGGCGCTTTCAATACTGTATCCTGCAGGCACCAGTATTTCCAGATCCCCGGTGTTTTTTACCGTTATTAAATACCTTTTTTCTTCCCCCCTGTTGATATTCTTTTGCCGTATCACTTTCGTATTTTTATCGTACTTTTCATTTAAAGAATAATTGCATAAAATGAAAAGGTCTCCCCGGGTGCCGTTATGGGTAAGAAAACCCAAATCTATTGCAGATTTCGTATCAACCTCATTTACCGGTTCGGGTGTTCTCGTTTCTTTTATTGCGGTCTTTTCCGGTACCGGTGTTGCCGGGTGTTTTGCCGTAATCGTTACCGTATCCGTGCTTTCCAGTTTACCATCCGATACCTTGAGCTGAAAAACGTATGTACCCGGTTCCTTTGCCGTAAAACCGGTTTTTGCGGAACCGGTATTTGACAGCTCTGCCTTTGGACCGGAAACCTGGCTCCATATGAAACGTAACGTATCGTTATCGGGATCATAACTTGACGATCCGTTCAATGTGACACGCTTCCCGGTTTCGACTGTCTGATCTTCTCCTGCTTTTGCAATGGGGCTTTGATTTTCCGGCTCTTCGATTTTGTAATTCTTTATTTCAGAAACAGCAGCCCGGGCCGATTCTATTTTCAGGAGAGCTTCTTCATATTCCTGCGGGGTAACTTTTTTATCGACCTTATTGAATTCTTTTATCGCTTTTTCATATGCTTCAATGGCTTTCCCTGCATTGGTATTATCTTTCGTGTTATACCACTCGGTATAATACTCCTCTGCTTTTGTAAAATGATTACATCCGTTATGATAACAATCCAGGGACTTCCCCCTGGTAATGTCATCAATTTCTTTTTTTCTTATCATATCCAGGTCATTGGTTATTTTTTTTATAATTTTTTCCGATTCATCTTCAAGATAATGTACTTCTTTCGATCGATTCAGAATTACCAGGAGTTCACCGTATTCTTCCTTATACATTGTAATAACATCGGTATGCCCGGATTCCAATAATTCATCAATATCCATTTTCTCATATTTTTCCAGGGCATGTATAAAATCTATGCCAAATTCCGCATTATTAATGTATTCTTTTGCTTCTGCCACCAGTGCGGCATTTCCCGGGTTTTCCTTGATGAATGTCTTGAAAAAAACATTCGCTTCGATATAATATTCAAGGGCTTTTATCGGATCGATTTCCAGGAACCCTTCCGCTTTGTTAAATAATGTAATACCTTCGGTAAGAGTTTTTTCTTCTGTCCTGTCGGGAGAAGATACACAGCTTAGTATGACAAAAAAAATAAAAAGCCCCACATACCATGAAAATTTATTTAATTTTACCATCATAACCCCAATAGAATATAAATGTCAGGTAAACAGATAATTCTCTTTATTTTGTATTAATAAAAGAATCTATGCACCTTATCATTTAAGAATATTCTATCGTATGAAACGGAAAAAGTCCATAAAAATTTTTAAATTTATTTAATTTTTATTTATCGTGTTCCTTTTTTATGTTTTTAACGGTTTTATGGGTGCGAACGCCATAACAGGTTTTAAAAACCACGGAACACACTGAATACACAGAAATAAAAGACCGAAAATAAAATAATGAAAG
>JAFGQK010000367.1 GCA_016935735.1 Spirochaetales bacterium | reverse complement strand
TTGAAAGTGGCAGGATAATCCCGGAACAGGTGGCAGGATGTTTCCAGAATCACTGGCAGGATGCTTCCGGAATGGGTGGCAGGATCATGCCGGAATACTCATTCATGCTTAAAGACGCTATCGCTTATATGGTGATTATTAATAAAACAGATAACGATTTGATTCTGAAGCAACGGTATTTACATAATGGAAAATTAAGTACCCTGTTCCAGGGAGATGACAATGATATCCCGCTGATTGGAAAGGTGATAAAAAAACTGGAGTTTGATGGTGATGAGCTCCCCCTCCCACCGGAGGAGTGGGCGTATAGAGCCGGGATATTTGTTGCTCAAAAAAGAAACCTCGCTTTAGTCGGGACATCCGGTGCATTGGAATTCCTTGATACTCCATCTTTACCACGCGGACTCCACATTGGTTGGGAAGTACCGTTAACCGGGATCTATGGCTGGAACCGGTGTGCTGTTTCAATGAAACCTGAATCAAGTCTTAAAGATTTCTGGAAGCGTGAAATAGATTCAGTACGGGAAAGAATGGAAGCATCGGATGAAGCCGGGAAAACAAAGACTGTCATGAATGTAAACCGGAAGGAAGGGGATCAGGGGCATTTTATCGTGACAGTAACGGAACATTAATGATTAAGGTTTCTTTAATGGAAACAAGGAGGTTATTATGACAGGACAGAAAATAATTGATGAAGTAAAAAAAATAGAACCAATCGATGTAACAGAGGGTAAAAGTATAGATGAAGTTTTAAACGACATATGGACATATGAAAAAGAACAGAGAAATATCGACTGGATGCGGTTATATGAAGAAGGAAAATTGGAACCCTTTAAAATCATACCGGAGGTGAAAGAATATTTAGAGAAACGGGGAAAAGAATTACACATAACCCGGGAAAGGGTGGATGAAATCATTAAAGGTATCCAGTATGTTGAACCCTGGACATTCAGTGAATCGGCTGCAAAGAAATGGGCCCAGGCAAGGGGAAGTGACATAAAAGAATTAATTGTCAGACAACTAAGAAATCTGCAAGTTATCGAAGGGAGTGATGCCCCTGCTGCTATCGCGGGACTTATGATCGGCGCTGGGGTTCTGGCAGTCGGTTTTACTGAGGCAAAAGTATTGTCATCATTTTTAGCACTCAGAGGAGCCAGGGAAGGATGGGCTGTCATAAATTCAGTCATGGAATTGGGCATTAATGTCATCAAATTTTTTGCAGCTGTTATTGTTGCAGGAATTCTTATCCCATTAGCGATCCTTATGTTGAAAGACGCGATCGCATATATGGTTATCGTTAATCATACACCATCCGATTTTGTTCTTGAGGAGGATCCATTCTTTCATGATGGGAAACAAGTTGTCGGGTTCAGGATAGAAGAAAACAGTCAAAGAGTAATACCGGGGAAAAAAGAAATAAGGGATCCGGATGGGAATCTTAATGCGGTTGTTTATAGTGCAGGGTTGTTTATTGCCAAAAAGAAGGACGGAGCCCTTGTGGGTACATCCGGCGCTTTAAAATTTAAAAGGAATGCACATGCTCCACATGGACTTCATATCGGGTGGGAAGTGCCGTTAACCGGAATCCATGGCTGGAACCGGTGCGGCGTCTCAATGCAGGAAGAAGAGAGCCTGAAATCATTCTGGGAGCGTGAGATAAATTCTGTGAGAGAAAGACTGGAAGCCGGGGACAGCAGTGGCAAGGCAAAAACAATTGTCAGGGTTAATAAAAAGACACATGACCAGGGATACCTTATTGCGTCGATCATCAACGCGTAAAAAGTATGCTTTTATGAAACTATAAAAAGATGCAGAATTCTTAAATGACCTGCAATCAATTGATTTTCTGCATCTTTTTTTTCTTGACTTTTCCGCGGTATGTTTTAAAAAACCGGCTTCAAAAGAGTATATCTGTACCGGCAAGGTATGAGTATAATTATTGAAAAGGATTACCAGTTCAGTTGTCACTCGAGTTGAGTGGGAATTCGATATCGGGCAAGTCCCATTGAAAAAGAAAAATAAGTGGCGCACCAGATTATACATCGGATTTAATTAATCGGTGTAATCAGATGTCATCTGTTGTTCTAAAAACCCGATTGTAAACTTCCACCCATTGAAAATAAAATTGTTGACATATAAATGGTTATATGCTGAGCCTCTTGTAAAAATCCAATAGTATTTAAGGAATTTTTGCAGGAGGTTTCGGAGTATTTTTATTTTATTATACTAAAAGGAAATAGAAATACTCCACTGTTGTTAAGGTTGGTTCTTGCAGTAAATATAGTATTTTTGCAACAACCTCTGCTATTAAATTAACAAAATCCGGTAATCAGCCCCACGTAGTATTGTGCAATCATTAAAGCGTCGATAATATCGACCCCTCCATCACAGTTAACATCTGCTGCATCCTCATCAAGTCTTACACCAAGCCCCACATAGTATTGTGCAACCAGCAGGGCATCCACGATGTCTGCTTCACCATCATCATTCACATCACCCTTTATTACCGGGGTGGGTGTCCGATCCGGCGGATCGACATTCAGGGACATACTGGTCACATCAGCGTTCCCACTACTTTGATATCCCTCTACCGCAAACGAGATTTCATATATTTTTCCCAGTTCCCATCCCATATTCTCCCATGCGTTAAAGTGCCGGGTAACAGATATAATCCCGCTTGTCTTTTTCTCTGTCCGGACACTCCAGTAGGTATAAGGAGTATTAATGCCAGGATACGTGGACCGCATCGTCCTGTATATGTCGTATGTACCCCCGTCGACGGTAATGCTTCCCGCTGAATCCGCACCGGGTGGTCTCCATGTTCCCCATCCATCGACGATGTAATATTCTGCGACCGGGTCTCTCATCCACCCATAGACACACAGATAGGAATTCCCGATTGGATTGTAGTTGCATGAGTAGTTACATGTTATTATTCCAAGTTCCGCGTGTGTCTGTGTATAGTCGTATTTATAGCCTTTGCGGGCAAGAAAATTCCCGCAATCAGTCCATTCGGCACCGAACGAGCCGCCAGGTCCGAGAGTCATGCATGTGGTCCCTTCATAATCGGTCCAGAAATCATAATTATAGCCCCCACTGGTACCAACCTCATTTGCGCAAATCTGCTGTGCGGTTACTGAAAACAAGCTGGTAAAACAGATTAAAATTGTCAAAATTAAAATCATTTTCAGTTTTCTGGAGAATAATTCACTCATTTTTTACTCCTTTCAGTTTTTCTTTACTTTAAAGATTTTAATAAATTTTTAAGATGCAGTAAAACCTTTCCCTTCTCTTAACAACAGCTTTAGAAAGGTTCGGAATTTCTAAAAGAAATTGTTTAATACCTTCTTTTGCCAGTATCCAAAACAATTATATTCTAATTTTATTCATATTTTCGCAATACCTATTATAACATAAATGTTAAAAGATGCAATCATTTAATTGCCATATTTATTTATAGAACGTCTTTTTGGAGTTTGGTCATAGCTATTTTACAGTATAATTCCACTTTGCTGGCATTTCTTTTTTAAATCAAGAATTCGGCGATCAGGAAAAAATCTCATATTTTTTGATTTTTTCCTCTAAAAGGCTTACAGGGAATTATAACTTTTACTATCATTCATTCAGTATATAATTTTAGACATACATCTGATAATAATTACCATGGAATCCCTGATTGATAAATTTCTTCGTTGTGATAAAATTCATCACGTTTTGTTTTTATGGATTTTATTTTCCAGAAAGAATATTAATAAGATTCAAAAAAATTATTTTGTGTGCATGTTAAAAACTGGTTTAGAAAGGAAAAGAGGTATGAGTAAAATGAAAAAAGTAACTATCTTCATAACAGTGCTGGTTTTCAGTTTGTGGAGTGTAATTAATGTTGCGGCACAGTCATTGCGCTCCCTGGCGGAACAACTGAGGAGCAAGGGCAGAGAATTTTATATTGGCTGCGCAGTTCCGTCCAATTTTTACGGGAATGACCAGACGATTGTCAGCACAGAATTCGACATTGTGACATGTGAAAACGACATGAAAATTGGGACCATTTCACCAAGCCAGGGACAATACAACTATAGTGGGGGTGACAGTCTGTCGAATTTCGCCAGATCAAACAATATGGTTTTCCATGGTCACTGTTTTGTCTGGCACAAGTACAATCCGGGCTGGGTAACCGGGACCAAGAGTATGATGGAAACATATATTAATGCCGTTGCGACGCATTTCAGGGGAAATATCTACGTTTGGGATGTTGTGAATGAAGCATTTCATCGTGATGGCACTTACCGTATTAATGCGATCGGATCCGGCGGCCAGGATGGTGCTTCGGTCTATGGACAACAACAGGGGAAGCAATACATAGAAGATGCATTTAAAGCTGCCCACATGGCCGATCCGAATGCTAAATTAATGTACAATGATTATGCAATTGAAACCAATGATGCTAAATTCGATGGGATGTATGCGATGCTGCAGGATTTCATGAATCGTGGCGTTCCGATTCACGCAGTCGGTTTTCAGGGACATATGTATCCGGAATTTACGGAAGCAATGGCTCAAGGCCTTGCCGGGAAAATGCAAAAAGTAGCCAATCTTGGCCTGGAAATTTATATTACGGAAATGGATGGGGGTGCTTCCGACACATCGGCAAGCGGACTGGAGCACCAGGCCGATATCTACTACTGGATCGCAAAGGCTTGTCTGGATCAGCCAATGTGCAGGGCACTCCAGGTCTGGGGTATCAGAGACAATCAATCCTGGCGTATCAATCCCGATGATCCTGTTGACAGGGCAGTCGCCCCATTGATTTTCGACGATAATGGTAACAAGAAGCCGGCTTATTATGCAATACAGCAAGCCTTACTGGAAGCGGTGAATAATACAACGACGCCCGAACCCGGAACTTTGGGCGATGTAAACGGGGATGGAACTATCAATATTATTGATGCACTACTGGTAGCGCAATATTATGTTGGTCTTTCGCCTTCAGGATTTATTGCAGCCAATGCCGACGTCAATAAGGACGGCTCAATCGATGTAATCGACGCTCTTAAGATTGCTCAATATTATGTTGGTCTTATAACGGAATTCTAAACCAGCAAAAAGAGAGGTTCCTTCAGAAGAGTTTCCCTATGCCGGGTTATTCATCCACTATTCCAGGAGACTACCCCGCCATCCCCCTCATTTGTGGTTAAAAAAGGTGGCCTGTATAAAAAGAGATGAAAAACAAAAGATGGCATGATTATTGCAGTTATATAATAAAAAGAAATAAGGAGATAGACCAATGAAAAAAACTATTTTTATCGTCATCATGTGTACGTTGTTATGTACATCGATTACTTTTTCCGAGGACTACACAGTTTCTGTTCAAAGCGAAGGCCCCCCTGGAGTCAGTGTTAAATATAGCGGGGACTTCGAAGGTACGGGAGAGGTCCCGTTTATCATCGGACCGTATCCTGCACCATATACTGTTTACCTTGAACCAACTGTTGTTGAAATTGAAAAACCCGGTGGTATGGGATATTATTTTGCAGGATTTCCCCATACATCCGGGAGTGATGTTGTTGCTGCTTGTGAAGTGACATCCCGGCAGCCGGAAATAACAAAATCAATTTTCTTCCTCGATTATGACGGCCCTACCCCAACACCCGGCTTAACAAGTATGCCGTCGGCAACAACAGGAACCCGTGGTTATATCAGGGGTACAATCCGGGATATGGATACTGGTGAAGGTATTGAAGGGGCAACTGTCCTCATATACGATCCCAATACCGGTTCCCAGCCATTAAACCTCACAACATCGGCTTATGGGGAATTTGATACCGGGTATTTCGGTAATCCCGGTGACATGAAAATGACAGAGTGGTATTTGGAAGTGTTTAAAGCCGGGTATTATACCGGAGAAAAGTATCTCTATTGCTGGACCTGCGCTACAATCATAGACCTTATACCGGTTGCAGGGTCATCCCCCCAACCCCTTCCGTCATATTCACCAACGCCCCCTGCAAATCCCACACCAACGCCTGTAAGCAAGAGCCTCTGGCGCCCGGTAAAACTGATTACCCGTCCGGATATGAGTATTACCTCTGACGGGGAGATATCTGTTAGATACTATTTCCAAACCCCCTGTATCCGGGCTGTTGACTGGGGAGAACCAACTATAGACGGGGATACTGTAGTCATTGATCCATTTTTCATTTACTGGGACGGATCAGACTTTACCCCAACCCATTACCTGACACATATTTACCAGGTGGAAGGGATTGATATTGAAGTGGGAAATGACAGGACATTCCGTTTTGTCTCATGGGACGGGTCCTGGTTTGAAACTAATCCCGATTTACGGACACCTGCACCTACCCAGCCCGGTACTGAAATCGAGACTCATCCTTCACTATTTGTGGATGTTGCCACAAAAGAAAGGCAAACGACCGCGACCCTGACATCACTTTTTTTCCAGTCCTCAGTGAAAGATATTGTCTATGAAATGAGAGAAAAAGGAACAATTAACCGGTCGGGAAATACTTTTATTCTATCCCCTGTCATAATCAAAATAGATGATTCTTCACCAAACAGCATCAACCAGCTCTCCCTGGATTATCCCCTGGGTGAACTTGATCCTGGAACATATACCATCTCCGTGACCGCAAACGGGAATACGGTATTATCAGAGGATTTTACAGTCATTGATCCTTTATCGACACCACAGCCACCCCGGGGAGAATTGTCAGGTCATATAGAAAACAGTGCAAAACTCTTTTTATATGGAAAAGCAAGCCGTGTTGTAAAGCCGGATTCCAATGGTAATTACGTGATCAGCAACCTTTCATCCGATGGGTATTATGCCCTCCGGCCGGTCTATGTACCCCAACTGCCGCATACGGAATTTCTTTCACCTGAAAATAATACAGTTGTGAATGGATATACCGAGTTTGCATTACACGTTATGCCGGATGTCGTGAGTTATGAATATGAGCCGGAATTGCGTACCTATAACGGTGTTACCAGCCAGTTAACAGGTCAGGATTTTACAATTGTCCGGGCAAGTGATGTAAAAACCACAATATACAGGGTGGTCTATTATATGGATGGAGAAGAGGTATACAGGGACACGACATATGCATATGATGATTTCACCTACCTGTTTTATTATGATACTACCCTGCTTTCAAACGGGTATCATACATTAAAGGCAGAGATCTATGAAAGTTCAAATCGCTTTGCAGAACAGGAGATACGTTTCGAAGTCACCGGGGGCACGACGGGCCTTTTAGGGGACGTAAATAATGATAATACGGTCTCTATTATAGATGCCCTGCTTACGGCACAGTATTATGTTGGCCTTAATCCGGAAGGATTTATTCCCGGCCGGGCGGATGTGAATTGTGATGGAAGCATAGATATAATAGACGCACTTTTAATAGCACAATATTATGTGGGCCTTGTGACAGGATTTTGTTAGATCAAGGCTGTTTGAAATTACCATTTCTAAACAATAACCGGTTTTTCCTTTTTTGATAAAGGAAAGCCGGTTTTTTTATGGGAAAATAATAAAATAATGAAGATATAATACTATGCCGGATGAAAAAGAAAATCGAGTCCCATGGATTTATGGATTTGGTCCGCTGCCGGCAAAGGTTGTTACACTGGTTTCCGGTAAAGTGGCGCTGAATGTCCCGTTGGATACGGAAATGGCACTGCCCTGAGTCAGGTCGGTACTCGATGAAGTGACATACGGGATCACGGAATTGACAGCATAACCATCTATGGTGAAACTCCGGGTCTGGGAGCTTGAGTTTTCATTGATGGCAACAATGGCGAAATTGTTTGTGGATGTGTTCTTGAAAGCAGAGACAAGCACCCCATTGGAAGAAGATGCGGATGTTGTCAACCTGTACCAGCCGGGCCTT
Source organism: Spirochaetales bacterium (assembly GCA_016935735.1). Lineage (GTDB taxonomy): Bacteria > Spirochaetota > Spirochaetia > SZUA-6 > JAFGRV01 > JAFGRV01. The sequence goes on along the minus strand of JAFGQK010000367.1, from coordinate 4,434 downwards.
ACGAATCTGCTGAAATTACCCATTGTATAAAGACGCTTATTGGTAAAATAGGTATTATTGGAGGTATCGATATTTATTAATCCCTCGCCTTTGGCAGGATTCACCTTGTAACAAATAGCCCACCAGTAGCACCATGAATTGCCCCCGGCTTTAATTAGAAAATTATGTATTTGCCTGGCCCACCTCAATCCATCTTTTATTGAAGAGTCATTATTGCCGAGGTTGGAAACCTCTGTCTGCCACACCCTTTTATTGTTGCGCTTTGCCTTTGAAAAGGCATAATAACTGGAATCCCCGTAATTATGAGCAGCAACGATATCCAGGTATTGGGCTGCTGCAATATCTTTCAAGGCGGATGCCGCCGCGTTTTCCGACCAGTTTGATTCTTCACCCACGATGACTTTTGCACTGTGATTAAGTTTTGGGCCTAAATAATCCCTGATAAAGTCCCTGAACTGATTACCTGTCCATTTACAGGAAGAATAACTCGTACTCATCTTCGGTTCATTTGCGATGGATATTGCATAGATGGTAATATTGTTCCTTTTCTTCATATATTCGTGTATATATTGATAAAGGTAGCCGGCATATTCATCATACATATCCGTAAGCACGGATCCGCCATTAATGCATCTGTTATTATCTTTCATCCAGCCGGGAGGACTCCAGACCGTACTGAAGAACCGGGTGCAGCCCCTCGCTTCAGCCTCTTTCATAAACCATATCTGCTCATCCACAGCATCGAAATTCCAGGTGCCGTTCTGCGGCTCGATGGTTTCAATAGGTCCGTCAATATCATTTCCCCATTCACTCATACTTCCGTCACCTACCATATTTCTTACCATGGAAAGGCCGATCCCCGAGGTCCGGGAAAATAGAAGATCGAGAATCTGGTTTCTTGTGGCAGTTGGGAATTTTTTCAGGTTATCTGCCTGTTTGAAAGCAGCGGAAGCGCCGAACCCATCGATTTCCTGATTTACATCACTCCAATAAACCATGATGTTCTGTGCAAAAACCTGAAAAGTGAATAAGTTGAATAATAGTGTCATCATACACAGAATTATGAGTTTCCCGGGTGATGCTTTTCTCATATTCATGTTTTCATTCTCCTTCATTACATATAAATATTTTATTTACCCGCCTATAGTCTCATAGATTTGAATGAAAATCAAGCCCGGTATTTTTTTAAGGAAAAGCGATCTCTCTAGGCGCTCGGTTGTATTTTTCTTATTTTCATTGTCTTTTTATTTATAGAAAAATACTTGTGCGTTAACGTACATCATGGTATAATAAAATATTCCTCTACCGGATCAGGGGGATACATGATGTATGGACATGGAAACCGGATAATATAGCAGTACTAATTTACTTCTTTATATTGTTTATGGATAAAGGAGGTGATGGTAATAAGTTAATTTCTATTATTCGAGTCTCCGGAGTATTTTTATTTTATTATACTAAGAGGAAATAAAAATACTCCACTGTTGTTAAGGTTGGTTCTCGCAGTAAATATAGTATTTTTCAAGAACCTCATTTATTACTGATTTAGCATTAGGAGGTGAATTATTTTGAAAAAAAAACAAACACCAATATCCGGAATGTGTAATCTGGATTGTAGATTTTTATCTTTCTTAAAAAAATTACAAAAAAACTTATTTCTCTATATAGGGATTTTATGTTTAATGTTTTTTGTCACAGGAATTCAAGCCCAGGAAATTCCCTATGTCTATGATGTTGAAAATACAGGTGCGGATTACCCATTGCCACCTTTACCGAATCTGGGCAGTCTCCCGCGTATTGACGATCTGCCCGATCCGTTCAGGTGGGCCGATGACCCCGTTGGAGACATCCGCTCCACTGCCTTTAGTGAATGGAGCCACCACCGCGCCGAGATCAAAGCCCAGATCGAATATTATGAGATTGGAACCAAGCCGGCTGTTGATCCATCACAAGTTACTGCCAGTTACTCTGGCGGCACACTCACGGTACAGGTAACTGCGAATGGACAAACGCTCACGCTGGCTTGTGCAGTTTCCCTCCCGGCGGGGAGCGGTCCCTTCCCTGTAGTGATCGGGATGAATAGTCCCAGTGGAGGTCTCTCCGAGAGTGCCTTTAGCAGCCGCAATATTGCACGAATTACCTACAGTCACGATCAGGTAACGACTTATAACAGCCCGTCAAATTCGAACCCCTATTACCGGCTTTACCCTGATCTTAATATTGATAATACGGGACAATACAGCGCATGGGCCTGGGGTGTCAGCCGAATAATCGATGGTCTGGAAAAAACCCAGGGGAGTCTGCCTATAGATTTAAACCACATAGCAGTAACCGGTTGCTCCTATGCCGGTAAAATGGCGCTCTTTGCAGGGGCGTTTGACGAGCGTATCGCTCTTACAATCGCCCAGGAGTCAGGTGGCGGTGGTGCCACATCGTGGCGTTACTCGAAGACCTTGCCGGATGGAAGCGTGGAAGGCCTGGCTCAAACCAGTCATGAGTGGTTTAAGGAAAGCATGTTCGATTTTGGCGGCGATAATGTCTGGTACCTGCCGGAGGATCATCATATGTTAATGGCAATGTGTGCACCGCGTGCCCTATACGTGACAGGGAACACTGATTATGAATGGCTGTCAAATCCATCATGCTACGTATGCAGCAGGGCTGTTCAGCAGATATACAGTACTCTTGGCATAGCCGACAGGTTCGGTTTTGGCATTGACGGCGGACATACGCACTGTGCATTTCCATCCGGCTTTAACGCAGACCTTAATTACTTCTTGGATAAGTTCATGTCAGGTCAGACGAGCCTCACCAGAAACGTCCAGGTTTACCCCAGTAGTTATTCTTCCATCAACTACGCCAGCTGGTATGAGTGGTGGGGAACAGGAACCGAGGGTACTCCAGGACCAACCCCAACACCAACACCGGGACCAACAGCACCTCCCGGAAATGGTGACGGGTTACTGGGCGAATACTACACTGGTATGAATTTTGATACCCTCGTTCTAACACGGGTAGATCCTGCTATTGATTTTGATTGGGGAACAGGATCACCTGATTCTTCCATACCGCAAGATAATTTTTCCATCCGGTGGAGCGGTGAGATAGAACCAGCATATTCCGAAACCTACACATTTTATGATTATACAGACGACGGCTGCCGGTTGACTATCAGCGGTCAAACAGTAATTGAAGAGTGGACTTCAGAGGCTCCTGTTGAATATACAGGAACGATTAACCTGACCGCAGGACAGCGTTACCCGATTATGGTGGAATTCTATGAAGAGGGCGGGGAAGCAGTTGCCCAGCTTTCCTGGTCAAGTAATTCCCGGGTAAAACAGATAATTCCGCAGGACCGGCTCTATTCAGCATCCGGAGGAAATCCTGGCGATGTGAATGAGGACGGTGAGATTAATATTGTTGATGCCCTGCTTGTTGCACAGTACTATGTCGGTCTTGATCCGTCTAACTTTAATATCAATAATGCTGATACAAACTGTGACGGACAGATCGATATTGTGGATGCTCTTTTAATCGCACAGTATTATGTTGGCCTGGTAGACAGTTTCTGCTGATATTAAGCAGTAATGCTATGAAAGCATTCTCTATACACCGGTCTATTGATACCCGTGAATAAGAGAATGCTTTTTTATTGAAGTAAAGCACATTTTTTTGATTTTTTTTCTTAAAAACCTGAAAAGGATTATAACTTTTCCTCATCATTAATATCCGAAAATCTGGGATCTATACTAAATTGGAAGCTCTTATCTGCTGTTTTGAATTCCGGAGATAATGTATGATCTTCGATATACCCCCTGTTTTTCAGATCATCAAATATCTCTTCTTTTGTAAACGGGGTCTTTTTCACTAAATCACTGAATGAATATTCTGAAATAAAACCATCCGGTTTTTAATCTCCTAATAAAATAATTATTGCCTTTAGAATATGAAGAAAAGTGTGCATTCGTTTGATTATAATTATTTTTAATAAAAGCGGAACAATCTGCGAATTTAGAAGAATTTAAATCGGGAAAAACACCCAAATTTTAGAAAAATAAGGCGGGTGTCTACACAATTACTCGATTAGGAAATTCTGTATCGCTCTATTGAAAAAATTTTTATAAAGGGAATATACTAAAGTATATTTGACTTAATATTCATTATTAATGTATTCTTTAGCATATAATATGATTACACGATTAAAGATTAAAGATTAAAGATTAAAGGATTAAGGAAGGGCGATGCGGAGTTTCCCACAAGCAACTTTTCGCCAGGTGTTTTGGGCACCGCGAAAAGCTGCGTGTGGATAACTCCCCGCAAGGGCGAGTATCCTAAAAGAATTTTCTAAGAAAATTCTCGAAAAATACTTGACTTTCATCATAGATGTGTAATCGGTGGTTTCCCTTTTCTTCCATTAAATAATTTGCGGAGCTA
>JAFGQK010000366.1 GCA_016935735.1 Spirochaetales bacterium | reverse complement strand
TGAAGAGATAAGTCGGGGAATATGGGAAAAAAAATAAAAAAATTGCTTTTTTATGAATGCAGGACGATATTTTGGGGTGTTATATATGGCAGGGATATCATTCTATAAGGAGGATGAAATGGATTTGCCGGAATTACATGAATTTCATTTTGTTATCGCTCAAAGTATGAGAATACGTCTCGAGGAACTGGATGTTTTCAAGGGATTACATAAGATTTCAAGAAGCGTTGTAAGAATTCTCTTATTGCTTGTACCAGTTATAAAACGAGAGCATGACTGGGGGAAGCAGCGGGATAGCTGTTATAAGTATGTGTCTCCCGACCCGAATGAAAATCGTGTGCATGCACATGCATACCTGCCTGAGGATTTGTACAGGAAGTTGAAGTTGATTCACCAGGATTTAAATTTTTTTAGTATGGGGCAGATTGTACGGTTCTTTATAAAGGTGTTTTTTAAACTGGTGGATGAGTATAAAGAGGATGTCTTGAAGGAATTGGAACGAATGTATAAAGAGTGGGAAAAAGAAGCCAGAGGTAGCCGTCTAACACTGCGTCAGTATATAAGACAATTAAGGATAGTTGTACAGCATTTACGCCCGAGAAAAAGAATAATCACTATTTATGACCATCGTTTTATGCCATTCTGGCGATTAAGGCTTTAAAAATGCATAAAACCACACACATCCTTAAAAACCGTATAACACTTTATTCCTTTATCACTCCGGCTTTCTGGAAAGCCCCCAACAATTGAAGTTTTAATAGAAGTGGATCCTGGATTTTAATGCCATAAATTCCATCGATTTTCTTGATTAAGAATTATTTTAGTGAATATCACGAATTCTTTTTGAAATCAGTGAAAAAGAGATTTACATTTGATTGCCGTTTCTACCCCTTAATAATCGCAAGGTATGTTTCTGTCTGGTTTATGTTTGCACCACAGATATTTTCACTAAAGGTGCCGAACCCTATTTTAGGAATACCGGGGAGAAGCTTTTCATACATGGCAGCAATTTCCTTTACCTCGTTAAGCGAATTCCGGGCGATATAGCAGAGGATACAGTCAAAAGAAATATATCCCACCACCTTTTTATTCTTTAACACATCGGAAATACTCCTGCTTCTTTCATCATATTGCGAGATTGTCCGGTACAGTTTGAATTGCGTTCCGGGGATAACATCGTTATAGGTAAGTAACCCGGTTTTGTCATCCTTTTTCATAATACTGGTAATCAGACGTTCTCCATCCCCCGGGTCAATACCAAGGGTATTGTTGGCAAATATCTCAGGGGTTAATTCAGATAAAGGTATTCCAAGTGCTTCACAATAAGCATTTGTAGCAGGTTTCCCGTTTAATTCAAGGATGTGCCGGGGATCTGCAAGTTTTGTCACTTTCAGGGTTTTCTCTTCATAAGAGGTAAAGCTGGAAACACGGTCCATAATAAACTTATATGGATCATTCAAATGGATCATGGCAAAAGCACCGACATGTCCGCTCCCCGAACTGCTTATGACATTCGTCTCGATAAAATCAGTTTTTCCCCCGGAACTTCCGCCAATAGTCTGGAGCATCAGCCCGGCCTCGCTCTGGCCTTCCAAAAAAGGTGTGGCAGAGTTCAGGCCAAAGGCCAGGTTTATCGCCACATCCTTTTCCATATCCGGATTATTCAGATCAATGTGAATTCTTTGAGCAGCTTCCTGGAATTTCATCCTGCTTTCTGCACGGATATCATCCCTGGAACGGGAAGGAGATAAATCCACCGTATCGATGACAATCATACTGATGATTTCTTTTGATATGGACATGCCCACAACCGTTGTTTCATCAAGAAGGTATTCCCCTGATACCAGTCTGCCCGCATCCATACATCCGATAAAAGGAACATGAAGGGGCTTGATCTTCTCTTCTATCTTTTTATAATCATTCCCTGCGCCATAAAAAAAGATCATAAATCCGGGATTGTTGACTTTTATGGCAGAAAGAACTTCTTCTATTGTTTTTGCACCATATGAAATTATACAATTCTTTTCCATAATTATACACTCCCTTCCTTTTTATATTGATAGTGTTCAAGCCCTATTTCCGAGCCTTTTATTACATTTAATACCCTCTGAATATCATCATCCGGGTCCATGGATTCCGGTGTATATTCATTTAAATTCAACCCGGTTTTTAAAGAAATTTGCATGCGGATAATTCTTTGCCGCACCTCTGCCATAACACCGGAGCATCGGAGTTTGTATACATCCTGGAGTATTTTATAAATTACACCCTTCTGCATTATCTCCACCTCCATCATGAACATTAATAAACAATAAAAAACAAGAATGAGAGCGATTACCCGTCTTCATATAGTTGAAGTCCAATTGTAAAAAACAAGGTGGTGCCTTGTAAATTACAATTGCGCCTTAACGAATGTTAAGGAGTACCTTATACATTACAATCGTGGTTCAACTTGTTGAACAGCCCTCAATAAAAAGTATAAGTAAATTGGAAAAATTTTCAAATTTATCATTGAAAAATCCCCATAAATAAATAAGTCTTGCAGCCGATAATGTAATAGAAGTTGTCCTTAAGCTTTTTAATTTATACAGATCGATAAAGACTTGACCCTCCTATAAACAATGTTCAGCTTAAGGACAACTTACTTAAAACCCCCGGAGGTACATGGTGATACGTGGTTTATATACAGGCGCAAGCGGTATGATCGCACAGATGCACCGCCTTGATGCCCTTTCGAATAATCTTGCAAATGTTGACCTGAATGGGTACAAACGGGATACTCCAATATTGAAATCGTTTCCGGAACTCCTTTTGCGGAGGATGTCTGATGACGGGGTATATGTATTCCCCTTTGGCTCTGTCGATACAGCGCCAATTATTGGTAAGCTGGGAACAGGGACAGAAGTGAACGAGGTTTTTACCGATTTTACCCAGGGTTCACTCAAGCAGACAGATAATCCATTCGATTTTGCCCTGGAAGGGGAAGGTTTTCTGACAGTGGCAACACCGGAAGGAGAACGGTATACCCGGAATTGTTCTTTTCTTCTTAATAATGACGGGTATCTTGTAACAAAAAGCGGGGAGTTTGTCCTTGGGGAAAATGGTCCAATAAAACTCAAGAAAAATAATTTTATAGTGGACCAGGATGGGGTCATTTTCCAGAATTCTACATTTACCGGGGATGATGACAGGCTTGTAAGCCTGGAAGAGAATGAATGGGAAAATCTTGAACAGGTGGATAGGTTCAAAATCGTTAATTTTAAACGTACACGTTATTTAAAAAAGGTGGGAGATTCTTACTGGAAATCCACAGAACACTCGGGGCCGGGGGAAGTGACAGGGGAGGAAAGCCGGCCCAGGGTAAGGCAGGGATTTCTAGAAGCAGCAAATGTGAATCCTGTTACCGAGATGGTACAAATAATTGAAGTACACAGGAGTTATGAGGCAAATCAGCGGTTTATCCAGAGTGAAGACCAGTTGCTGGGAAAACTCATTAATGAAGCAGTAAAAGTATAGGAGGTGAATAATATATGATGCGGTCTTTATGGACTGCTGCATCGGGGATGACCGGCCAGCAGTTCAATATTGATACAATTTCCAACAATCTCGCCAATGTCAATACAACAGGATTTAAGAAGAACCGGCCGGATTTTGAGGATCTTCTTTACCAGACCCTCCGTGTTGCAGGAACCCCTGCAACAGAAGTAACCCTGGTTCCCACCGGAATCCAGGTTGGCCATGGTGTCCGGCCTGCAGCAACCCAGAAGATATATACCCAGGGTGCCCTGCAATCAACAGGGAATGTCTCTGATATGGCAATAGAAGGAGAAGGCTTCTTCCGGGTTCTTCTTTACGACGGTTCCTATGGGTATACTAGAGACGGGGCATTCAAGATTGATTCGAATGGCCAGATCGTGACATCAAATGGGTACAGACTTATGCCCGAGGTCATTCTTCCCCAGGGTTTCCTGGCTGATAGCCTTTCCATTTCACAGGATGGCAGGGTAACGGTGAAAGTCGAGGGGAGCGATGATATTATCGAAGTAGGACAGATCGAATTATACAGGTTTGTCAATCCAACAGGTCTCCAGGCTATCGGGGAAAACCTTCTTAAAGTGACCAATGCCTCCGGCGAGGCTATCCCGGGAAGACCGGGATTTACCGGGATGGGAAAAATTGTCCACAAGTTCCTTGAAATGTCAAATGTCTCTGTTGTCCAGGAAATGGTGAATATGATTGTCGCCCAGAGGGCGTATGAACTCAATTCAAAGGCGATCCAGACATCGGATTCCATGCTTTCAACGGCAACAAATTTAAAACGATAATAATTATGTCAGGATTCATGATAAACCGGATTAATTCCTGTATACTCTGTTCAGAAGGTATAAACTGCTTTTTTTGCAGGAAAAGGCTTGTTTTCATACTCTTTTTCCTGCTCTTTCAATGGACATGGGTTTCCGGCATTACCCTGTATATGAAAGATATCGTATTTATCGAAGAACCGGTTACCCTTGGCGCCCTTCTTTCTGTCAACGATGCGTCCCTGTACGTGCAAAACCGCATTCAAACGCATAGACTTCCTCTTCCGGCAGACAGGATACACTTTGTCACTTCACGGTATATCCGTGAAGCAGTATCGGCATTGACAAATCAATCAGTAGTTATCATCGGGAAAAGAACCATTTTATTACCAGCAGTGTTCAGCAAGACCTGGAATAATGATTTTATTCATCAGTTTACCGGTTTCCTGGAATCCATACTCTGTAAAGGAAATAACAGGGTGGAGGTTGAATTTCCGGCGTTTTCGATAATCGGGGACCTGGGCAGGGAAGGAGACTGCCGGTTTCTTTTACAGAGCAAACAGGAATTTATGGGATTTCCGGCAGGAGAAACAGGAGTCTATGTAATAAGCAGGACATATGGTGAGTCAGCAAAACAGCTTATCTTCTTTCATGTGAATCAGTATATTCCGGTCGTAAAAGCTGCAAAAACCCTTGAACGGAATGAAGCACTCTCCTGGGAAAAACTATACATAATAGAAGAAAAATTAAATCCTTTTATGGGAGAAGTTTTTGCGGAAGATGAAAAAGCAGGGGATTTTCAGACAGTAAAAAGAATTGACCAGGGGGAGATTATCTACAAATCAAGTGTAAAAAAGATACTTCATGTCCGGGCAGGGGAAAATGTAACAATTATCATTAAAAAGGGGACGATACTCCTTTCAATGACCGGGAAAGCGGCAGATTCAGGTACAGTGGGAGAGCCGGTGAAGGTAAGACCGTCTCAATCATCGGAATGGATCATTGCGAAGGTAACAGGACACAGGGAGGTTTTACTTGAAATGTAAGAAAGGGTTTCTGTTTCTCTGCATCCTCTTCTTTATTGCAGCCGGACAGCTTTTCCCTGTGCCGCAGGTACGGATTAAGGATATTGCATATTTAAGCGGAATCCGGGAAAATCAGTTATCCGGTATCGGCCTTGTGACCGGTCTTGCAGGGAAAGGTGATTCCCAGGGATCGGAGTTGTTAAAAGGGACACTGGCAAACCTTCTTTCAAACTTCGGGATTGAATTATCAACTTCCGATATAAAAAGCAAAAACTGTGCAGTGGTCATGGTAAGTATGGAACTTCCCCCCTTTATCCACCCCGGTGACAGGGTGGATGTCACTGTTTCCAGTATTGGGGATGCACGGAGTCTGGAGGAAGGTATCCTCCTCCAGACAAACCTTAAGGCAGCAAACAACAGGGTATATGCCAATGCCCAGGGCAAGGTGCTTGTATCTCCTTCGAGTAAATCGGCAAAAACAGTGGGTACTATTCCGGGAGGCGGGTTTATTGAAAGAGAAGTCGTATCCACCTACGAACAGAACGGGATTATCCGTATTGTGCTGCGTCATCCTGATTTTGTCACTGCTACAGCAGTTGCAGAAGCAATCAAGACAAAATTCGACCAGATTAAGCTGGAAACAAAGGATGCGGCCATTATCGAGGTAACCGTTCCTGAAGCACGAAGAGATGACATTGTCGGATTTATTGCCGATATGGAAAGCCTTACCCTCACACCCGATGTATCAGGAAAAGTGGTAATTAACCCGAATACAGGGGTGATTATTATCGGAGAGAAGGTAAAGATCGGCAAGGTGGCAGTATCTTACAGGGATGTGAATGTAACAGTAAACTCTTCGTATTACTATACTGATGATGAAAATGAATATCCGGATACATTTGTGATTGAAGATACGGCAACGGTAAATGATCTTATTGACGTTCTCCGGGCAGCCGGATTAAAAGCCGATGTGATTATCGGAATTCTCCAGGCAATACAGCGGGCCGGGGCGCTGTACGGTTCACTTATCATTATGTAATGGAAGGAGATATACGATGGATATCATGAATATGAATAATCTCTATGCAACTGAAATGTATAGAACTACAACGATATTAAAGACTGTTCACGCAGGGATGAATAAGTCCAATTTTAAAAAAGCAAGGTGGAACGGGGTGGAAAATCGTACAAAGCAGATAGATAAAGGATCGGATTTATATAAAGCTTGTCAGGATTTTGAGGCAATATTTATAAAACAGATGCTTAATGTGATGAAAAAGACCATCAACAAAAGCGGTCTTATTGACGGGGGTTTTGCCGAAGAAGTATTTGAAGATATGCTCTATGATGAATATGCAAAAAAAATGGCAGAGAATGCCGGATTTGGTTTAAGTGATTCCCTTTACAGGCAGCTTTCACAATCCGACCATAGTAATATTATAGTCTGAATATTATATACTGTATAAAAAAGTATACACTATTTTCATTCAATAATATCATTCTTATCATAACTCATAATAAATCTTTATAATATAAGGAATTAAAAACATCTATTAAATAGTTACGGTTGGCACGATTCTTGCATTATTAATAGCACGAAGGGAGCAGAAATATGGAGCATGATATGAAGGAAAAGAAGACAATCGATCCGTTAAAAACCTATTTCAATCAGATAAAGGATACACCGCTTCTCTCTTTCGAGGAGGAGCTAGATCTTTCAAAAAGAATAGAAAATGGGGATGATGAGGCGAGAAAACAACTTATAGAAGCAAATCTGAAGCTTGTGGTAAAGATTGCAAAGACCTTTAAAACAAGTGATGTTGCACTTCTTGATTTAATCCAGGAGGGCAACCTCGGATTGATGAAAGCAGCAGAAAAGTTTGATTTCAGGAAAAGGGTCCGTTTCAGCACCTATGCATCATGGTGGATCAAGCAATCCATTGTCAGGGCGCTTTCCAATAAAAGAAGGGCAATCCGTCTTCCCCACAGAAAAGAAGAGAAAATTCGGAAAATAAACAAAACAATCAATATACTTTCACAAAAATATATGAGAACTCCCGAAATTTCAGAGGTTGCAAGTGAACTGGGAATGACGGAAAAAGAGATTTATAACCTTCTTTCCGTATCGAGTCACATTGTTTCCCTGGACAGCGAAACAAATGATGTCTCCGGGACCCTCCAGGAAGTACTGGAAGATTACTCCTATGATCCGGATAGTGAATTTATGAGAAAGAGTCTCCGTGAAGCGACATTAAAACATCTTGAAAACCTTAAGGAAAAGGAAAGGGAAATTATTAAATACCGCTTCTCTTTCTATGGGGGTAAAAGATACACACTAAAAACCATTGGTGCAAGAATGGGCATTTCTCCTGAAACAGTACGCCAGATTGAAATGAAAGCCCTTTCCAAGCTGAAAGAACTCGCCGGAGACCTTAAAGAGTACTGCATCAATTAAACTTGTCAAAGAATATATTACAGGGGCTTTCTGCAAGACCTTCTCTTTTAGAAAGCCCCTTTTTTTATTTATACCAGCATGAGCAATGTTCCTGATGAATCTCGTTCATAAAAAAATAAAATATGCATTCATTTTTACCTGAATTCTGCCAAAAATTAATAAAGAATGACGCAAAAACAGAAAATCAGCAGGGCTTTCATTGCTTTACTTCTCATCCTTTTCCTTTCCATAATTATATTGTACCTGATTCCTGTTCAAAAAAAGATATCCGGCCCTATTGCAGAGGATGATTCAGGGAAAGAAGAAAGAACCGAATCCGTCACAGAGAATGATTCAGGGCAGGATAAAATTCAAAGGAAAGAGGAGGAAGAAAGTGAAAAAGTTCTCCCGGACGTTAAAGAACGGGAAGAAAAAAAAGGCAGGATCGCTTTTGTGATTGACGACGCAGGGAACAATATAAGAGATTTACTCCCGTTTTTACAGTTTCCGGGCAAACTTACCATCGCCGTTTTGCCCCAGTTGCAATACAGCACCGAAGCTGCACAGCTTATTGCCGAATCAGGAAACGAGGTTATACTTCATCAGCCCATGGAGCCGGAAAATGGCCAGAATCCGGGTCCCGGTGCACTCTACTCAACACATACGGAAGAAGAGATTGTTGCCATTCTTGCGGAAAACCTCTTAACAGTGCCGGGGGCCAGGGGGGCAAACAATCATATGGGATCAAAACTCACTGCAAACCCGGAAAAAATGGATATCATCCTTCATTACTTTTACGAACATGGCCTTTATTTTCTGGACTCAAAAACGACTGCTGCTTCGGTGTGCCGGGAACTGGCATCCCGTTCGGGTATCCCGTTATTGGAGCGGCATATATTCCTTGATAATACGGTGGACAGGGAGCTTATCCGGGAACAGATGAAAAAAGGAATCACACTGGCCGATAAAAACAGGTATGTTATCATGATAGGCCATGTCCAGAACAGTGAGGTGCTCGATGTATTATATGAGTTCCTCCCTGAACTGGAACAGCATACGCTGGTCGGCCTTTCAGAGATTTACGGCAAATAAGGCGAATTCCGTTGTTTTTAAATCTTCTTCATATTCAGATAAATCATAATGGAGAGGAACCTTATGGCTTCTTAAAACATCAATGAAATCCCATATATTCATTTCGGCGAGTTGCCGGGCTTGTCCAAAGCTTAACTTATTCTCTTGAAACAGATACACTGCCAATTTACATTTTATTTCAGATTCGACTTCGCTTTCCCGGATCCCTAAAACGGTTATTATATATTCGGGCAACAATAATTCACATTTTATTGGTATATTTTTTCTTTCTTCATTAATATAAATCTATACTGATGCTTTGTTAAAGTCAATATATATAAATGGTATGATTTCAAGAACTGGTTTTTTGTAAGAAAATCTCTCACAAAGATCACAAAGCATGCAGAGGAATAAAAAATTCTCCGTGTGCTTTGTGTGCTCTGTGAGAGACTATAGTTTTTTGAACATTCCTGGTATAGAAACATCATGTGATGAATGTGCAGCTTCTGTGGCGGAGGATGAGAGTTTTCCGGTTGCCGGGGGAATTAGAATGGTTTCTGTTTAAAAAAAGAATTTTTCATTTGCATTTTTATCTATAATACATAAAATTCAAATTATTCACCCTGAAACAGGCTTGGATAACGTTATCAGACAGGCAGGATGAATAAAACAGGGATAGATAGATAGATAGAAAATATCATGGAAACAATAACCTTTGAATGTGAAACGATAACACCCATGTTTTTAGCAGGTGCAAACGGAAAAACCCCGGAATTACGCGCCGCTTCCATAAAAGGAGCATTACGTTTCTGGTGGAGAGCCATGAATGGTCATTTATCCATTGATGAACTCAGGAAAAAAGAGGCCGCAATTTTCGGGGGGAGCGGTGAAGGACAGGGACGGAGTAAGGTGATTGTCAGGGTGGAGGAAAAAGATGATATCAATGAGTTTAAAAAAGATGATAAATTCCTCAATCAAAGTTATCCAATTGAATACCAGGGGAAAATTCGTAAAGTAAATATAATTGATTATTTAGCTTATAGTACTTTAAAATGGAATAAAGGGAAAAAACAATATGAATTTGAAAGAAAATATATAAAGGCAGGATTCAGGTTTAATATAAGATTTGAAATAATGTTAAAAAATACTAATATAATTAATGAAATAAAAAAATCTTTTTATTTAATAGCATATTTGGGTGGTTTGGGTGCAAAATCGAGGAATGGTTTTGGCCGATTCAAAATAATAAACCCCAAACCGGAATTAAATAATATAAGAGAATTGATAATTAATAAGGATAAAAAAAAGGCAAATTATACTGCTTTTTCTAAAGATACAACATTATATCGTTTAAAGAAAGAATATGAAACCTGGGATGAAGCATTAGTAAATTTAGGTTCAATTTATCTTAATGCAAGAATATCTTTGGGAAACGTGCATAAACGAAGTTATATAGCTGCACCAATTGGAAGACAATCATCTTTGGAACGTCACAACAAACCATATTTTCTTACATTAATAAAAGTAAAAGAAAAAAAAATTAAGGGCTATATTTTATCAATACCTTATAATTATTGCCAGGGCAACAGAGAGTTATCTCAGAAAGTTTCATTATCAGAATACAACAGTGTGATAAATGAATTTAATACTTTTTTGGAATCTAACATGAAGGTCATCATATGAAGTATCTCCTTCACCTCTTCATAAGCCCGGTTCAATCCTTTATTGCCCGGGCACGTAAGACAACAGATCTGTTCGGCGGAAGCAGTATGTTATCCGGCTTAACCGCATATGCAATCAAAAGAGTAATGGAATTGCAATGGGAAATTATTTTCCCCGGTAAAAATGCAACAGGAAACGGTCAATCCTTTCCAAACCGTCTTGTTGTTAAAATAGAGAATAAGACCGCAAATTTAATAAGAGAAAAGGTAAATACAATAAAGCAGGCAATGATGCAGCAATGTGTTACAAACTACGAAAAGGCTTTAAGTTATTATAATGAAAAGGATAAAAGCCTTATCCTTTCTAAAGGGCAGAACCAATGGAATTCCCTGTTTGAGATTCAATGGGCTGCGGTTCCTTGTAATGACAATTATACGGATTCATACAATAACCTTATGGAATTGACAAAGGCGGTAAAAAACACCCGTACCTTTACTCAGTTGAATGAAGCAGGGGGCAGGAAATGTTCATTATGCGGGGAACGGAATATACTCTTTTATAGTAATGAACGAAAAAAGCCACCGCCATTTTCTGAAAAAGCTGTTCCCATCGCCGGAATCGATGAAAAGGAAGGCCTCTGTGCCCCCTGCTTTACCAAGCGTTTTTACAATAAGGAAAGCTTTCCTTCCACGGCCGGAATTGCGGCAATGAACTGGCTTGAAAATAATAAAGTGAGAGAAGAAGCCGAGGAATTCAAAAACTGTTTTAAAGAATTTAATGACCAGCTTTATTATAAAGAGAATCTGACGGAAGAGTATGTTAAGAAAAATAATTATTTAAAAGACCCTGAAAGGCTTGAAAAGGCTAAAACAATGCTTTCCGAATGGTACCGGGAATACAAAGAACCTTCCCGGTATTATGCCCTTGTCATGTTCGATGGTGACAATATGGGACAATGGCTTTCCGGCAAGTTCCTGGAAAAAAACAGTAACCTTGAAGAATTTCATAAAAAATTTTCGGATTCGCTTTCCGAATTCTCCGAAGCAGCGAAAAAGGTATTGACTACACCAAAGGGTGAACCTGTTTATGCAGGTGGAGATGATTTTATGGGTTTTGTGAATCTTGCTTATGTGTTTGAATCATTAACCGCCTGGGAAAATCTTTTTAAAGAATTGGTGAATGACAATCTTGCTGATTTTATTAAAGACAATAAGAAATTCACCTTTTCCGCCGGTGTTGTCATAGCCCATTATAAAACACCTTTACAGGAGGTGATTAAAGCTGCACGGCGTATGGAAAAAGAAGCTAAAGCTATTGAAGAAAAGAACCGGATCGGTATCGCTTTTATTACAAAGAGTAACACCATTTACACGGCAATTATTACATACCGGGATAAAACGATTTTAAAAAAATTAGTGAAAGTATTAATCAAAAAAGAGGGCCGGGATACTCTTTCTTCCTCTTTTATCTTCAATTTTTGCCGTCAATTCGGTTTTTTTGAAAAGTACTATAAACCGGAAGAGTCCGAACTCATAGCCGGGATGATGATGACTGAATTGAAACGGCTCATGATCCGTTCGACAGAGAATAAAACGCAGGATGCAATATGGAAACATGAATCACTTTATAATGAGATAAAAAATTTTTTTTACTCACTCAATCATTATAAGAGAGGTATCGAATATTTTGATATAAACTCCTTTGTTTCATTCTTGAAACTGGCAGATAAGCTTTCACGGGAGATGGGAAATGTATATCAAACTGACACCCCATGATTTTCTTTTTTTCCGGGACGGTAAACCGTATACCAGCGGGGAAGATGCATGGGCAAACACAAATCTTATGCCCAATCCGTCTGTCCTCTGGGGTGCGGTAGCCAGCCTGTTTATGGCATCCGGTAACGACAGGGATATCCTGGAAAACAGGTTAAAACTGAAAAAAATCTCCCTGTACAATGAAGACAATAGCTGCATCTACCTGCCGGCACCCCGTGACATATATGCCGATGACAATAACAATAGAAATATATACTATGAAGAATATATGGATAATGATGAAAATCATCTTTCATCACTCGATATTCCCTGCTATGTAAAAGCGGTTACCGAAAGAAAAACCGAAAGTGGTGGCAATCTTTTAATGGATATATCCTCTCTTTATAATGAGTATTATTACCGCTACTGCATAACAAATATGATTCCGTTTACTTCTGTTGCCCTGCCGGATTATAAAATAGGAATAACCCGTGATAAAGCAACACATACCTCGGAAGAAGGAAAACTGTACCGTATCGATGTCATGCAGTTTCAAAAAGACTGGTCAATCCTGCTTGAGATTGAAAGCAATCATTTGAAAATCCCGGACAAAGAAGGTTTTTTAAAACTTGGCGGTGAATCAAAGGTTGCAGGGTATAAGATTATGCAGGAAGTGCCTTATTATATTAAACAATATAACGAAGAAGCAAAAGCTGTTTATAAAGAACACAATCCGTCGTTTATTAAAATCTATTTTACAACACCGGCAATATTTGAAAAAGAGGGCTGGAAACCGGTAAATAATGATGGCATTACATTACTTGCTGCTTCCGTCGGGAAAGCGGTTCCTGTCGGCGGTTTCGATATGAAAAAAAACAAGCCGAAACCGATGTACAGGGCTGTTCCCCCGGGGTCGGTTTATCTTTATGCCACGAAGGGGAATACCACACTCGAACAAAGCATTAAGGCAATTGAGTGTTCTCTTTATTATAATAAAGGATTTGGTGCATTTGAAGCATTACCTTTTTATGGGGTGCGAACGCCATAACAGGTTTTAAAAACCACGGAACACACTGAATACACAGAAATAAAAGACCGAAAATAAAATAATGAAAG
>JAFGQK010000365.1 GCA_016935735.1 Spirochaetales bacterium | reverse complement strand
CTTTCATTATTTTATTTTCGGTCTTTTATTTCTGTGTATTCAGTGTGTTCCGTGGTTTTTAAAACCTGTTATGGCGTTCGCACCCCCGTCTGGTTCCTCCTTGACGAACTCCATACACTTCTATAATAATATACCAATAATATGTAGTCATGATACCAATTTAAGGAGTTTTAAGATGGAAACAAATTCAACAATTGATGCACGTATCGAAGAAATACGGAAAGGCGATATTACGGTAAAAGCCGGTCCCGGGGTTGAAGTAACGATTAACCAGGTACGCCATGAATTCCTGTTCGGCACTGCCATAACAGATAATATTGCAGAAAAAGCAAAGAATGCCATGTCCGTGGAAGACAGAACGATGTTTTTGAAAATCCTTGGTGAGAATTTCAACTTTGCCGTACATGAGAATGCGTTAAAATGGTACAGGTGTGAGCTTGAGGAAAATATTGTGGATTACTACCTTGCAGACAGGATATGGGAATTCTGCAAAGAACGCGACATACCGATGCGGGGTCACTGTATTTTCTGGGATAAAGATCAACATAACCTGCCCTGGATACACCAGCTGAACAATGAACAGCTTCGCCGGGCAGTGAAAAGGCGTGCTATCGGTGTGACAGAACATTTTAAAGGCCGCATCAATGAGTTTGATTTGAATAACGAGATGATTCATAATGACTTTTTCCGCCGCCGCCTTGGATATGGCATTGTGAATGAAATGGCATATATGGCAAAAGCAGGAAACCCGGATATTGTTCTGTATATGAATGATTATGGTATCCTCACGGATTATGGATGTAATGCGGAATCTTATATCACTCAAATCAGGAATTTCCTGGCATCCGGGGTCCCGATTGATGGAATCGGTTGCCAGGGTCATCTTTCGACTTATGTGAAAACTCCCATGTCTGTTGAACATGTGCAGAAAACCCTGGATAAACTCTCCGCATTTCACCTGCCCATTAAAATAACCGAATGCCTTTTTGAAGCGGATGACAAACAGGAACAGGCAGAGGAACTGAAGAGAATTTTCCCGGTTTACTTTGCACACCCCGATGTGGAAGCGATTGTTATGTGGGGGTTCTGGGAAAAGGATCACTGGCGTCCGTGGTCGGCGATGTGGAAAAAGGACTGGTCGATTACCCCCCAGGGATCAGCATACCGTGATCTTGTTTTTGGCAGGTGGTGGACGAAAACCTCCGGCATAACCGGTAAAGAC
The DNA here is from genome assembly GCA_016935735.1 of Spirochaetales bacterium. GTDB lineage: Bacteria > Spirochaetota > Spirochaetia > SZUA-6 > JAFGRV01 > JAFGRV01. The sequence continues at coordinate 24,480 of JAFGQK010000365.1, read as the reverse complement.
GGGTTTTTCAGGACACGGGGGTTTTATGGTAATTATGAAATTACCGCAGGAGGGCAGACCAGGAAGGTTTGTTTGAGTAAGAAAGATAAAATACTAGAGGTTGCTTTTTGAGAATTCTTTCCATTGTAGGCAGTCAGAGAAAACATGGAAATACATCACATACAGTTTATCTGTTAAGCCAAAAAATTAAAAATTATTCTCATAACTATGAAATTGATAGTGACATAAATACGGTATTTTTAAGCGAACATATTATCCGGATGTGTAAAGGATGCCGTATATGTTTTAATAAAGGCGAAAAGAATTGTCCGCTTAAAGATGATTTGTTAGAAATAAAAAATAAAATCAATGAAGCAGATATAATAATTTTATCCAGTCCTGTTTATGTTGAAGATGTATCCGGCCTGCTGAAAAACTGGATTGATCGTATGGCATTTGTATGCCATCGCCCGGAATTTCCCGGTAAATCCGCATATGTTATAAGCACTTCAGGCGCAGGTTCCACGAAGCATACATTAATGACAATGAGTACGGCATTAAGAACATGGGGTTTTTCAATAATTGGTGCGGATACATTCAAGACTGGCGCTTTCATGAATAAAGATGAAATGAAAAAGAAATATGATAAGAGACTTGATAAGATAGCAGGGAAAATAGTTGACTATTACAGATTATCAAGGTTTTTATCTCCCGGTTTTTTAGCATTAATGATTTTCAGGATTCAACAGCTCTATTATAAAAAGAGTAGTGAAAAGGATTCAGTTGATTATAGATATTGGGAAAAAATGCAATGGCTCGGGGAAAAAAGGAACTATTATATAACAGTCAAAACAAATATAATAAAAGTCTTTTTTGCCAGGGTATCCGGCAGCATCATAGCAAAATTTGTATTAAAATAATCATGTCTGCCGGAGGGGAAGGGTGATGATGAACCTTGTCCCCTTCCCGTATACACTTTCCACTTTAATCGTTCCTTTATGACGGTCAACCACTTTTTTGCAGATCGCCAGGCCAATACCTGATCCTTCGTATTCCCTGTGACTGTGAAGTCTCTGGAAAACACCGAAAATGGTAGCGAAGTATTCCTCTTTGATGCCGATTCCATTGTCTGCAACCGTTATCTCGCAGGCAGGTGTTGCCTCGAGTTGAAGTATCCGTGAGGTTATGGCTACTTCCGGGATGCATCCGGGTTCCTGGAATTTTATGGCATTGGAAATGAGGTTTTGAAAAAGCTGCTGGATCTGGCTGGGATCGGCTTCGAGTTCCGGCAGTTCGCCGATTTCAATATGTGCATGCTTCTGTTCTATCGGTATTTCCAGATCGTTTAAAACAGTATTCACCATGCTGTGTAAATTTACGGTTACAAACGGTTTTGAATGTGTGGTGATACGCGAATAATCAAGCAAACTATTGATTAAGAGTACCATCCGCGTGGCTGCGTTCTCCATCCGTTGTAATAAATCAATCCCCTTTTCATCCATCCCCGATACATACTTTTGTTTTATGCGCTCCGAAAAAAATTGCATTTTGCGAACCGGTTCTTTAAGATCATGAGACGCAATAAATGAAAACTGCTCCAGTTCCCTGTTGGATATGTGCAGCTTATCCGCCACCACCTCCAGGTCATGCGCCTTCTGTTTTAGTTTTATCAACAGGTCTTCTTTTTCCTGGATCAATAATGCCCCCTTGAGAGTGGCACTCAATACCCTCTGTAACGTGGTGTAATGATCGTTTATCAGGAAGTCTTCACCAAACACCACGAATCCGAGATTCTCATTCTCGAAATAGAGGGGCTCTATAATATAGGCAAATCTGTCTGCCGATGCGGAGAACATATCAGGCACGATTTCATTTGAATCAAACTCGATGGCATTGTCATCCGGCAGCATCGTGTTGTTTCCATTAATGGCCAGTTTCAGAACAGCCTTTTCCAGTGATATATGCGGTGCGGAATACAAAACAATAAAACACTCTGTTATGCCGATCCGGGGAAACTCCTCTGCAAGCATATGGAAAAATTTGGTTAAGTTGAAAGAAGCGATAAACCGGAAAACAAAACTCTGTAGTCTGTCATTCTCATAATTTTCTACCAATCTTTGATAGTTGATAAGTTTCCGGTCGAATTCACAAATAGCAGACCTGGACCGATAAATAATATTTTCAATCAAAAGAGACATATCATTGTCTGTTGCATTCATAATGCTTTTGTCCAGCATTATCTGCACCATTTTAGTAATTTCGGAAATTTCCATCCGTGTTCTTGCTTTATGCAGTTCAGAGGAGACAGCCTGGAGGAATGGCCTTTTCACCCTGTTCTTCAGGGCATTCGCCAATGTATCTCCGAATAACTCGAGTTGACGAATCCTTTTTTTATCTTGCTTCTCTGCTATATTCAATTCCTTTTTTGCACAATTTATCAGATCCTTTTTCTTTAATGCCGTTTTTACCGGGGACGGATTACGTACCTGCATATCCGCCGCAGGATCGTTGCAGCCGCAGGATTGCCGGATTATCAATTTTGACGGAATGGTTACCTTATTGTCCGGCTGCTTGCCCCTTATCATGTCAAGAAGCATCCGGGTCGCTGCTTTCCCCATCTCTTTAAAAGGCTGGGAAACCGTGGTCAATGGCGCTTTCTGATTCAGGCATTCAGCAAGATTGTCAAACCCGGTAACTTTTATCTCCCCGGGTATGTCTCTATTACGTTTTTCCAGTTCAAGCATGGCCCCGAAAGCCATCAAGTCATTGGAACAGACCAATGCATCGAATTGTACCCGTCGTTCATCCAGCAGTATTCGAGTACACTGTAACCCTCCTGTTTTTGAGAAATCTCCGGTAATTATCAACGCCGGTTCCACATCCAGATTGTGCTGATGCAGCACATCCTGGTATGCCCTGTATCGGTCATCCGCTTCACTGTGCTGTTCCGGGCCGCGAATAAAGGCCAGCCGCTTACAGTGGTGATGCTCGATCAGATGATTGCAGATATCGTACATTCCGGTATAATTGTCTATGAAGATGGAGGGGATGCCCGCAATGTCAAAACTGATATTAATCGTCGGATATGACAATACCTTGTCATAAAACGATTTGAGATCCCCCGGGGTTGCCTGATTGGCAATACCACTCCCCCAGATCAACAATCCGTCGAAGTTCTTTTCCGTAACAAGATTGAAGAGTGCGTTGGCCATTGAATAGTAGTCGTGTGGGTAATTGATGGGGTTAATTGGAAGGCAAATGACATTAATATCTTCCTCACGGGATGTTTCGTAAATACCGAACCAGATCGAACTGTTCACCGTATTCCTGGAAAACTGGGTAGTGAGAAATGCTATTGTTGGTTTTCCATTTCTTTTCATTATTGAATGATAAGAAAAATTTCAATTTCCGCTGCCTGCATTGCAGAAGAAATTAACAGCTTCCTGCCATTTGCATTAATTCTATAATAAGAACAGGTAAAATTCAACAGAAAATACCGTTAACAATCCTCAAAGCTGCCGGTACATATCATCAAAAACCAACCGGATAATCTGTGCATTGGTATCCAGATATTCAGGATAAAACATATCGAGATGCCTTCCGGCACCCTGGTATTCTTTATACCTGTTACGGGTAACAGCTTCCCAGTTGTTGTTGATCGTATACTCATACCAGTCCTCATTATCTTCCGTTCTTTCCATTGGTTCCGCTTTTATAAAATGGATATCCGCATCTATCTTTTCCTTTATTTGTATTTCGCACGTCAATTTACTGTAATGGATAATCCGTTCGAGCAGTTTGTTCATGTAGCTTTCATTACCGTTAAAAACACCCGTATACCGGTCGTAGTTTATAAGCAACTCTTTTGCCCTGGCAGTTTCTTTTTCTTCAACGAATACCTCGGTGGTTTTCCACCGGACAAATCCGTCCAGGATTACCATGCCTGAAGCCGGGTAACCTTTTTCTTCCAGCAAACGGGCAACAGCATACGCCACCCGTGCACCTGCCGAGTATGCAAAAATAATGGAAGGCGATTTTCCCGCTACGTGCATAATATGTTCCGCATAAAACGATATGATAGCCTCTTTTTTATAATAATTGAAACAATAAGCGGTATAGTCTTTCATACAGGTAAACAATTCATAATAAGCAAGTCCCATACATATGTACGGGGGGAAGCAAAAGACAGTTTTCGTTTGCTTCCTGTTATACACGACATACGGATCATCTATGTTTCCCCGTTTATTATTGATAATATATGCGGTGATTTTCTTGACCGTGGGGTTTTCAAACAGGTCATGCAATGGGAAGTTTATGGAAAAATATTTTTCAATATCAGACAACAGTGTTATTGCTTTTATCGAATCCCCCCCCGATGCAAAAAAATCATCATCACTCCCTATATGCTCATATCCTAAAATGTCCTGCCAGAGGGTCTTTATCCTTTTTTCGATATCATCCCGTTCTTCTTTATAATCCATTTCACGGGTTTTATTCGTTTTGTCAGAACCAGGCTTTATCATGATAAGCCGGTCAGGATGCCCTGCCAGTGTCCAGAACCGGTTTCTGTCAAACGGATAGGTGGGAAGCGGCACTCTCCGGGGCTGTCCGTCCCGGTATAATAATTCAAAGTTAATCTCAATACCTGCTTCCCATAGCCGGGCTAAAGCCCTGTAAAATGAACAGGTGTCCGGGATCGGATTTATAATAACCGTATCCTGTTTATCATGCAACGCCTGTTTTAACCCCGGTATGATTGAATGGAAATGGCCCATTTCCAGCAGTACCGCATTGTCACTCTCCATTATCATATCCGGGCCATGATGCCGGACCGTATCAGCCGGTAAGAATCCTGCAAGCTTTGCTGTCCGGCCGAGAATAATGGGGAATCCGGGTTTGGCGGATGGTTCAAAACGAAGAGCAGTGCTTCCTGTGTCCGGCCATACATTGCCGTCCGGGACGGATTCCAACGCATCGTGTAACGGGAGTATGCCGGAAATACAGGCAGCGGTTACTTCCCCGGCTCCGGAGCCATACAGGGCGTACGGGGTAATTCCCAGCTTTATGAATACCCGGGCGAGTACATATTCAAAAACAAACCCCGCTTTATGGGGGATGGTATCCTTACTCACCGGTCCGGATGTTTTTGTTTTATCGTTGTTGCAGGAATACAGGGCATTCATGCATGAATCATACTCATCTTTGATACAGGGGATTTCCGTCAATGCATTCATGATACGGAAAGTATCCGCGGATACATTGCCGGAAAACAGGAAAAAAATGGGACGGCCGGGAACGGATTTCTTCATTGACTCTGCGCAGAATGATCCGGCAGTGATTGTTTCCCGCAGTTCATCCTTTGTTTTCACCATAAATGCTTTTCTGTATTCAAAGGATTTTCTCCCGGTCTGCAAGGTAAAGGCAATATCAGCGGGGTCATGACCGGTTTCCTTGAAAAGATTCCGGTAGTTTTCCATCTGCCGGGAAAAGGCCGTGATTGTCCGGGCGGATACTGTCATGATAGTGTATGGTTTTACCTCCGGATCTTGTTCTTTGGTTTTACCGGTAACGTTTCCCGGTGCTTCCTGTACAATGCAATGGACATTTGTCCCGCCTATGCCGAATGAACTGATACCGGCAATTCTCGGCCCGTTGCCGGGTTCCCAGTCTTCAAGCATGGTGCTTACGGAAAAGGGGCTTTCTGCAAAATTAATAGCCGGGTTCGCTTTTGTAAAGTGAAGCGAGGGGACGATCTTTTTGTGTTTCAGCATAAGTATGGTCTTTATAAACCCGGCAACACCTGCCGCTGTATCAAGATGGCCAATATTGGTTTTAACGGATCCTATTTTACAGTATTGTTTTTTACCGGTATGAAATGCCTTTGTCAATGCTTCAATTTCAATAGGGTCACCGATTTTTGTCCCCGTGCCGTGTGCTTCTATGCAGGAAACGGATTCCGGGGTAATGCCTGCTGTTGCCAGCGCTGCCTTTATTACATTGGTCTGTCCCTGTATAGCCGGGGCAGCATATCCCACTTTTCCCTTTCCGTCGTTGTTGCAGGCAGATCCTCTTATAAACGCATAGATATGGTCACCGTCCCTCACTGCATTCTCCATTAGTTTCAGGACAACGACACCCGCGCCGTTTCCCCTTACCGTGCCTTCCGCTTTTTCATCGAATGCCCTGCAGTGTCCGTCCGGTGAGGATATCATCCCTTTTTTGTACGGATACCCGGTTTTATGCGGATATAGTATAGAAACGCCGCCTGCCGCGGCCATATCGCATTCGCCGCTTAATAAACTCTGGCAGGCGATATGGATTGCTGTCAAAGACGAGGAACATGCAGTATAAAGGAAAATACTGGGGCCTGTCAGGTTCAGTTTATAGGAAATCCGCGTGGGAAGATAATCCTTATCATAGAGTTTATCGGCTTCGAACAACCTGCTCATATCGTTCGCTTCCCGGGTTGCCACCAGTAACTCCCAGTTCAGATTGGGGGAGCCGCATGCAAACATTCCAATGGCACCTTTAAAGGTTTCCGGATTATACCCCGCATCCTCGAGTGCTTCAAAGGTGCATTCATGAAATACCCGCATCTGCGGGTCCATCATTTCCGCTTCCCTGGGTGTATAATCAAAAAAGTGATGGTCAAAACATTGATACACATCATCATCCAGTATGCCCATGGCTTTTACATAATCAGGGTCTTTCACTACTTCCGGGCTCACGCCTGCGGCAATAAGTTCTTCTTCGGAAAAGAAGGTAATAGATTCTTTCCCTTGTGCAAGATTGTCCCAGAACCGTGCTATCGTGTCCGCACCGGGGAACCGGCACGAGAGCCCGATTACTGCAATCTCACACCCGGTCATTTCAACCTGGCTGTTTTTCCCGCTCATACCGTGCCTTCTCTCCTTTGGCGTCTTTGCCTTAGTTTATCTTTTCCCCGGTTCAGTTTATCTGCCCGCCCGTTGTCATGATCTGCCATTTCCCCGCCATTATCCAGGTAATGCGAAAACAGGCGGATAGTCGGATATTTAAAAAGTGTTATTAACTCGATATCGCGCTGCAATGCTTTTTCCAGTCCGGCCTTTAGCTGGATGATACTGTACGATGTCCCCCCCAGGTCGAAAAAGTTATCATTCATTCCGACACGGTCAATCTGCAGGACCTGCTTCCATATACCGGCAATAAGACGGTCCCGGGGCTGTCCGGGTGCAATGAAATCCTCCGTCACCATTGTATGGGATCTGTCCGGCAATGGAAGGCGGCTTCTGTCGATTTTACCATTTGCATTCAATGGGATACTGTCGATAGGGACAAAGGAGGAAGGAATCATGAAATCGGGAAGTTTCTGTTTCAGGAAATTCTTTAACCCTTCCATACCTTTACCCGGGGAAGAAACGATGTACGCACACAGATAATCCTGCTGCAATTCATTCCTTCCATCAATGACAATGCAATCGGTAATTCCATGATACTCTTTTATGAGCATTTCTATTTCGGATAATTCTATCCTGTATCCGCGGATTTTTACCTGCCTGTCCATTCTCCCGAATAATTCGATATCTCCATCGTCACGCCATTGTGCAATATCACCGGATTTATAGAATCTTTCAGCAGGATTGAAAGGATTGGTCTTGAAGTGTCGTTCATTCATTTCGTCATTTTTTATATACCCTCGTGCCACACACCTGCCCGAAATACACAATTCACCGGGAATGCCGGGGGGTACGATGTTATCATTCCGGTCGAGTATATATACTTTTGAATTTGCAACAGGAGTCCCGATAGTGACCGTGTCTGCACCGGTAAGATCCTTTATCGTTGTATACACTGTCGCTTCTGTCGGCCCATATCCGTTAAAGAATCCATTTTTATAATATTTTTTTACTGTCCGAAAAAGGGAAGGAGATATTTTTTCGCCTGCCAGCAACAGGATTCTTACCGTTTTAAGACATTCCAGGACAGGGTCTTCCTTTAAAAGCAGGGAGAGCCTGGATGGGGTAAACTGGATCATATCGATACTATTTTTTTTAATCGTATCCGCGATTACTCCCGGATCTGCCTGTTCACGGTCGCCCAGGAGTACGACCTGCATACCCGCGGTAAGCGGGATCATTGTTTCAAAAGAAAAGATATCGAACGAAATGGAAGTGGTGCAGAGAATGCCTGCACAGGGAGAAAAGCGGAATATTTCCTTCATATAATATAGATAATTCATGAAATTTCCATGTTCAACAGCAATTCCCTTTGGCTTTCCCGTTGAACCGGAAGTATGGAGTATATATATCAGATCGTCCGGTTTGTTTTTGCAGGCAGTGAAACCGTATGCTTTTTTGTCTTTTGTATGATCGACGGTAACCACTTTCCCATTGAACGAAAGATCATGGGTAAGTGCTGCTGTTGTCATGAGAATTTTCGCGTCACTGTTATCGAGCATATACATGACCCTGTCTGCCGGGTGAACCGTATCCACGGGCACGTAGCATGCCCCTGCTTTTAAAACAGCAATAATTGCCGCGATCATCTCCATACTGCGGTGAATGAAAATTCCCACGGACGTATTTTGCTTCGCGCCTTTTCCCGCAAGCAGTGAGGCAAGATAATCCGAACACCGATCAAGCTCTTTATAGCTGATACTTTCATCCCCGTAAACCAGGGCCTTGCTTTCAGGGAATTCCCGTACCGCTTTCCTGAATAAATCGACAAAGGTTTCGTTTGCGGGATAGTCCCGTCCCGTTCTATTGAAATCGATGAGTACCTGTCTTTTTTCTTCTGCTGTCATGTAATCAATCCCGGCAATGGACATTTCCGGGTTTTCGATCATTGCCCCCAGTATCCCGGGCAGATGCCGTGAAAACCTTTTCATCCTGCTTTTTGTAAACAGTTTTGAGCAGTATTCAAACACGAAGACGAGGCAATCCTTTCCCGTACAGGATCTTCCTGTACAGAATCTTTCTGTACAGAATAACGTCATATCTGCCTTGGATGCGAATTTCCTTTCTCCCTCATAAGGTGACAATTGTATGGTATCGTTGATGCGGATATGTTCCCCTGCTTTTTTATTAAAACTCATATAGGAAAAATAAACATCGGTTAAGGGATTCCTCCGGAGATTCCGTTTTATATCCAGTTGGTCTACCAGTTCATCGAATTGATAATCCGTGTTTTCAAATGCGTCCAGACTCTGTTTTTTTACTTCATTAATATAATCAATAATCCGTTTTTCCGGTTCCGGCCGGGTACGTATGGGAAGGATATTGATAAACAACCCGATAAGCTTTTCAAATTCACCTGACGGCCTGGTCAATGTCATGGAGCCGATGACGATATCATCCTGTCGTGAGTATTTATGCAGGAGAATGAAAAAAGCGGACAGGACAAGTGTGTACATGGTAACGCGATGTTCCCTGGCGAAATTCCTCAATTTCTCCGTCAACCCTGGATCTGCGAAAGCACACACCACATCCCCTTCATAACTCTGGATTTCCGGCCTCGGGAAATCCAGGGGGAGTTCCAGCACAGGAATGGTATCCGCGAAAAGATTCATCCAGTAGTGCTTCTGCTTCATCAGCATTTCGGATTTTAACAATCTGTTCTGCCACAAGGTAAAATCCGTATAGTGTGCTTCCAGGGGACAAAGCTTCCCGTCATTATAAATGGTGAATACTTCATCAATAAAAATTTCTATACTAAGCGCGTCGGAAATTATATGGTGCATATCGAGCAGGAGAAACGATTTGTTTTCGTTTATTATAAATAATGCTGCCCGGAGGAGGGGTGCTTTCGATAGATCAAAGGGGTTTATAAAAGCATCAATAAAAGCGGTAAGCTCGTTTTCCGTGCCGGTGGAAGTGCGCAATTCAAAATCGACGTTCTTATTTATTTTCTGTACCGGCTTGTTATCCACAATATGAAAAGAGGTGCGGAGTGATTGCTGCCTTTGTATGACCGCTTTTACCGAGGTTTCCAGTTTCTTCCTGTCTATGGGCCCTGTTATGGTATAAAAAACGGGGAGGTTGTAGTTTATTGCCGACCTGTCCAGTTGATGCAATATGAATAGACGTTTTTGCGCAGCAGAAAGGGGATAATACTCTGCAATGTCTTTTGTTTCGGGAATTTCCTTCCTGCTTTCCGTTTGTCTGATCCGGTATGCGGTATCAATATGCTTTGCCAAACCGGAGATTGACGGGTAATCAAAAATCGAGACCATGTTCAGGTGTAATGCGAGTTTCTTATTTATTGCATTGATGATTACCGAAGCATTAATGGAATCGCCGCCAAGCTCATAAAAGTCCCTGTCTATATCTATTTCGGTGAATCCGAGGCTTTCTGCCCAGACAGCGGCAATTATTCTTTCCGTTTCCGTATAGCTGCCGTCTTTCTTCCCTTTCAGCGTCACGGTCTTTTGAGGTTTCCTGCCGGAAGCCCGGTGTCCTGCATTCGGATTTGCCAGGGTCTGTTTTATTGCACCGGAAAAGCGTACAGGATCCGTTTCCAGGGACATGATAAAATTCTTGTTCAATCTGCCGATAATGATATTTTCCAGGTCTGTCCGGAGTACCGTATCAAATGCATCCAATGCTTCCCTTGTTGAAAGGCCGTAGAACACCGTGTCAAGCGGAGCACGATGCCTTACCGCCATCCCGGTCTCCTTCCATGCTGCCCAGTTAATGGAAAGCGTATGGCGATATTTCATATTCCTGTACCGTGCATATGCATCCAGGAAACTGTTCGCCGCATTATAATCGCCCTGTCCTGCTGTCCCGAAATGAACGGACATTGCAGAACACATGATAAAGAAATCCGGGTTATCCTGCTCTGTCAGCATATCAATATACCATGTCCCTTCCATCCTGGGAGCGATAACGTTTTTTAGTTGTCCGATATCCTTATTCACGATGAATCCTTTACCCGGGATGCCTGCAATGTGAATAACCCCTGCAATCCGCCCGAACCTGGCATGTACCTTTTGTATTACCGTTTTCAATGCAGTGAAATCGGTAATATCGACGGCATACCATACCACCGTCGAACCGGATTGTTCTATTCGCCGTACCGCTTTTATCGTTGCACTCATTTCCTCATGTTCATCATAAAGGCTGTGCCTTCCGGATTCTTTCGGTTTCAAAAGAGCCGCCTGCTCTGCTGTTTCCGGTACAATACCTTCCCATTGTTCCTTTCCCGGTAACCCGGACCTGCTCAACAATACCAGGTTGATGTTCTTTTTCCCCGCGAGGAACCCGGCGAGTTCCAGGCCGATTCCGCCGGTTCCCCCTGTTATCAGATAGGTGTTGCCGGTTTTTACCGGCAGTAGATTCGCTTTTTCCTCATTCACCTTGTATTCGGATAATTCCTCTCCATACCTGTTGTTTTCCCGCAGGGCAATATATACGGTGTCGTCATCATCACGCAACGAAACACAATTGCGGATCTCATCCATGACAATGTTTATATCCGTTTTTGTATCCATATCAATACACCTGCAATACAGGTGGGGATATTCCCGGTGAATTACCTTTGCAAACCCGAAAAGAGCGGCGTTTCCCGGGTTGTACGTTTTCTCGTTTCCCGAAACCTTATACACATTGCGGCTTATAAAAACAACAGTACACCGTTCATAGCGGCAATGCATCAATCCTTTTACCATGAAAAAGGCACTGTAAAGTCCATTCTGCTTCGTTTTTTCCAGATAAGACGAATCACCATCCGTCGGATGGTGATCCGGGTTTCCGTTATCGAGCGATAAAAGGTGAATGAAGAAATCCGCTTTTTCATCGTTAAGTGCTTGAAACAATCGAAAATAATCGCTTTCCTCCGTACCGGCCAGATACTCTGTCCGGCTTATCTGTTCAAACCTGTTTCCCGGTCTTACCTGTATACACCGGGTATTTTCCCTTTGCAGGCATGCCAGTATCTCATCTGCAAACGGATCGTTATGAAGAAAAACCGCAATCCTTTTATTCATGAAAGGGGGAAGACCGGTAAGGCGATCCTGCTGTATCCATTTCATATGATAGAAGATATTTTCTTTGATTATCTTTTTAAACCCCACTTCCCCGAATTCGGCAAACACCTCTCCGTCAGGGTTTATCAATGTAACGGAGCAGAGCAGGTTGCTCTCCGATTCCTTTTTTTCACTATATGAATAAAACGATGCGGGTGTTCTCCCGTACACTGTTGCATTGTTATAAAGATACGGGAGATGAGGATGCGGTTCAAAAGCGAGGAGTGCACTTACCGCACTGTCAATCAATGGCGGATACAGGGTAAAATCCTCAAGACCGGAAAGGTATGCGCGGTCCAGTTCCAGATAGACGAGTACCCTGCCATCCCGCCGGTAGATGTCCTTTATTGTTTTCCACTGATTCCCCACCTGTATCATATCCCTGTTTCCCTGTGACCGGGCATACAGATCGATATGATCCAGGTGTTCCAGGCCGGTTTTTATATGATCTATGGAAACAGTATGCTGTTTACTCCCGGAAGCAGGCAGTATTTCTCCCCGGGCATGGGTAATCCATTGTTCTTTATCGTTTGACAGCCGTTCGCTTATTATCTTTACCACGATGCGGTCATCCTTTTTTGCGACAACGATCTGTACTTCCTTTTCCGTACCGGTCACCACTGCCAGCGGTTCGATAAGGGTGAGATGGTCGATAGTATAATCCATACCCGGGTAATACCGCGCCGCAAGCCTGGAAAAGATTTCAAGGAAAGCGACACCCGGCAGGACAGGGATATTGTTGACTTTATGATCCTTTAATACCCAGAATGTATCGGGGCTAAACACCGTGGAATAAATATCCTGTTCCGGGGACCTGGCAAGACACCTCTGGATAAGGGCCTCGTTTTCCAGGTTTTCCGAAAACCTGCTTCCTCTCCTGCTTTTCCCCTGCAATGCCGTGGTATCACTTTCAGGAATAAACCAGTGCCGTTCATCACGGAAAGGATAAACGGGAAGGGGAATCCTGCGGCATTCCATGTCCCGATACAATTCCTCCCAGTCCACCGATATGCCATTCACATAGAGCCGGGCGATGTCTGCCAGGAGAGCCTGTTCCCCGGTCGATCTGAATACATTGATTTTTTCCTTTATGCGATCCGCTCCTTCATCATCCTTTTGCTGCTTTTTACTTCCGGGGATTGTCTTGAAATGGTTATAACAGATGCCGGGATTGTCTCCGGTGACGCTCCGGGCATTCTGTTCTGTATACCCGGCAAATACCGATAAATCATCTATCAATGTCAGGATATCCCGCGTGATGATCGCGAGCCGGTAATCATAATGCCCCCTGCCGCAGTTCACTGTATAACAGATATCCGGTAACCGGAGATCCTGGTGCTTTTTTAAAAAGGTAATGTAGTTGTTCACCTGCTTAAGGAGAACTTCATATGTTTTTCCCGAAAGGGTAAAAATGGACAGGAATGACCTTCCCGGGGTGTTGTTCCTTTTCTCCCGCGGCCGGTATTGCCCGGCAACAAGATGGCAGTTGGTCCCGCTTAAACCGAATGAACTTATGCCGCAGAGAAGCGGTGCACCGTTATTGTCCAGCTTTACCGGTCCGGTGTTTATGTAACAGGGGGAAGATGCAACATCGATTTCCCTGTTCGGGGTTGTAAAGTGCAATAGCGGGGGGAGGAGTTGATGATGTAAGACCAGGACGCTTTTCAGCAGGCTTGCAGCCCCTGCCGCTGTATCGAGATGGCCGATATTTGCCTTCACGGAACTTAGTGCGCAGAACTGTTTCTTCCCGGTATACTGCCGGAAAGCGAGCCTTATCCCTTCCGCTTCTATCGGATCCCCGAGCCTGGTCCCTGTGCCATGGGCTTCGATAAATGCAAGGTTTTCCGGATCAATCCGGGCCTGTTCCCAGGCCTTTACCAGAAGCTCTGCCTGTGCTTTTGAGGAAGGAGCAGTCATCCCGGCAGACCTGCCGTCCTGGTTCACCATGCTTCCCTTGATCACTGCATAAATCGTATCATTATCATGTTCCGCCTGTTTAAGCGGCTTTAATAAAAAGAGAACCGCACCCTCCCCGGCCATTGTCCCGCTCGCGGCATCATCGAATGGCCGTATGTTTCCATCCGCCGATTCGATCTGGTATGTTATCCCGTTATCGACGGGGCAGAGATATATCCTTATGCCCCCTGCCAGGGACATATCACATTCGCCCCGTTGTAGGGAGGTACAGGCCATGTGAATGGCGACAAGGGAAGAGGAACATGCCGTATCAATACACAGGGCAGGGCCCCGCAGGTCCAGCAGGTACGATATTCTACCCGCGATAATGGAAGGGGTGTTCCCGGGTAAAGCCAGGTTTGCAAGTGCAGTATCATTATCGGGAAAAAGATGGTCATACCTGATTTTCCCGGAATTAAAGCCGATAAAAACCCCTGTGTTCGAGCCTTTTAGTTTATCCCCCCCATACCCTGCATCTTCCAGGGTATTCCATGCTGTTTGTAACATTATCCGCTGGTTCGGGTCCATAAGGGAGGCTTCCATGGGTGAAAGATGAAAAAAGGAAGGATCAAAGGTATCGATCCTCTCGAGATAATTCAGTTTCTTGAATTTTACCGCCTTTCCCTGGAATCCCTGACCCGGGATGTCCTGAAAAAGCAGGGCGTCTTTTTCCCTTGCCTCCGGTATATCCTTCAGAAAATCCCTGTTATCACATAGACAATCCCAGAACTCCTCCTTTGTCCGGCAATGACTTATCCGCAAGCCAATACCTGTTATTGCAATATCCGTACCGGGGGTGGGCTTCGGGGATTTCCCTCCCTTTCCCGTCACGTATGTTACGGTGCTGTTTGTATCCTTTTTCCGTATCAAACCGGCTATATCGCTTATGGAAGGGTAGGTGAATATATCCACTACCCGGAGCAGGGAATGGGAGAGCTTTTCTATTTCGGAATGCAGGTGAATGAGCAGCAGGGAATTGCCGCCAAGATCAAAGAAGCTGTCATGTACCCCGAAATCCTCCCTTTGCAACAACCGTTTCCAGATGGTAAAAAGCTTTTCTTCAATCTCATCCTGCACTTCGCCGTACTGCCGGGAAGGACGAGCATAATCCGTACAGGCCTTCAAGGCTTTTTTATCGATTTTTCCGTTCGGTGTTACCGGTATCTTTTTGATCATGACGAATTTATCCGGGATCATATAATGGGGAACCGCTTTTAAAAGAAGCTGTTTCAATTCATCTGCTGTGAATTTTCTCCGGGTAACCAGGTATGCGCAGAGGGATGACTGTCCCCTCTCGTCCGTATTGTTCAGGACAATTGCATCCTTTATCCCGGGTATGTTTCTTAAATGAGTCTCGATATCCCCAAGCTCCACCCTGAACCCGCGGATCTGCACCTGGTGGTCTTTTCTTGTTTCATACTCAATATCCCCGTTTTCAAGGAATTTTGCATAGTCACCCGAACGGTAGAGGATATCCCCTTCTCGAAACGGATTCTTTATAAACCGTTCTTTTGTAAGCTGTTCGAGATGCAGGTATCCCCTGGCCACGCCCGCACCGCCTACATAGAGTTCACCGGAAATACCCGGAGGCAGCAGATTCCTGTTTTTATCGAGGATATACACCGAGCTCGTGGGTATGGCTTTCCCGATATTACTTATATTCTTTTCTATTTCATTATTGCCGATTTCCTTGAATGTCGTATGAACAGTCACCTCGGTAATCCCGTACATATTGAAAAGCCTGGTCGAGGGATATGCTTTATGCCATCCTGCCAGTTTGCAGGGATCGAGCTTTTCCCCGGCAAAAATGATATACTTAAAATTGAGCTCCGGTTTTCCCGGCATTAGTGCATGTTCTGCCAGTGCATAAAAAACAGACGGGGTCTGGTTTAAGACCGTCACCTTGTGTTCATAAAGCAGTGTTATATATTCTCCCGGATCGAGTGTTGCCTGGCGGGGCACAATTACCAGGGTGCCCCCGTAGAGGAGTGCACCGTACATTTCCCATACCGATACATCAAAACAATACGAATGGAAAAGGGTCCATACATCATCCCGGTCAAAGTGATAGGGGAATTTGCTGTTGAACAGGAGCCGTACGACATTCCTGTGTTCGATCATGACCCCCTTCGGGGTCCCGGTGGTGCCGGAGGTGTAGATAATATAGGCAAGGTCATGCGGTTTGTTCACCGGTTTGGGATTTTCCGTGGGGAAGTTCCTGTATAAGGATTCATCCATAGTGATGATTTTGTTTGTGAACCGGAGGTTTTTCCGAACATCTTTTCCAATAAGGAGGCACCCCGCATTGCTGTCTTTAAGCATGTAATTGATGCGGTCATCGGGAAAATCGCAGGAAACCGGCAGATACGCGCCACCCGCCTTTATAACACCGAGAATGGCGATGACTATTTCCGGGGACCGTTCGAGGAGAAGGGCAACGACACGTTCTCTTCTAATGCCGCAGGATCGTAGTAGACCTGCCAGGCAGTTCGCTTTCCTGTTTAATTCTTCATAACTCATCTCCTTATTATCCCACCGTAAAGCTGTTTTATGCGGGTTCTTTTTTACCTGCTTTTCAAATAAGCCGACAAGTGTATCATTCACCGGGTAGTCTGCATCGAGGTTCTCGGAAAACTGTAAGATGCTTTCCTTTTCCGTATGAGCAAGGAAATTGATTGAATCGATATTTTGCCCAGGATTTCTATCGATGCTTTGTGCGAGTTCGCTCATATGATTCACCAGGCGGTGAATGCGGGAAGGAAGGTACAGATCTGTATTGTATTCCAATGCCAGGCAGAGCATTTCGTCTGTTTCATAAAAATGAAATGTTATATCGAATTTGCTTGTAGTGACCGCATTCATTTCAAACATGACATTGCGTGATGCAAGGCCTTCCAGATCGAGATGGTGTATCCTGGTTTTATGTAAAACGACCATTACATTGAACAGGGGGGGCCTGGAAGTGTCCCGCATAACATTCAAATCATCGACAAGCAGGTCGAACGGATAATCCTGGTTGGAAAAGGCACGGGTTATTGTTTCCCTGACCAGTTTGAGGTTTTCACGAAAACTCCTGTCGCCGTTTAATTCCCGGCGAAGAACCAGGGTATTGATATAAATGCCGATCTGTTTTTCCAGCAGGATATGGTTCCTGCCTGAAACAGGAACCCCTATGGTAATGTCCCTTTGCCCGGTATAGCGGTAAAGAAGAACCATGACAATGGTTGTTAGAAGAGAGTACAGGGTTGTCCGGTTCTGTACGGCAGATGCCTTTAACATCCTGTAAATGCAGTCATCAATAGCATAGTGCAGAAGTGCCCCGTTATAGGTCTGGATAGCCGGCCTGGGGAAATCCGGCGGCAGGGTGACAGGGGTAAGTTCACCGGACAGTGTGGTAAGCCAGAACTCCTTTTGCTGTTTCAATGCATCCGTCGACATCAACTTATGCTGCCATGCTGTGTAATCCTTATACTGGATGGGCAATGGCGAAACATCCGGCTTTTCATTCCTGCACAGTGCATTATAAAAAGCCGATAATTCGGAAATAAATAATTCAAATGACCGGCCGTCGGATATAATATGATGCATCGTGATAACGATAAGGTACTCGTCCTGTCCGTATTGTATTACCAGAATCCGGGAAAGCGGCCCGGTTTCAAGATCGAAACTCTTTCTGCACTCCTTTTCCACGGTGAATCGCAGCCATTCACTTTTGTCTTTTTCATTGCATCCATCGGCAATGGCAACAGCATAACCGGGATCATCGAGTATCGTTTGATATGGTGTTCCATTCCTGTAATGGAATACGGTCCGTAATGATTCATGACGTCGAACAACAGATGCATATGCCTTGTTCAATGCATCGGTATCCAGTTTTCCCTTTCCTGAAAAACAAAACGGGATATTATAAATGCAGGAATCCTTTTCCAGCGAGTGCAGAATCCAGATACGTTTCTGCCCCGGTGAGAGAGGATAATACTCCTTTTCGGGTATTACTTCGATTTCTTGACAGGGCAGGTTGGAATTCTCATGTATTTTAAGGGAAAGTTCCTTTATGGATGGGTTGTCAAGCATATCTCCTATTCTTAGGTTCGTTTGAAACTCCCTGTTTATTCTGACAATAATCTGTATGGCTTTAATGCTGTGCCCCCCCAGCTCATAAAAGTTATCATTAACCCCGATTCCTTTTATTTCCAGTACATCTTCCCATATAAGCCGTACCTTTTTCTCGGTCTCATTTTCCTGTTCAGTATCATCCTCTTTTTTATGTACATTTATTCCTGGTTCAGGCAGGGCCGTTCTATCCACTTTTCCATTGATGGTGAGAGGGAATTTTGGAAGCTTTACATAAAAAGGCGGGATCATGTAGGCCGGCAGCCGTTTCTGCATAAAGCGTTCGAGCTGTTCCGTATTCACAGCATAATCTGCGGTATAATAGGCGGTTAAATATTTGTCATCATTGTTCCCTGTTCTTGCAATAACAACTACCTCGTTTATCCCCTTGAATAAAGCCATCACTTTTTCAATTTCACCGGGTTCTATTCTGAAACCCCGTATTTTTACCTGGTTATCTATTCTTCCGAAATACTCTATCGTACCGTCTGCAAGCCATCGTGTAAGATCCCCGGTTTTATACAATTTTCCTCCCGGTTCAAAAGGATCATCGATAAACTTTTCTTTTGTCAGTTCCGGTCTATTGATATATCCCTTTGATACACCATCACCCCCGACCAGAAGTTCCCCGGGCACTCCGACAGGCAGCAGGTTGCAATGCTTGTCCACAATATAGCATGTTGAATTGCTGATTGGTTTTCCTATTGGTATTTCTTCTGAAAAATCACCGGTGATTTCATAACTTGTCGAAAGGGTGGTGTTTTCCGTGGGCCCGTATCCATTGATTATTTTCAGATCAGGGCAGGCCTTCCGTACCATGTTTACGTGTTTTAGCGATATCGCTTCCCCTCCTATCAGTAGGTACTGTAAAGTAGAGAACACCCCGGGAGAACCCTGTTCCACGAGTTGATTGAATAGCGCAGTGGCCAGGAATAACAGGTTTATGTCATATGTTAAAAGCACTTTCTTTAATCTTTCCGCATCCAGAATGGCATCTCTTTCCGTTACATAGAGTGTTCCGCCGTTTAAAAGCGTTCCCCATATTTCAAAGGTGGCAATATCAAAAACAACTGTCGATGTTTGCAGTGTTTTTGTGTTTTCATCCAGTTGTACATAACTGGTATTTTTAATAAGGCGGATCACCCCTTTCTGCGTAATCATGCTTCCCTTGGGTTTGCCACTCGTCCCGGAGGTAAACATCACATATGCCAGGTCATCCGGTTTATTTTCAATCCCCGGATTTTCAGTATTCCCGGGCCCGGAGAAACCGGGAGTGTTCACTCCTTCATCAATATTGATAATTTTCCCGGGAAATGTTAATGTGTCGATTAATGGTGTATGGGTCAAAAGAATGCCTGCCCCGCATTCTTTAAGCATGTATTCTTTTCTCTCTCCCGGGCATTGATGATCGACCGGCAAATATGCACCCCCGGCTTTAAGAATTCCGATTGTGCCGATAACCATTTCAAATGATGTTTTTGTTTCTATTCCTACGATCGTATCCGGTTTGACACCCGCTTCCCGTAATGCCTTCCCGATCCTGTTTGCTTTTTCGTTCAGTTCCTGGTAGGTCAGGGTATGGTCACCATACACCAGTGCGGGTTTTAAGGGGTTTTTTCCTGCTATCTGCTCAAACAATTGTATGATTGTCCTGTCCCGCGGGTATTCTTTCTTTGTGGCATTAAAATCGCCTATTATTCGTCTTTTCTCTTCCGCAGTAAGAATTTCAATCTGACGAATCAATGTGTCTGGAGTATCGATAAGCCTTTCAAACAAATACTCAAGATGCGATATCATGCTTTGCATGGTAAAAGCAGCATCGAATAACCGTTTCTGACAGTCGAAATCGATCCGGACATCGTGTTTCGTATATTCCCGTACATGAATGGTAAGCAGGTTGGCTTCATTCTCCCGTGCAAGAGCCTCCGATCTTATCGTGCTGCCATTAAAATGGAAATCGAAATGATAAATCTCATAGGATAAACAGATATCGAATAATTTTCTCCCGGTATCATGTTCATTTCTAAAAAGGCTGTTGATTTCCCCGGATGAAAGATGTGAATACCGGTATGCCTCCCCGGCTGCATTTCTTACGTTGATTAAGAAATCTGAAAATGACAGGTTGTCGTCGATTGTCATTCGTACCGGCACCGTGTTGACAAACAGTCCGACCGTTTTCCTGAATCCCGGATTTCTCCGGTTTAAAAAGGGAATCCCGAAAACCAGATCGTTGGTACTGAACATACGTGAAAAATAGAGAAAGAAAGAGCCCAGGATATAGATAAAAGTGGAAATTTTATGCTTTTCCGAAAAGCTCATCCACCGGACATAAAGCTCTTTTTTTATAATGAGTGTGTTCCGTTTACTTTCCGTGTGCCCCGAATGGGATTCCGTTTTTGTTTTTAACTGGATTCTTTCCGGTATTGTCCGGAATTTCCCTTTCCAGAATTCTATATCCCGGGTACACTTCTCCGATTCCCTGTACGCCCTGTTTTTTTCTATAAAATCGATGTAGGAAAAGGACGATTCTGTTATTACCGGTTCCTTTTTTATCAATGCATTGTATATCCGGGCAGTATCCTGTGCTATGAGGAAGCATCCCCAGCCATCCGTAATAAGATGATGATATTTCTGGAACCAGTAATACAATTTTTCATTATATTTCAACAAAGCGAATTCGAACAAATAGTGATTGCAGAGATCGAATTGTACAGCAATCCGCTCTTTTATCCATAATTGATAATGCCTTTTATGATTTTTTTCACAGGAAAAATCATAAAAGGGGAGGGTATAGGGAAAAGGACCGGTAACATATTGATACGGTTCCCCATCCTCTTCGCCAATACGTATACACAAGGCATCGTGCCGTTCAATAACCAGATTAATTGCTTTTTGAAAAAGATGATGATCGATTTCCCCGCTTATTTCCGTGGTTTCGCCGATTGTATAGAATGTCCTGTCTTCATAAAGTGATTGCTCTATAAAAATGTCTCTCTGGTATGAAGTGAGCGGATATCTCTTTAATGTCGTATTCTTTTTCATATATCGACCCCTTTTTTCTCTATAAGCTTGATCTTTATTATAGTCTGAAACAGGATACAGGGATTGTTCTTTTTCTATAAAAATATTGAATTTTTTTGGGTAAAATATTGAATTTTTTATTCACCTTCAAATCTATGATAATCTATTGCTTGCAGTAATTGCCGTATGTTGGAGATTACTATTTGTATAGTGAAAAAAGCGGCTGGAAAATCCCAACCTTTTATCCTGTTGTATGCATTTACTCAAATTACAGCAAGTACGCCTGTTGGCTGTATTGGACAGCCGGGAGATATAGCACAAGCAATCTTATTTCTCCTTGAAAATACTTATATGGCAGGGACTGTTATTCTTTTGATTAATAATTTCCCCGGCAGATACTTCCGGATGATGATATCTTCCCCTTACAATCGTCTTGCCGTTCTTTATTTGAATTGCATGAGCAGGGCAATAGTGAATGCATGCAAAACAAAAAATACATTTTATTTTTTTATTCCATGTTGGTTTATTATCTTTCATTTTAATTTTACCAGACAAACATATTTTACTACAAATACCACAACCAGTACAATTTATATCAGCGTAAAATTTATTTTCAAGATTAAAATATCTTGTTTTATTATATATGAATATTAATATGGGAATGATATCGAGTACTACTCTTAGTGTTGTTGTTTTTCCAGCGCCATTCGGCCCTAAAAATCCGAATATTTCCCCCTTCTTTATTGAAAGGTTTAAGTCTTTAATTCCCCGCTGTGAACCATAGTACACAGTTAAATTACTTGTCTCTAAAATAACTTCTGATTTCATAATACTTCCAGGAAAATGGCTTTGTTAATATTCATATTATATTTCCTTACAAAATTAAGATTGACAGGTAAAATCTTCACGTCTCACCTTCATAAGATATTCCGGTTCTGGTTCCTCGGGAATTTTAATTGTCTTATAATAACGGAATCCGGCTTTTTCATATGTTTTGATTGCTCTGATATTGTTGGGCTCAGGCCCAACAATACACGCTTTAACCTGGTCGGATGAGAAAACAATCTGTTTTAAAAAAAGTGTTACAATTATTTTGCCAGGTCCTCGATTCATATATGATGTTTCGCCAATAAAAAGATCAAGCCCCGCATCACCGGATTCGGATTGCACATACCTTTCATATACTGGATGATTTCTTATAAGGTATGTTTGAATATATCCAATAGCTGACATAGAATAAGTAATAATGTATGCATCGGTGGGCAATTCATGGGTTATATATTTTGTATATTTTTCTGTTACCCGGGAGAGCGGCATCCCGTTTTTTTCATACCATTCCATTACTTCGGGAGTATTCAGCCATTTATGCATTACAGGTAAATCATCAATTGTCATTAGTCGAAAAGCTATATTAGCCGTTTGAACCATTTATAAACTCCGATCTTATATAGGAATATTCTCATAATCTTTTATTCCTTTTTTGTCCCGAATAATACTTATTGCTTCAGATACTTCTTCTACAGTTTCTGTATCTAAAACATCATTATAAAATAGTTTTATTTTTGCTACAGAATCAGCATTGAAATACCAGAATAAGGATGTTAAAGGAGAAATCCATGGAGGATTTATTTCTGTCTTTGGATGTATCGAATTTCTACCAAATATTCCATCCATCGATGCAAGTATTGAATTAACAATTATGCTTTGTTTAATTTGAGGCAATTTTATATATATAGATTTTATTATATTATAAAATTTATTTCCAATTGGATCCGTTTTGATAATCGCACCTATTCCTGAAAAGCTATTCATTTTAATCAAATCTGAAATTCTATTAAGCACTTGTGCATGTGAAACTTTACCTTCGGCTCCTTCAATACCAAAAGCAGTACAAACATAATATTTATATACTGCACTGGATAGACTTGATGCGATAACCGATATCGAATCCATAGATGGTGTACCGAGATCAAATTCATCTCCTCTAAAAATACCATCAACACCACCATCTATACAAAAGACTGTGTCAATATTATATTTTTCAATTATATAATTATAATTCTTTAAAATAGGTTTAACACCATATCTGCTAAAACACCAAATTTTTTTATCGATTTTAGTATTTTCTTTGTACCATTTTGATAAATATAATTCTGGAAAATAATCACCATTCTCAAGATAAGATTCTGCGGATATTTCTAATAAATAATCTGAATGCCATCTGGCATTCCTGATATTTCCTAAGTCTGTAAAAGAATAATTTGCTATATGTACATTGTTACCGGATTCTTCTAATTGCAATATTATTGGTAATCCACAAATAAAATCAAAACCACCCCCGGCACCTGCAACTAAGATATTTGATGTTTTATTAATACTAAATGGGATAATAGACATATATTTAAATCTCCAAAGTAGTTATGATAAGAATGAGTCTTAATAACATCTTCTATATACCATTCATTGATTCAATATGATAATTTTCTTCTAATAATATTTTCGGATTACCATCTCTATCTAATGGAAATCCGGCTAACATTACTGCTGTTTTATCAGATGGACATTTATCTTTGTTGTAATTTCTCCAATCAACGGATATAACAATAAAATTATCTAAAATTCCTGCAACATGAAAATTGATCCAGGGTAAATTATATGATTTCAATTTTTTCCATTGCAAGCTGTATTTACTCTCATTATAGATGATATTTAAATTTAGTTTTGTTTTATCTCCGATAATATCTTGAACTTCAAAGTATTTAAATTGCTTATTAATTTCAAAATTACTTATTTGATTTTTACAAATTTCTACTATTTTATTTTTATAGAATTCTAAATCTTCCATAAATTATTAATCCGGGCAGGGCGGGTTTTACTGCCTTTTCCCCTGAAGTGGGGAAAAGTGCTTGTTTTTTTACAGGCTTTAGATATCCTCCCTCACTGGTTTGTATCTGAACTGCTGTATTTTCAAAGTGTATTTTTTTTTGCTTGTAAATACTTTGCAGGTAAATTTCCTCCAATTACCTGCACAATTTTTTTCCACAGGTTTTTATAATCCACCCTTCTCTGAACCACCGGAATACAAAATCTGGCAGAATAATGATAACCCGGATCGACAGGGTTTCGTCTGATAGCCATGGCCAGTCCAGCAAGCATGGCCAACTCACCCTGTTGGTATATCTTTTGTTGAAAAAGCAAGCTGACTCCAGATACACTATCATATTATATACAACAGCTTAAAAATTACAATACTGTTTATTTACTTTTTTAATCGGATTTTTCTCTTAAATGCAGTTCCGTCCCCTTCTGGCCAGGTACCTCCGTCCCCCCTGGTCCTGGCAGGCCCGTCCCCTCCTGGTCTGGGAGCTCCGTCTCATTCTGGTGTAGCAGCTCCGTCCCCCTGG
>JAFGQK010000364.1 GCA_016935735.1 Spirochaetales bacterium | reverse complement strand
CTTTCATTATTTTATTTTCGGTCTTTTATTTCTGTGTATTCAGTGTGTTCCGTGGTTTTTAAAACCTGTTATGGCGTTCGCACCCCTTTCCCCCTTTCCAGCTTTCCCTTGATTTCCGGGAAAAAACAAAGTACACTTGTATTAGAGAAAGAGAGGACCTGGGGTGAGAAAGTAAAGAAGAACAGGCAATAGAAAATACAAATGTCCCTTTATTGTCATGTTCTTCTATTCCCTCATCCCGGGCCTTTTTTATTATATGGATTGCATAATTACCAAAATGTTTTAGATTGCACCAATATTATGGAATATATCCCGGGATGATTACGCCAGGCTGTATACACATTCCAGGAGGTTTCCATGAGTAATCTTATTTTTAACAATGTCACGTTTTCATATGACACAGGGCATACCCCCATAATGAAAGATGTCACTTTGACCATTGATCCTGGCTGGACAGGGGTGGTGGGAATTAATGGCATCGGGAAATCGACGTTCCTTAAATTAGCAACGGGGCTGCTTCACCCCCTTCACGGGAGTATCACGTGTCCGGGGACAGGCCTTTATTGTGAACAGCGTACGGATTCTCCGCCGGATAATTTTGAATCATTTCTCTGTTCGTATAAGAGAAATGCTCCCGTGGTGCGGGACATTCTCGGAATAGAAAGTGACTGGCCGGAAAGATGGGACTGCCTGAGCGAGGGAGAAAGGAAAAAAGCCTGGATTGCGGTTTCCCTCTGGCTCGATCCCGGTCTCCTGGCAGTGGATGAACCCACCAATCACCTGGATATACAATCACGGAAATATGTTGCCCGGGCGCTTTCCTTTTACAGGGGAATCGGGCTTATCGTAAGTCATGACAGGTATATCCTGGACCTGCTCTGCAGGCAGTGTGTCTTTATGTCAGATACAGGGTTGGTGGTCCGCCCGGGTGGTATTACCGATGGTAAAAGAGAAGAGAAAAGGGAAAACGAGACCAGGACAAAACAATACAGGGTACTTAAAAAAGAAAAGGCAAAGATAGAAAAAGAAATAGTAAGAATCCGGGAATCTTCCCGGTCAAAGCTAAAGAAGCTATCAAAAAAGGGACTTGCCGGGAAAGATCATGACGGCCGGTTCAAGCGGAATATTGCACGTCTTACGGGAAAAGACGGGACCGGCGGGAAACTTACCAGGAAGATGGACAGCAGGAGCCGGCATATCGGGAAGAAACTCGAGAACCTGAAACCCCTGCACCAGAGGAAAATGGGAAAAAGACTGGAAGGGGTATATTCGAAAAAGAAAACCCTTCTGTTTCTGCAATCCCGGGAAATCGTATTGTACCGGGACAGGAGTCTGGTCATCCCCGATCTCATTATAGGACATAAAGACAGGATCTCCCTGACAGGTGTAAACGGGACAGGGAAAACGACACTCGTCAAACAGATCGTTTGCGAACTCCGGGAATTTAATGAAAAGATTCTGTATTTAAAGCAGGAAATAACCCCGGCTGATGCAGGAACAATCATGAAAGAGTTCCATGCCATGTCGAAGCAGGAAAGGGGCACGGTACTCTCCTATTTCAGCAGGCTCGGTTCAGAACCGGAAAACCTGCTCGGTACAGAGGAACCTTCCCCCGGTGAAATTCGCAAACTTTTTTTTGCCATGGAAATGCAGTTTTCACCGGTACTGGTCATCCTGGACGAACCGACAAACCATCTGGACATGGCATCGATCGAATGCATGGAACAGGCCCTTATGGACTGCAACAGCGCTTTGCTTTTAGTAAGCCATGATGAATATTTCCTGGAAAACCTCACGGATATCCGATGGAATATAACAGGGGGAAAAAAGACGCATCAACGATTCATTCTCACGGTAAAATAGAAAGAAGTTTCCGGCGGATCGGGGGTGCTTTCCACATGGATAGCGCCCCCGAGGGCATCTGCTGCATATTTACAGAATGTCAGACCAAGCCCGAAATTCCTGCCCTGGTGTTTCCCGGCAAACCTTGGTTTAAAGAATTTATCGAATATGTTATTCCGCAAATCTTCCTCTATAAAAGAACCGGTGTTTGCCACCTTTACCTCTATAAAGCGGGCATCCGTTTCAGTTATCTCGACAGTGATACTATCGCCTTTTCTTGTAAAACGGATTGCATTACTCAACAGGTTGCTTATTACCTGGAAAAACAGGTTTTTTTCCGTTTTTATTTGATACTTCTTTTTTCCCGGGAAAAGAAGATGAAACTGCCTGCCGGTAAAAGCAATCTGGTCTGCCAGCGATGAAATTTCAGGCAGGAAGGTCTGTTCGGTCAGCAGGAAAGATGTCATTTCCAGTGCAGGTGTCGCTTTTTCAAACTGGGTGATGCTGAGGATATTATTTACCATGTTCTGGATCTGCCAGCAGCCGAATTTGGCCAGGTTTCGTGCCTTTTCCCGTAACATATGGTCGTCCGCATCCATTGCATCAATACCCATGGAAATGTTCTGCAAGGGATTCTTGAAATCATGAACAAGAATTTCAAGATAGAGGTTTTTAAGCTGGATGATCTTTTTCCTTTCAATTGCACCCTCTATAACCCGGACAAGATCCTGTTTTTGAAAGGGTTTGGTAAGATAATCAAAAGCCCCTTTTTTCATGCAATCGACCCCGGTAGTGACATTGCGGTTGGAAGTAATCATAATAACCTGCACAACCGGGTGCTGTTCAATAATAACAGGCAGGGCTTCCGTCCCCGTCATCCCTTCGCCAAGATCGATATCGAGAAGAACTACATCCGTATCCGGATTATTTCTTAAAAACTCGATTCCTTCTTCTGCATTCAGAACATAGTCTGCATCATACCCGGAAAGACGCAAAATAGTGGTATTCACTGTACAAAAAGGTTCTTCATCATCAATAAGAAGGAGATATGACCGCTTTTCTCTGCTCACTCCATGTTTCCTGCTTGTGAAAGTATCATTTATATGGTACACTATAACCCCGGTTCACCGGAAATTCAAGACAAACGGGGTGAAGAAGAAAAAAATTCATCCTTTATGGATCACTATAAATGGAAGGATACAAGCAAATGGGAAAACAGCACTATCCCGGGAAACCTGTTTTACTTGTTGATGATGAAGAAGAAATCCTTACAGGATACAATCTTGCCCTTATGAAAAGGGGTACGACAAATATTGTCCTTTGCGATGACAGCAGGAAGGTAATGGAACTCCTTTCATTAAGGGAATACGCTGCTATTATCCTTGATCTTTCCATGCCCTATATTACAGGACAGGAGCTTATTGAGCAGATAAAGGAAAGTTACCCCGGATTGCATATTATTGTAGTTACCGGGGTAAAAGATATAAATATTGCCATCGAGTGCATTCAAAAGGGTGTCTATGATTACCTGGTAAAACCTGTCGAGATTAACCGTCTTGTCTCGGATATCAGACGGATCGTTGAACTCATCGACTTAAAGCAGGAAGTAAAAGAACTTGGCAGGCAAATTTTTTCTTCTGATATAAAACACCCCGAGGTATTTTCCCAGCTTATAACAGCAGACAAGGCAATGATGAGTATCTTTAAATATGCAGAGGCGATCGCTTCCAGTCCCAAACCCCTCCTTGTTACCGGGGAGAGCGGGGTCGGCAAAGAACTTATCGCACAGGCAGTCCATACATTAAGCAGGCGTGAAGGAAGGTTCATTCCTGTGAATATCTCCGGATTGGATGACAATATGTTTTCCGATACCCTATTCGGACACAAAAAGGGGGCATATACAGGAGCCACTTCGGACAGGGACGGACTTATCAGAAAAGCGGAAACAGGTACGATCTTCCTGGATGAAATCGGCGATCTTGAACAGAAATCCCAGGTTAAACTGCTCCGGCTGCTCCAGGAGAACCAGTATTATCCTCTTGGATCGGATAAAGCACTGACCGGTAATGTGCGGGTAATTGCTGCAACAAATGCAGATTTAAAAGACAAACAACAAAAAGGGGAATTCAGAAAAGACCTTTACTTCCGGTTAATGACGCATTTTATTTACATCCCTCCTTTAAGGGAACGGATGAATGATATCCCTCTCCTTGTCGATCATTTCATAAAACAAACATGTAAAAGCTTAAAAAAGGAAATACCGGATGTCCCGGATGTACTCTACACCGTCTTTTCATCGTATCACTATCCCGGGAATATCCGTGAACTTGAATCCATGATCTATAACGGGATAAGTTTGTTGACAGGAAACAAGTTCCCCCTTAAAATGATCGAGGAATATATTGCAGAGTATATGCCGGATAACGATAAATATACGATTCCTCAAAACAAACATATAAAAACAAAAATACTCAGTATTATTACCAATACAGGGGAACTCCCGGATATTGAGGATGCAGAAGAGTATCTTTTAAGAAAAGCCCTGGAGAGAATGAACGGCAACCAGTCCCTTGCAGCAGTCCTTCTTGGCATGACCCCATCGACATTCAGTAGACATTTAAAGAAATTTTCAATAAAATAGTAACAGGGAGACAGAAAAATGAAAGTAAAAAATCCTTTTGTATTCATCTTTTTTTTCCTTTCTTTGTGTCTCTTTTCCGCTGATTATTCAGTGGGGAAGATCCTTTCTTTTTCAGGCAAGGTACTTGTGGATTATTTCGGAAACGGCTCCTTTATTGATGCACAGGAAGGGGACAGTTTGTATAAAAACTCAATCATAAAAACAGGGGAACAGAGCAGTGCGATAATAGAAGTGATGGAATTGAAAAAAGAAATTCCGTCCTTTGCAGAGCTTTCAATAGCCAATGTAATTATGCTGGAAAGCAGGAAAAAGAATACCGGCTGGTTTAACTCCCTTATGAATGTGTTGAACCAGGCATCGGATGCGTTTTTTGAAGGTGAGGAGAATGTTGATCTTGCTTCCAGGGGAGACGATGATATCCTGGGTAATGATGAACTTTTTGCTTATGAAACGGAAGAAGATTACCGGCCGGACTACCGGAAAGAATTGGAATTTTTATGGGAAATGAATAAGCAGGATTCCCATAAATACAGTACGGCGGAACTGGAATTGAAAAAAGGCTTATGCTACTTTGGCCTTGCCCATTACGAGGATGCACTCAAACATCTGAGTGCTTCATATTCTTCTATAGATAAAAAGCATGAACCACTTTTTACCGACAACCTTATTCTTTTGATTGGAATTACTCATTATTTTCTTGCTCACTACCCGGAATCCATTCAACATCTTACACGGTTTATATTCCGCAATAACGTACCTGAGTATAAACCCCTTGCATACTGGCTCCTCCTGGATTCCCTGATTTTAAGCGGCAGGGAAGAAGAGGCCGGAATTCTTTTAGAAAAAGCAGGGCAGTCCCTTAAGAATTCCATCCTGGAGGACAGGTTTTCCGTATTTTTAAAAGAGATGTCTTAGGAGTCAAGTCTTCTTTTTCACATATTAAAAAATTAAAAATCAAAGAGAGGTTGTTGAATAGGTTTCGGATCATATCTTTCTTCTCTCATACCACGGACCACCATCTGAATCAATTTTACCAACGATTTTAATATCATCAATATTAAGTGGTCTATAGCTTTCTGACCGATCAGTCACTATCGGTATTCCCGGCAAGAAAATTTTTCGCATTAACCCAATGGTAGAATTCGATGACGAAGAAACCTCCGCCTTAATGAAAGAACTAGACTTTCCAATTATTCGCGACATTTGTAAAGAATTTCATGGAGATATATTTGATCAGGATAGACGTTATTTGTCACAATATATTGAATTGTATTCAAAGAATCAAAGAATGCTGCATCTTCCTCCCGATTCCTTTTTATTTAGTTATCGTAACTTATTTAAATACCTCAGGGATATTGAACTAATTCCGCCACTGGAAGAACTCGATGGGGTCATCTATGATGCCTATAATTCTCATTTCGATGCTATTTTTGATTTATTAAAACTGTATTAATTAAAGAAGAATTCCGAAACAATCGCAAAATTAATAAATAATGATAAAAAGGATAGTGCAGTGATTGAAACCAACTGTTTTTCAATTTGTTCGATTCATTCGTTTACTTGTAATCTTATTCTTCAAGTATCTGAGTGCTAATACCGGATGTCTCCATATCATTTTAGGTCCGGAGTATTTCATGATTTCTCTTATCTTTTCTCTTATTTCAGGACGGAAACAATGTACCTTACATTCTGAACAGACAAGGTCCCGGGATTTGAATTTGCAACAATCAATCTTTGATTCAGCATATTCAAAAATACCCTGACAAACCGAACATAACCCATTTTTCTGATTATGATGTGCAGAACAATATATGTTTATCATTGCTTTTACGGTTTTCTTTTCATTTTTAAGCGACATAGGTGTTCCAACTCCTTTCCATTACCCGGTTTTACTGTATAAAATTCCGCTTTTAACCAAATGTTGCTGGATTTTTATAGTTTCTTCCGGGTCCTAATATTAAAGATTTGAATATTATTAAAGAAGTTCAGATCTCATGCAACGGTAAAAAAGCTAACAAAATAGCATTTCAATATTTTTAAAATAATAGTAAAGCCGGGAATACGGAAAAAAAAAGAAAAAACTCGTTTTTTATGCATGCAGGATGAAACTTTTAGGCGTTATATATAGTAGGAATATTATCCTTTTAAGGAGGCTGAAATGGGTTTGCCGAAACTGCATGAATTTCATTTTGTTATTGGTCAGAGTATGAGAATGCGTCTTGAAGAACTGGATGTTTGGGGTAATTTGTATAATATTTCAGGAATCGTTGTGAGGATTCTCTCGCTGCTTGTACCAGTTATAAAACGAGAACATGACTGGGGAAAGCAGCGGGATAGCCGGTACGAGTATGTGTCTCCCGACCGGGAGGAAGATCGTGTGCATATGCATGCATACCTGCCCGAGAATCTGTACAGGAAGTTGAAGTTGATTCACCATGATTTGAATTTTTTTAGTATGGGGCAGATTGTACG
>JAFGQK010000363.1 GCA_016935735.1 Spirochaetales bacterium | reverse complement strand
CTTTCATTATTTTATTTTCGGTCTTTTATTTCTGTGTATTCAGTGTGTTCCGTGGTTTTTAAAACCTGTTATGGCGTTCGCACCCGTCTCATTATAATCCTTGACAGAAGTAATAGATTCCGTTACTGTTACTTATCATTTATTAAGGAGGTGAAAGGTGAAACGAGGTCTTTTTCTTTTTATCATTATAATTATCCTGGCCGGTTGTGTAAGTACTGGAAAGAAGGAGGAAACTCCCCCGGTAGTAAAGGAAGAAGAACCGGAAGAAATCGGAGAAGTGATTTATTCATCTGGATTTGAAACAGGTGAACTCGAAGCATGGAGTCCAAAAGGCACGGTAATGATGGAGGTTACCGATGCATGTGTGCATTCCGGGGAATACTCCCTGATTGCCACGCAAAGGAATGAGACATGGCATGCCCCGGAATTAGTAATCACCGATATGATCCAGGATAATTGGAAATATACGGCAGTGGTGTGGGTATACATTCCGGAAGAAAATCCTGCCGCAAAGATAAAACTAACTGTCCAGACCAATGCCGGGGGAAAGATGAACTGGATCGAGATAGCAAAACCAGTAAATACACCCCCCGGGCAATGGACGGAAATCAGGGGAAAGTATGCACATTCCGGTTCTTTTGACACTGTTTCCCTTTATATTGAATGCCTGGATGCCACAGCAGATTTCTATGTTGACGATATTGAAATTTTCGGGCTGGGTTCATAATTATTATAAGCACATTGCCGGAAAACATGCAGAAAATAAAAAAGCCGCCTTTTGATGGCGGCTTTTTTCATCTATATCGTATGTAATCGTATGTACTATTTATTTCTTTAATATAAGTACCCCGAATCCGGCAGTTGACTGCCAGGAATCATTTGACGGATCATTCCATTTTGATATACTGTCTCTTTTCCCGTTCCCCTGGTCATCATTTATCTGTAAATCAAATCCGATGATTGTGTTTTCCTGGCCGGTAATCGTTCTGAAAGGAATAGTCACCTCCACTGCATAACCACCGGAAATAATTTTTGCTGCACTCTGAAAACCATCAACAGATCCTGTTGAACCGAATGATGTCACGTTTTTAAAATTCACCCGGAACTGGCCATCATCCTTTTCATACACTGTTGTCTTATTGTTATTCTCATCAATAAAGACCTCAATACTGTCCTGCATATAGACTTCGCTGCTGGCATCACTCAATACAGAATCTTTCACTTCGAAATATACGGAAAGTGCTTTTTCATTCCATAAAACCCAGGCATTCCCGGTCGCACCGGAAAAGTCGACTTCTTCACCCTGAATTCCATATATGAATAAAGTGACAGGGAACGGAGACCCCTTGTAGAGTTTATCTTTTTCTGCATCCAGTACCGGGGTCCCGTAATAGGCGACCCCTGATTTTGGTGGGGTAATGCACTCCAATACACCCCAATATTTTGGAGAAGAATCTTTTAGGGTTTTCTGGTCATTCCATTTGATAGAGGTCTTATCCCCGCTTTGAATGAGCATATCAAAACCTGAAGCCATGTCTTTTTCGCCTTTTATCGTTTTAAAGGGAAGACGGGTTTCAAAAATATAGCCGGAATCGGTTTTCTTTACCACTGCATCAGCCGAGTTCTTCCAGCTTTTGTTTATGGCAAAATCTATAATCCTGTCATTATCGTCCAGTGCATCGGCCTTATTATTCTTTTCATCAATAAAAAATGTTATTACATCATCCTGGGCCGGTGTTTTGTCCGTAATATTCAGCAAAATGTATAAATATTCCTTGTCCCATAAGGCTTTCATATCCGCAGCAAGTCCTGGAGTTGTCGGAATATTCGGAAAAAATTCGGTAAACTCCCAGCTTACATCTTCTTTACCGTCAATCACAGCGGTTCCTTCCGAGACGCGCGCTTTATTAATCCTTGTAGACAATTTCGCAGGATCGACAATTCCCCAGTAAAAAGGTTTTGCCTTGAGGTTTTCATCGAAAACCAGGGGCCAGTTGTTCCGTTTTACAGGTGATCGCTGGAGCCATGAATAGTCATCTGCCACTCCCCAGAAGGTAACACTGGTAACATGTTTGTTATACTTTCGGAACAGGGTAAAAATGTCTTTTACCCGGTGTCCCTGTTCTGTGAGAAGTTCGGGGGTAATTTCTTTTAATGCCTGGCGTTCGTTCTCATACACATTAATATCAAGTTCCGTCACATGTATATCTATGTCCAGTTCGGACAATTCAGCAAGGGCTTTTTCAATATAGTGTAAATATGGTCTTTTTATGTTTATATGCATCTGCATTCCCACCCCGTCGATGGGAATACCCCTTGCTTTGAAATCTTTTACTATTTCAATGGTCTTTTCCATTTTTTTAAAATCTGTGACATTATAATCATTATAGATAAGCTTTGCATCAGGATCTGCTTCTCTTGCATACTTAAATGCCAGCTCGATGTATTCCGGTCCCAGTATTTCATACCATTTACTCCTCCGGTACCCATCCGGATAACCGGTATCAATTGCTTCATTCACCACATCCCAGGCAAAAATTTTTCCTTTATACCGCTTGACGATTTCGGTGATATGGGTTTTCATGCGGGCACGTAATGTTTCTTTGGATGCAGGACCATTATTTTCCACAAAAAACCAATCCGGACATTGGTTATGCCAGATAAGTGTATGACCACGGACAGCGATATTATTTGCCTGTGCAAATTCAACCAGTGCATCTGCTGCAACAAAGTTGAATTTATCTTCATGACGATGAATAGATATCGGTTTCATACAATTTTCTGCGGTAATACTGCTGAAATGTTTTTTTATTAATTCCTGATGACCGATACTCTTTAACACACCAGGCTCAAAAGCAGCACCAATTAGAAAATCATCTTTTAACACATCTTTTAACCCCGGAATATCTTTCTCGATTTCTATTGGTTTTTCCGTGGGTTTTGGTGTCGGTTCCTGTACCGGTGCCGGTTCTTCTGTTGTTACACAGGAAAATAATAAAAAAAACAGCATTAACATGTATAAGACGACATATTTTACGTATTTCATACTATCCCCTTTCTTTGAATAATACTTGGATTCTCATAAATGATAGCTGAATGTAAAATCTCATTCAACCCTTGAAGGATAAATTATTTGTTTTTTGAATTAAATTCCAGTATTTTGGTAATGAAATTTAAAGGACGTTATGAATTCTTACTTTATCAATATGAGCAAGCGGGCTGTATAAAGCAACTCAAATAGTTTGTTATTGGGCAAAAGAAACCAGACCGGAATCGGCCTAAAGCATCCCGTCGATATCAATCCCGGCTTCTTTTAATATACTCATCCCCTTTAAATGCATTTCATAGTACCGGTAACGGCCTGCACGAATAATCGCCTTTCCGAAATCAGTATTATCCAGGGGATACAATTCCTCTGCTTCTGCTTCAATAAATTTGATCTCTTCTTCCCCATATACGTAAAAGGAAAATTCGAAATTCTCCTTTTTATTATTCATGAGTGTTATTGTTGCTTTTACTGCATATTCAACCGCATATTCATAATCATATTGATCAAGGGCAATGATCCAGTCCTTATTCTTTTTCTCTATAACCATCGCATCGACTTCCACCCTGCTATCCTCGTCTTTATTGACCAGCTTTCCGCTTATCGATTGTATCTGCACATCATCCTTTATCCTGAAATAAAGGGGATCCAGACTAAGATTTTCACTCGAATTTTTATTTTTGCTTAACACAACAGAAAAGCCATTCCCGATGTCCTTCTTATCCAGTGCGCCAAGAGTATTCATGAACCAGTCGAACAACGTAAGGCTTCTGCTTGTAAGAACCGTACCGCCGACGCAGGAAATATAATTATCCTGCTTTTCCGGGGGGATAGGTTTAAATGAGGTGGTTTTAAAGTTTACAGGGAACCGGGTATAAATAACAGGACCGGCATCGGAACCGATCTGTACCTTTCCCCTTCCTGTTTCCTCTTCCAGTTTAATCAGGCTGTCCCTGTATACCCTGTCACCGGGAATCAGGGTTTTTGTTGAATCACCCCGATCCAGGATAAGATTCCCTTTAAAGGTAAGGACAATCCCGATTACTTCATCCTCTGAACTGTAGATTGTGCAGAGAATAAAGACAACAATCATGCTTACTATGATAAGAGTATATGGAACTTTTCTTTTCTTCATTTCTATCACCCCTGTATAATTATATATCATTATGTGGTAAATTTCCAGCTGTAAAGTATGTTCTCATTATATGATAGTTCCTCAAAATCATCTTCATTTATCTCTGTGGTTTTCTGTAATTTTTTATAAAATTCCCTGCTCAGAAAGAGGGTATTCAGCTTATCCCCGGTCTGAAAAAGGGTGGCCTCTATGGCAAAATTAATGCCAAACCCGTTAATGGAATAATTTATTGCATTTCCCGTACCGATACATCCGGCATAGCAGTCACACCAGTGAAGACAGATATCAAAGGACGCAGTATATGTCTGCCCTTTTCCCTTATAAAACCTGTCTATATATGTCTGCCATTCGCCTACCAATGAAAGACACTGCCGGGCACAGGCAAAAGCCTTTTTCTCGCTTTCCTCGTCTTTGACAGGGATATTCCAGAATCCGAGGATTCCATCCATACTCAGAACAAGGTGGTTCCCGTCGTTATTCTCTATGGTTTTAAAGACCAGGGAAAGGAATTTATCATAGATCTTTGTATAATGCTGTGCTTCTTCTTCCGTTTTGCCGAAATCAGGAAATTTTCTCGGGAAAAGTACGAGTATCACTGCATTTTCAATCACTTTCGGCTGTTTCCAATCTGCCTGGTCACGGAGTTTTTCCATATGGTTTGCAGAAAACACCCTGCTTGCAACCATTTCATAAAGCTCATACTTATTTGTCGTAAGAATAAACCGGAGAATTGCAACCAGTCCAAAAACCATAAGGGAGAAAGCAAATGCATTGGTGACAGGAAGGAAAAAACCCAGGCAGAAAAAAAGGAAAGAGAATGCAACGTATAAGAATACAACAAGAATAGAAAAAAGCATGCTCTTGCCCAGATCTTTTGACCAGGAAAAAATAAACACAATAATCACGACAATACAGGAAACAAGAATCATTAACCAATCCGGGACCTGTGTGATAAAATACCGGTGCTTGAGGTTGGAAAGTGCGGTGATATGACTCATTACTCCCATCACGGTCTCATTTTCATACGTGAACGGATTCTTTCCGGTTGCAGGTGTCTGGATGACATCATTTTCCTCCCCCTCACCAAGGAGAAACTCCGGCATCACGGATTGAGTAATAAAAAAATATTCAGTCTTTGACGGACTCTTTTCTTTTTTTACAATATCCATGGAAAAATAATTGGTTAAGCCCATTGTAGAATTTTCAAAACGGGGAGATACTGCAGAAAGCCACATGAAATGATTCTTAAACCGGGCAATACCTTTACCGGTAAAAAAATTATAATAAAGCTGTCTTCCAAGATCTCCAAGATCCTTTCCAAGACGGTTTTTAAGCTTTTTATTCATCCCTTCCGGATCCGGGAACATGCTTAATCCCTCGCCAAAATCCGTATAAAAGTCGTAACGCCCGTCTTCAGCCTGTTCCATTATTTCTCCTGCAATATACATGGCAAGGGGGAGGGATGAAAAAGACTTTATTCCCAGGTACAATAACGGATAATACCCGATAGCTGCTTTAATGTCTTCTTCATTTTCAAACCCGCTTCGTATGCTCCCCCTGTCATAATGGATACTGCCGACAAAAATCCGGTCGATAAGGGATGAATCGACATTATACAGCGGATCGATGAGTTGATCTTCCATAAGCCGGGACCGGAACATTGTGAGGGTATCCGGCCGGCTTACAAGCAGGCCTCCGAAGACGACAAATACATTCGGGGGCATAGCTGCAAGTGCTTTTCGTATATTATTAAATGGCCGGACACTTTCCGGTACGGCAAAGGCATAATCAATGCCAATAATAATACGCTTTTCTTTTTCTGTTTCTGCATACGTATTGATAACGTTCAGTGCATCTGCAATAAGATCGAACTGGGTAAAACTGCCCTCTTCATCAATCAGGGTCATTCGTGCTTCCGGATCGATACCAATACAATAAATATCGGAAAAGAATTTTTCTTCCCGGGTAAGAGAAATACCTGCATTCCTTACTTTGGTAAAAAGGGAAAACTGGTAAAGGGGATTTGAAAAGAAGATTACTCCCCAGATAAACATAAAAAGCCCTGCAAGGATAGAAACAGAGGTTTCAATAAAAAGCGGGGAAAGTCTCAATTCTTTGGAATATTTTTTTAATGAAAAAAATTGTATAAGTTTCTGGATTATAGTCATCATCATACATAAAAAGAAAGGGGTTCATTCCGTAAAAAAAAGAACAAACCCCATTTATTTATTTACCTTTACTGACATAAAAAAGCAGGAACCCGACATATGCTCCTTTTGCACCTGCTTTTGTTGCAGTAAGCTTTATCGCAACATGCATCTCGGCTGTATAGCCGGGAGTAAGGATAACATCCGTATCGATTCCATCGGTATTTCCGTCAAAAATAAGACTCCATTTTTCGTCATACACCTCAATATCGATATCAGTGGCATTTGATCCCCCGGATGCAACAATAACATAATTGGTCCCGGAGTAAAAGGTTCCATCTATCTTGATATATTGCCCCTTTTCCAGATAAAAAACCTGGCCTGCATTTTCCGGAACTTCAATATAATAACCCTGTTCTTCGAGGTATGCTGCTGCTGCCGCCGCATAACTGATTACATTATCTATTGCTTCCTGTTCTGTTGCAGATCCTGCCATAAGAGCAATAATAAAAAAAATAAGGACAAGTGATATTATTCTTCTCATCGCATTCTCCTCTCTTAAGACATTACGTTTGCATTCACCTGGGTGGCGATTTCATTTATAGTTTTTACCGCTTCGCTGGATATTGTTTTATCCGGGCCAGGGATTATTAATTCGAGGAGTTTAGACGAAGCTTCGAGCTGGCTTTTGTATCCTGCAGAAGGATGGTGCAGATTAAGGCTCCCGAAATTGGCTTTAAAATATTCTGCCTCACCCTTTCTGAAAAGTGCAGATGCAGCCTCAGGTGAGTAATTATCAAGGATGATAAGGGATGTTTGTCTTATCGCCTCGATCCATGCTCCGTATTCGATCATCAATGCCTCGGATTCGTTTCCGATATTATTCAGAGCCTTAACCACCTCATCTTTCAGTGTATTAAGTGTTTGCTTTACCTTTGTCTGTTTTTTCTTTTCGTCTTTTTCTGCCAGGTTTTCCACCAGTTCTTTTGCCACTGTTTCAATGGAATCCGATTTGATATTCAGCTTATTTGCAGCATCCTTGATTGATTTGCTTATTTTTTCTGCTGTATCATAGTCATTTAGAAAAACAGAAAGGAGTGCATTGGCACTTTTTACCCCAATATGATAACAAATTTTCTCCCTGTCCTGGGTGGTTATTGCTGTGCTTGTGTCCCGGTATTGAGCCCAGGTAGCCGGGTTAGTCTCTGCAATAAGAGCATTCAGTGCTTCATCCGGATTTGACAGCCTTTGAATGAACACATTTCCCCCGGGAGGCGGTTCCTGACGGTCACAGCTTGTAAACAATAGGAACAAAAGCAGTGCTACTCCTGTGAATAGGAGTATGTTTTTTTTCATATAATCCCTCCTGATCTGGTTAAAATGAAAATATGGTTGTTCCACAACCATTGTATCCGGTTTTTCCCGGTTTTTTCTTTATAAAACACCCTGTACATTCTCATTCTTTTTTTATACTATGCATCAATTTCACGTTCAGCAGTATCTTCTTATGGTATAGTACATTTCATCTTTTTTTTCAAATATAAAAATAAAATCATTTAATAAAACAAAGAAAAGAAAGGCAGTTCTTTATGGTTTTTTTTATTTTTTGGCCTGCGAAGGAAAATAAGGAAAATTCCTATAAAAATACAGGCAAAAGTTCGATAGTAAAATAAGGGAAGTTGCTATTGTGCAGTTGATGTATATCTTCTACCTTACACTATTATTGGGAGGAATTATTAATGGAGCGGAGGAAAAGCAGAAGAATAACCGTTGATTTACCGGTAAATTATTCTATAAAT
The DNA here is from genome assembly GCA_016935735.1 of Spirochaetales bacterium. GTDB lineage: Bacteria > Spirochaetota > Spirochaetia > SZUA-6 > JAFGRV01 > JAFGRV01. The sequence goes on along the minus strand of JAFGQK010000363.1, from coordinate 430 downwards.
CAAAAAGCAAGGGCAATAAACCTGAGTATATGCGGTATGAAACTCGAGACAGGGAAATTTTTAACAAAGGGGACAATTCTTTTTCTGAATATTTATCTCCCTGACGAAGAACTCAAGGTTATAGGTGAAGTCCGCTGGAGTAAATCCAGGGATCATGGAAAATTTGTAAACGGGGTGGAATTCTTTTTTATGGATAGTAGATATGAAAAGAAAATAAAGAAATATATTGAAACCATGGCCGATCAACCTTTTACTATTGCTTTAGAACACAATTAAACGGTATTTCCGGATGAATACTGTCTTTTATAAGTAAAAGACCTCCTGCAGAGTAGCTGGCTTTTTCTAAATCAAAAGAATCTGAAAGGCATAGCCTTTATAATCAATATAATAAGGAGGAAATAGACCACCTCCAAAGGAGGTGGTTTCCTTT
>JAFGQK010000362.1 GCA_016935735.1 Spirochaetales bacterium | reverse complement strand
TCCCATGATGAGAAGTATATTTTACTAGTAAGAGTATGTCTAGTACTAGACAAATGTTTACTGTTTCAACTATAATTAGAATTGCTGAACTGGACTTCAACTATGTTGACTTCATAAGGCGGTTTGGTTTATCTTGTGCTTCATCTCTATTTTTATTACTATAATATGACAGGAGGTAACAATGGAAAGTTCAGCTACATCACTGGCAGCAACCCCGCCCATGGGATGGAATTCGTGGAATATGTTCGGGAGTGAAATTTCAGAAAAAGCAATACGGGAAACTGCAGACGCGATTACTGCATCAGGATTAAAGGATTGCGGATATGAATATATTGTTATAGATGACTGCTGGTCACAAAAGGAAAGCCGTGACAGTAATGGAGACCTTTTCCCTGATCCGCGAAAATTCCCCAATGGGATGAAAGCACTGGCAGATTATGTGCATGAAAAGGGGCTTAAAATTGGTATCTACTCTGATGCAGCAGAGCGGACATGTGCCGGTTATATCGGGAGTTATGGTTTCGAGGATCAGGATGCACAATTATGGGCATCCTGGGGCATGGATTTTCTCAAATACGATTACTGCAATGCCCCGGCAGACCAGGCCGCAGCGATACGGCGTTATAAGAGGATGGGAGAAGCACTGAAGAAAACAGGCCGGGAGTTTCTTTATTCCCTGTGCGAATGGGGAGGCAGATATCCGTATTTATGGGGAAAGGATGCAGGGGGGGCGATGTGGCGCGTTTCGGGTGATGTGTTCGACAGCTGGGTCGATATATGGGTTCCCACGTATAATTTTTATGGTATAGGGGTGGATACATCGTTTGACATTGCAGCAAGGGTATACGAGTATGGCGGTCCCGGGGGCTGGAATGACCTGGATATGCTGGTTGTCGGTCTTAAAGGGAAAGGCCAGGTAACAGGGAATGGCATGTCGTTTATTGAATACCAGACACATATGTCTTTATGGTGTATTGCCTGCTCGCCCCTTATGATTGGGTGTGATGTAAGAACCATGGAGAAAGAAACTGCTTTCTTACTTACAAACCGGGAAGTGCTGGCCGTAAATCAGGATAAAGCCGGTATTCCCGGGCGCCGGGTAAGACAATACGGTTCCCTCGAAATCTGGAAAAAACCTCTTCTGGATGGTTCTGTTGCTGTTGCATTGATAAACCGGGGGTCCACGGGAAATGATATTACCCTGAAAGCAAGCGATACCGGGATGCTGGATACATCGAAAACTGCCCGCAATCTCTGGACACAGGAAGATATTGCAGATTTTAAAGAGGAATTAATCCTGCGAGTACAACCCCACCAGACCATACTTTTGAAAGTGAGTGTATAGAAGGATAGCAGTATTTTTAGTAGAATCAAAATATTTTAATACATTCAACCTATAAAAGAATAGGACAAATGAGCTATTACCTTATCCTCTTTTTAATCGTAAATTAATAGCAGGTGCAGAAAAAGGATTATTTCTGTGTAGATAATCCAGGAATTTTCAGGCATTTTCTGCTGCTATTGTTAATAGGCTTTAATAGATTTTAACAAAAGTAAAGGAGGTGAAACAATTAAAAGGAAATCTTTCCATTAAAAACTATGTAATATTAAAATGAATGAAAAAACGAAAGGAGTAAAAATGAATAATTTAATTATCAGAAAACTAAAGTCAAATTTAATTCCTGCCCTGGCAATTCTATTAGCGGTACTCATACCGGTTCATCTGGAAGCAACACCTTCATTTGTAGGAAATGTTATTGGGAGCAGCACACCGGCAAATTTCGCTGATTTCTGGAACCAGGTAACATCGGAAAATGCTGCAAAATGGGGTTCTGTTGAAAGCAGCAGGGACAATATGAACTGGAGTACGGTACAGAGCCACTATGATTATGCAAGGCAAAGGGGTTTCCCTTACAAGTATCATTGTTTTGTCTGGGGCCAGCAGCAACCCAGCTGGATGAATAGTATAAGTGCGAGTGAACAGCGCGCAGAAGTACAGGAATATATCCAGGATGCTGCACAGAGGTTCTCAAGCACCAGCATGTGGGATGTGGTAAATGAACCTCTTCATGCAAAACCCGACTACCGAAACGGCCTGGGCGGCGACGGTTCCACAGGATGGGACTGGGTAATTACGGTTTTTGAAATAGCAAACCAGTACTGTGGCGGGACGCTGCTTATCAATGAATACGGGATTGTCAATGACAGCAGCGCAACGAGCAATTATGTAACGATTATCAATTTGTTAAAGAGCAGGGGACTTATCGATGGGATCGGTGTCCAGTCCCATTGTTTTAATATAGACAGTACATCTGCCAGCACAATACAGAGCAATTTGAATACACTGGCCAATACGGGACTCCCGATCTATTCATCGGAATTCGACAGCCAGGGCGATGACAATACACAGCTCAATAATTACAAGACTAAATTCCCGGTTTTTTATGAACATTCGAGTGTCCGTGGTATCACCTTATGGGGATATATCGTTGGTCAGACATGGCGGGACAATACCGGCCTGGTGAGTTCAGGGTCTGTCGGGGCTTCTCAACGTCCGGCAATGCAATGGTTAATGGCATATATTAATGGCGGGGGAACGCCTTCCCCGACCAATCCGCCGACAGTAACCAATCCCCCGACTGTTACCAATCCGCCAACGGCAACCAATCCGCCGGGAACCGGGAATATTACTGTGCGTGCCCGTGGTGAGACGGGAAATGAAAAAATCGAAATCCAGGTAAATGGCAGTGCTGTTGCATCATATACCGTATCTACAAGCTACCAGGATTACAGTGCCAATGGTTCGGGAACAATACGTGTCGCTTTTACCAATGATAACGGGAGTGACTATGATGTCCAGGTTGATTATATCGATGTGGATGGCACCAGATACCAGGCAGAGGACCAGGCAACCAATACCGGTGTGTACCAGAATGGCTCATGCGGCGGGTCAAACAGTGAATGGCTCCATTGCGAGGGATATATTGAATTCAATACCGGGGGTACAACACCTGCCCCGACCAATCCGCCGACAGTTACCAATCCCCCGACAATTACCAATCCGCCAACAGTAACCAATCCACCGACTACGACAACAACTTCTTCAAGCGGTACCGGAACATGCAGTCCGGCCACTTCCAAATCGGTTCCTTTTACCCAGGATGGTTCCGGCGAATACTGTTTTTCAACATCCTCAAGTATCAATTACATTAATTCATGGAATATGGCTTCACTTACCGTGAATGGTGTGAATTTTGCCAATAAGTGGGCAAGCGGCTCCAGCTTACCTGCAAAAATAGACGGGAAGTATTATATTGCCTATAAGGGCAATTACTCGTGGAGTCATTTTGAGGCCAGGTAAAAGGTAATTATATCAATCTTATGTTATGTACAGGCTGTCCGGTATTACGACACCGGACAGCTTTTTTTTTAAAAACAGGCATAAACACAAATAACCGCACCATCCATGACACAGAAGAGAAAAAAAATCAATTCAACTGTGCTTTTCTTTGACAACCGCAAGGGTATTGCTTATGATTTTATATAGTTAAAATAGATTTATTGAATAAAACTTTATATTCGTTAAGGAGGGATATGAGGTGTCTATTAAACGGTTTTTATGTGTATTATTATTGTTTTATGCTGTCTTTATTAGTTATTCACAGGAGAAAATATGGGATGAAGATTTTAGTTCAAATAAAAACAACTGGTTTACCGACGAATCTGCCATTTATTTTGAAAAGGGTATGTACGTTTTTAATGCCAAAAATAACAATGCCTCTTCATGGAGAACTACTCCTATAAAAGACTGTAAAATTACAGTCCAGACAAAATGGCTGGGAGGACTTGATAATATGGGAGCCGGTCTTGTTTTCCGGTTCCAAAATGACCGGCAATTTTATATATTCTGGATAGCTGCCAAAGGTTTTTATATTATTGGTAAAATCGATGGGAATAACATTACCAGATTTGCTAACTGGACACAATCCAGCAGTATAAATAAAAAAGGAACGAATACACTCACCGTAGAGCTTATGGGTGACAGTATTTCATGTTATGTTAATGATACTAAACTCCTGACAACAAACGATGCTTCCTATCCTTCCGGCGGATTCGGATTTTATTGTCAAAAGGGTGTCCTGGCCGGTTTCGATAATTTAAAGGTATGGGAATATACAGATAATGCAGACAATAATGTAAGTGCAAAAATAATGAAAAGCTATGATGTCCCCGTACAAGGACCATATGGAATTGCTTATGTTAATAATAATATCTCTATCGTTGATTGGTTTAATGGACAGATTGTAACACTTGAATCCGGAAGTGGAAAGACCAAATCCCTTTTTAAATTATCCGGATTATTCCGGTACCAGGGAATGGAATTTGTGAATAATCAAGTATGGATAGCTGATTATAATAAGAAAATCAATGCTTATAATATGGAGGGAGAAATTATTAAAACAATAAATTATGATGGCCGCAAACCTTCCGGTATTACGTTTGGGAATGGATTCTTCTGGATTTCCGATCCTGATGAAATGAAGATCAGACAATATCAGGACTGGAAGCTTGTTAAGACAATAGCAATCCCGGGGCATATTGTTAATCCGCGGGGACTGGAATATGAAAATAACAGCCTCTGGCTTGCATCTCCCACTAACGAGGCTGTTTACCGGATAGATCCTGCTTCAGGCCGGGAACTTGCAAAATACTCCTTAAAAGGGATAAATGTTCATGGGTTGGAATGGATTAATAATTTTCTGTGGATAACGGATCACAGTAATAAAAAGGTTATACAACTCAACATCGATAAGAAATAGCCCATGCGAAGCGAAACGGTGATAAACCGGATAATCCTTTTATAAAGGAAGGAAAACAGGTCTGGAATCCGGCGCCGGACATCATTAACACTGAACATCGAATTTGAGTAAATCCAATCCTGTATATCCTGTTAATCCTGTCAGAATTCTTTTTCTAAAATTGCTGCACCAAAGGGCATAGCCGTGACAGCATGCGGAAGGCGGCGATTCTGCTTTACCGCCCAAACTCAACCGGCAAACATTGGGCAATCCGTACAAAATCCGTCCGCTTTCATGCAGGGGTATCTGTCGTTCCGATTACCTTGTCCGGTATTGTCCAATATGAAATTGTATTGACAATTATCATCATTATTATGATAATGAATGCATAATTTTATAATAATGAGAGAATGAACGATTTGAAATGAAGTCCACCGTCCGTGCCGGGCATGGGATAAAACAACCAGGGGAATCGTGAGTAAATGAAAAACTTCAAAGAAAAAGCCGATCTTATCTGGCGTGTTGCCGATCTCCTGCGGGGTGATTATAAACGGTCTGACTACGGAAAAGTAATATTACCGATGACTGTTCTCAGACGATTGGACTGCGTGCTTGAAAAGTCGAAACAAAAGGTTTTGAATTATCTTCCAAAGGTCGATGCGCTTAAAGAGAGCGCAAAGGACCTTGCTCTTAATAAAATAGCAGGTTTCAACTTTCATAACCGCAGCCAGTTCAATTTTGATAAACTGGTAGCCGACCCCGATACTATAGCTGTTAATTTAAGGAATTATATTAATGGATTTTCCGCGAGTGCGAGAGAGATCATAGAGTACTTCAACTTCGATGACCAGATAGACCGTATGGATGATCCCAGAGCGGATATCCTGTTCCGGGTGGTAAAATCGTTCCAGGAAATAGACCTGAAAGACATGGATTCCATGGAAATGGGATATGTGTTTGAAGATTTGATAAGGAGATTTTCCGAGCAATCCAACGAAACAGCAGGAGAGCACTTTACTCCAAGAGAGGTTATACGCCTGATGGTGAATCTTCTTTTTATCGAAGACAGGAAAATTTTGACACAGGAGGGTATAGTCAAAACACTTTATGACCCTGCCTGCGGTACCGGCGGAATGCTTTCTATTGGTGAACAATATGTAAAAGAGCTGAATCGGAAAGCGGAATTAAAGGTTTTTGGGCAGGAAATCAATCCTGAATCGTATGCTATCTGCAAATCGGATATGCTCATTAAAGGGCAGGACCCCGGTAATATCAAGTTTGGAAATACCTTTACGGTAGATGGTCTTGCGGATGAAAAATTCGATTACATGCTCTCCAATCCTCCTTTCGGAGTAGACTGGAAAAAGGCAGAAAAGATCATAAAGGCAGAGGCAGAAAAGAAAGGAATGAGCGGCCGGTTCGGAGCCGGTGTACCGAGAATCAATGACGGGTCACTGCTTTTTCTCCAGCACATGATTTCTAAAATGAAACCGGGCGGTTCACGCATCGGGATAGTATTCAATGGTTCGCCCCTGTTTACCGGTGCTGCTGAAAGCGGTGAAAGCAATATCCGCAAATGGATTATCGAAAATGACCGGCTGGAAGCGATTATTGCGTTGCCGGATCAGCTTTTTTATAATACGGGAATAAGCACTTACCTATGGATCATAACAAATAAAAAAAGCAAACAGCGTAAAGGAAAAATACAGCTGATTAATGCAACGGGCAGCAAGGATGAGGAACTGCTCAAAGCGGGAAAGATAGGTTGTAACCGTTTCCGGGCAAAAATGGAAAGAAGCCTGGGTAATAAGAGAAAAAAGATTGCCGAAAACGGCAATGAAAAGGGAATCGGTTTAATAACACACCTCTATGGAAACTTTAAAGAAAACGAGTTTTGCAAAATATACCCCAATGAGTTTTTCGGGTATTGGCGTGTTACCGTGGAGCAGCCCCTTGAAGAAAACGGAAAAATCGTTATGGTAAAAGGCGAACCTAAGCCGGATACTTCTTTACGGGATTATGAGAATATACCGTTCTTAAAAAAAGACAGGAATGGAAAACTCGTACCGCAAACCATTGAGGAATACTTCCTGACCGAAGTAAAACCCCATCTTCCGGATGCATGGATCGATGAAAGTAAAACGAAAACCGGATATGAGATAAATTTCACCAAATACTTTTACGAGTTCAAACCCTTACGGCCGCTTGCAGAGATTAAAGCCGATATCCTGGCTTTGGAGGAAAAGGTCCTGGAAGCGGAAAAGAAGGTACTGGACTTATGAAGCGATACGATTCATACACAGAGAGTGGCGTCGAGTGGATTGGGGAGATTCCAGGGTATTGGGAGGTGAAGAAAGTAAAGCATAGGTGTTATGTTAAAGCTAGAGTTGGTTGGAAAGGATTAAAATCCGATGAATTTCTCACAAACGGATATGCTTATTTAGTAACTGGCCAGGATTTCAAATATGATAGAGTAATTTGGGAAGAATGCTACCATATAGACAAAGACCGATATGATGAAGACCCTTATATACAGTTAAAAGAAAACGACTTGCTCATCACTAAAGATGGAACAATTGGAAAACTTGCAATCGTAAAGAAATTAGATAAACCGGCATGTTTGAATAGCGGGATTTTTGTCGTAAGACCAAAAAATAGTGATTTTTCTGCTGATTTCTTATTATGGCTATTAAAATCACATTCGTTTTCTCAATTCAATGATTACACTTCATATGGTTCTACAATTCAGCATCTTTATCAAAATATATTTGTAGAATTTTCATTCCCATTTCCACCGCTCCCCGAACAAACCGCCATCGCCGCCTACCTCGACCGAAAGACCGCCGAAATCGACGAACTCATAGCCGGCAAAAAGCGCCTGCTGGAACTCTACGAAGAAGAAAAAACCGCCATCATCAACCAGGCGGTAACCAAAGGGCTTGACCCCGGTGTACGGATGAAAGACAGCGGTATCGAGTGGCTGGGGGAGATTCCGGGGCATTGGGAGGTGAAGAAGATAAGATATTGTTGTCAAATATTGAGAGGGAGATTTACTCATCGTCCAAGAAATGATGAAAAACTATATGGTGGAATTTATCCATTTATTCAGACTGGTGAAATTGCAAGAGCTGGAAAATATGTTACAGAATACTCACAAACATTAAACGCATTGGGGTACGCAGTTACAAATGAATTCCCAGCTGGAACTCTCCTTATGACAATTGCTGCAAACATTGGCGAAGTTGCTATACTTGGATTTAATGCCTGTTTTCCTGATAGTATTGTTGGTTTTTATCCCAATTCTGAAATACACAATGAGTTTCTCTATTATAAATTGAAATCAATGAAAGAAGCATTCCTTTCAACATCTGTTTTGAATACTCAACTAAACTTGAATATTGAAAGAATAAGAGAAGTAGCGATAAATTACCCACCCCTCGAAGAACAACAATCCATCGTCCGCCACATCGAAACCGAATGCAGCCGCATAGACGCCCGGATTGAACGCACCCGAACACTGATTGATTTACTCACCGAGTATCGCACCACATTAATAAGCGAGGTGGTGACAGGTAAAATAAAGGTCACGGAGTAGTGTATGACACTTTGTACGGCCTGGATACGACAAGCCGATATAATGCAGAAGAACTTGTTTTTGCAACCGATAGTTGCCTGACTGGTGGTGAAGAATGAGTATACACACGGAAAAAACATTTGAGGCCGCATTGGTTCAGTCGCTTGTCGAACAGGGGGGATATTCAGAAGGCAATGCAGAGGAGTATAGTTCCGGACTCGGTTTGTTTAGAAAGGATATCATCACATTTTTACAGGATTCGCAGCCCAGGCGCTGGGAGAAAATAAAGAACGTTCACGGTGCTGATGTTGAAAACCGGGTAATCCAGCGTTTGTATAAGGAACTGGATTTGCGAGGCAGTCTCGATGTGCTGCGCAATGGTTTTGTCGATTATGGTGTACGCTTTCAAATGGCATTTTTTCAACCTGTATCCGGTCTGAACCCGGATGCCATCAGTTTATACAATGCAAATATTTTAAAAGTATACCGCCAGATATCTTACAGTACAAAGAACAGGAATTCTGTCGATGTCGTGCTATCGTTAAATGGTATTCCCGTAGCCACCCTCGAGTTGAAGAATCAATTTACCGGTCAACATGCAGGCAATGCACTCAAACAGTACAGTATGACAAGAGATAACCGCGAAATACTTTTTGCCTTTAAAAAGCGAACCCAGGTACATTTTGCCGTTGACCAGGATGAAGTCTTTATGACCACTAAACTGGATGGGAACAAGACCTGCTGGCTTCCATTCAATAAAGGCAACAATAACGGTAAAGGAAATCCGCCGAACCCTGCTGGGTGCAGAACATCGTATCTCTGGGAACATATTCTTCAGAAAGAAAGCTGGATGGAAATACTACAGCGTTTTATTCACCTGCAAACAGATGAAATGAAAGTGGAAGGAAGAACATATAACAAAGAAAAACTTATCTTTCCAAGGTACCATCAATTGGATGCTGTCAGAAAAATAAGTGAAGATATACAAAAAGCCGGTATCGGGACGAATTATCTGGTACAGCATTCGGCCGGTTCCGGCAAGAGCAATTCGATTGCATGGCTGGCATACAGGTTATCCAGCCTGCACAATAAAGCAGATGAAAGGATATTCGACTCTGTGATTGTCGTGACAGACCGTAAGGTGCTCGATCAACAACTGCAAAATACCATCTATCAGTTCGAGCACAAATCCGGCGTGGTACAGAAAATAGACAAAGACAGCAACCAGCTTGCAGCGGCTTTGGGATATGGTACGAATATAATCATTACCACACTGCAAAAATTTCCTTTTGTTGTAAACAAAGTGGGTGCATTGCCTGAACGCAACTACGCAGTTATCATCGACGAAGCACACAGCTCCCAGGGGGGCGAAGCCAGTAAAAAAATGAAAGAGGTTCTGGCTGCAACATCACTCGAAGATGCAGCGATAAAAGACGTACCCGATGATTACACAGGTGATGACTTTATACGTGAGCAGATTGAAAAATCCGCAGCTTCCAGGGGAAAGCTAAACAATATCTCCTTTTTTGCCTTTACTGCCACACCCAAGTACAAAACACTGGAAGTATTCGGTCATAAAGATGCCCGCGGTAACCCTGCACCTTTTCATCTGTATTCGATGAGACAGGCGATTGAAGAAGGTTTTATCCTGGATGTTTTACAACACTATACTACTTATGAATTGTATTTCAGGCTCACCAAAGCAATAGAAGAAGACCCGCGTTTTAATAAAAAGGAAGCGGCCAAAGCAATCGGGAGATTCGTTTCGCTGCTCCCGCACAACCTGTCCCAGAAAACGGAAGTCATGATTGAACATTTCCGGGATATTGTATCTAAAAAAATAGGCGGAAGGGCAAAGGCAATGCTGGTCTGCGATTCACGGCTCCATGCCAAACGTTACTACGAAGAATTCGGCAGATATATTAAGGAAAAGGGTTACGATAAAGAGATAAAGATACTTGTGGCCTTTTCCGGCAGGGTAATCGATAATAATGCGCCGGAAGGTGTTTCCGAGCCTGCGTTAACGGGTTATGGAGAAAAAGAGCTTCCTGCCGTTTTTGATACGGATGAATACAGGATTTTGATTGTTGCAGATAAGTACCAGACCGGTTTTGACCAGCCGCTCCTTCATACCATGTACGTGGATAAAAAGTTATCGGGTGTGAAAGCGGTTCAAACACTGTCCAGGCTTAACAGAATATGTCCCGGCAAAAAAGATACCTTTGTTCTGGATTTCGCCAATGAACGACAGGTAATCTTAGACTCGTTTCAACCATACTATGAGCTTACCGCAGTCACTGAACCGACCGATATAAACCACCTGTATGATCTTAAAGTGAAACTTGACCAGTTTCAGATTTACCGGGAATCTGAAATTGATGAATTTGCCCGGGTGTATTTTAATCCGGCTACGAAACTGAACAACGCTAAACAGCAAAAGTATCTTTATGCATATACCGACCTTGCTGTCGACAGGTATAGAGATATGGCTAAGGAATCAAAAAAAGACGAGTTTAAAAAAGGCCTGCGTTCCTGGACTCACCTGTACGCCTTTCTTGCACAGATAATGCCGTTTGTTGATGTCGAATCCGAGAAGTTTTATGCCTATGCCAGGTTATTACAGACCAGGCTCCCGAAACGGGACCTTTCAGAGGCACTCCAATTAGATGATGAAGTGGCACTGGAATATTACCGGTTGCAGAAGATCAAGGAAGGTTCCATTGAACTTCAAAAAGGGGAAGAAGGGGAACTAAGCGGAACAGCCGAGGCAGGTCTTAAGAAAGAAAAGGACGAAGAAGCTTTACTCTCGGAAATTATTAATGTATTAAATGAACGCTTCGGAACCGAATTCAGGGAAACCGATAAGCTTTTCTTTAATCAAATAGAAGCCGAACTTATGGAAGATAAAACATTACAGGTACAGGCAAAAGTCAATAAAATAGATACATTCAAATATGCTTTTAACGACAAATTTATCGATACGCTGATTGGGCGTATGGACCAGAATCAGGAGATTTTTGAAAAAATTCTGGAAGACAAGATTTTTGGCGACCTCGTGAAAGAATTGATGATGAAAAAAGTATATAAGCGTCTGAATGAGTAGTCAATTAGTCTGTCGCAGAGTGTTTCTATTTCCATTAATGATACTCAATAACAGTACATTTACATAATGTACTGAGAAAAACCGTTATTTTCCCCCAGCGCAGCTTAGGTCATTTGACCTATATGAAATTAAGATAATAGTTTTATGATTTTTCCTGTAATTTGATAGTATCTTATTAATATAAGAAAAAAGTAACAATTATGCTAAAAGTAAAAAAGAAGCGTTCCGGGTCGATAGGTTGTTCATTAATTCTTTTAGAAATCCCGGGAATCTTTCAAAGCTGTTGTTAATGGCAGTGAAAGATTTACCTGATTTCTTATTCTTTAATAAGAAGAGGGAGGTGAAGAAAAGATAAGCACTTATTACAAAAACTTATCTTATTTTTAAAATGTTTTAAAATGAAATAAAAACCTAAAGGAGTTTAAAATGAATAATTTATTTTCTATGATATTAAAAATTATTGTGGTGATTTTGATATGTTTTACCAGCATGTTTACGGCAACCGCCCAGACGATCTGCAATAATGAAACCGGGAGCCAGGGCGGCTACACCTATGAATATTGGAAGGATAACGGGACCGGATGTATGGTCCTCGGATCTGGCGGTGCCTTCAGTATAGAATGGAGCAATATCAATAATCTGTTGGCCCGTAAAGGTTTGAGACCCGGGGGAAGTAATGTAATAGTAAACTACTCATGCAGCTACAACCCAAACGGGAATTCATATATGTGTGTCTATGGGTGGACGAGAAACCCGCTTGTAGAATATTACATTGTCGATAGCTGGGGCACATGGCGGCCACCTGGTGGGGAAGGACACCAGGGCACCCTAAGCGCTGATGGGGGTTCATACGATATATATAAGACAATGCGGTATGATCAACCTTCTATTGATGGCCCTGCAACTTTTCCGCAGTACTGGAGTGTTCGTACATCGAAAAAAACAAGCGGAACCATAACGTGTGCCAATCATTTTAATGCGTGGGCGAGTCATGGAATGAATATGGGGAGTTTTTATGAAGTCTCGTTTTGTATAGAGGGATATCAAAGCAGTGGGAGCGCTAATGTGACCAGTATGTCGATGAGTACTGGCAGCACTACAACTACAACAACTTCAACCGGCAGTACCCCGACTCCGGCCACTACTGGCAATATTGTTGTAAGGGCCAGGGGAACTTTAGGCGGTGAAAACATGGAATTACGGGTTGGCGGCAATGTCGTGGCCAGCTGGACCATGACTACCAGTTACCAGGATTATTATGCAGACGGTTCCGGGACCATCGCTGTGTATTTTACCAATGATGACCAGCAGGAAAGCGGCAGGGATATTCAGGTGGATTATATTAAATACAACAACGTTACCTACCAGGCAGAAGACCAGGCAACCAATACCGGTGTTTACCAGAATAGTCAGTGCGGCGGCTCAAACAGCGAATGGCTCCACTGCAATGGCTATATCGAATTCAATACCGGAAGTACGACACCGGCCCCGACCAATCCCCCGACAGTAACCGACCCACCGACTACGACAACTACTTCGAGCGGCGGCTCGACAACGACTTCAAGCGGCAGTGGCGGAACATGCAGTCCGGCTACTTCTAAATCGGTTCCTTTTACCCAGGATGGTACTGGTGAGTACTGTTTTTCGACATCCTCGAGTATCAATTACATTAACTCATGGAATCTGGCTTCACTTACGGTGAATGGTGTCGATTTTACCAATACATGGGCAGGCGGTTCCGGTTTACCTGCTAAAATAAATGGCTACTATTATATTGCCTACAAGAGTAATTACAGTTGGGGTCATTTTGAAGCAAATTAAAACAAGCATTATTTGAAGCGATAGAAAACCGGCCGGATTAACTCCGGCCGGTTTTATTTCCACCCGGATTATTTCCAGGTAGTTTCTTTATACAGAAATTTTACTTTCAGAATAGTTGGAAAATACAGTTTTTTATTTTTCACTTGTTTAACCGGGATTGTATGCTAAACAATAAAGATTACTGCATCCACGCAGCATTCTATTGACATATAATGAATGTGCCCGTATAATATTACTACATATTTTATTATAATGGTGAACAGATTATTTATAATACCCATATTTTTATTACTACTCTGCTTCGTTCAATGCGCTTTCTTTTTGAACGAAGACGGGTTTGACCCATTAAGCTATGAAATGGAAGATGGATTACCGGTTTTCTATATTCACCCGGCACCGGTAAGTACGGAATTTTGCCCGGTTATAGTATTCTACCGCGGTAAGGAATACCGGGCACAGGCCAGGGTAAGGGGTGTATCATCCGCAGGGTATCCATGAAAAGCTTTACTATTAAATTCCCCCGGAACAATTTGTTTAATGATTCAGATCATCAATTTAGCGACAAAGAGAAAATCGTTTTAATTACCTCATTTGATGATAATTCATGTATACGACAGAGACTCGCTTTTGATTTGTGGAATCGAATGGATAGTGGGCATATCAATATAAAAACATATAGTACAGTAGTGTATTTAAATTCCCGGTACCGGGGTCTTTATACTGTTGCAGAACATGTTGATGGTCATTTAATGACCGGACATGGATTAAACCGGTATGGAGATCTCTTTAAAGGGAAAAGTCATGAGGCGAATTTCTATATGAAAGAAAATCCTCACGAAGGATTTCTGAAAGAGGAAGGATACCCGGTACACGGGAATCATGGTGCGTACGCCCTCCTGGATGAGTTTATCGAATTTATCAGTGAATCCGAGCCGGGTGATTTCGTTTCCCGGGTCGATACAGTCATTAACAGGAAGGAATATGAAAACTGGTGGATATATGTTACCTTTATGGCTGCATCGGATTCCTGTGGAAAGAACTCGTATCACTATTATGATTACGGGAAAGGAATCTGGCGTTATATCCCGTGGGATTTCAATCATTCGTTTGGGCAGGACTGGAAAACAAAGAGGACAGGACGTTTGAGCGTACCGAATTACTGTGATCTTAATAATATATTCAAGCGGTTTATTGAACAGGAAGAAATCTATGGGCCATTACGATCCCGGTATCTGACAGTTCTTTCAGACGGGAATGCATATGATATAAACTGGATTTTATCAAAAATCGATGAATACTACAGTGAAATCCGGACTGCTGCAATAAAAAGTGAAAAAAGGTGGAAAAAAGAGTACATGAATTTTAAACGATGGAAGGACAGGGATGATTTTACCTCTTTTGAAAAAGAAATCCAGTACATAAAAGACTGGGTAACCGACCGTCATACATTTCTAATGGAGGAATTTGAGGAATAAAGAATGGTGATAACTGATCTCTACCGTTCATTGCACTTTATTCCTTATCAACAACCTTGACCTGTTTCCTGCATGTTACTATATTAAAAAAGTGGAATAAGAGAATAAAAAATGGTTTTTAGAGGAGAAGAATGGAAAACACCTTTACGATTGCTGTAATCTGCGGGAAATTAGGCGGTGTGGATGGTGTTTCCCTGGAAGTAGATAAATGGATTCATATTCTCTTATCCCTGGGACATACAGTTTATACGATTGCAGGAACATATACAGCAGAGTTATCCTATTTGCCAGGAAAAAACCAACTATTACTCCCGGAAATCGCATTCAATCATCCCGATCAATTACGGTACGAAAAAATCGTATTCCCATATCTTTCCAATAACCATGAGAAACTCTCTTTAAGGCAGGAAGAGAATATTATGTCCGAGCTCATGAAAAAAGGGCATCATATTGCATCAAAAATATATGAAATTATCCAGAAAAATGATATTGATGTAATTATTGCTGAAAACACAAATGCCATGCCCATGACCCTTACCGGCGGGACAGCGGTGCATGAACTGGTGAAAGAAAAGAGAATGGCAACTATTTTTCATCATCACGATTTCTGGTGGGAAAGAAGCCGGTTCAGCAACAATCACATTGAACCCCTGCTTGACGATATAATGCCTCCCTATGATCTTGGTGTGGAACATGTTGTTCTTACTTCTTATGCAGAACATATACTCAGATCCATAAAAAGGGTACAACCGATCATTATCCCGAACTGCGAGAATTTTGACAACCCTGTAAAGATAGATGAATACAACTCTACATTCAGGGAGGATTTTGGATTCACTAAAAAAGATATCCTGGTGATACAGCCTACACGTATAGTGCGGAGAAAACGAATAGAGGATTCCATCCGGCTCCTCGGCTTGTTCATTAAGAAATATCCCCAGTATAAAAAACGGATACAATATATTATATCACTTTACCAGGGGGATGAACCCGATGACCACTATATAAACGAGATAAACGATCTTGCATCAAAACAGGGTATCCCGGTTCATCATATTGCAGACAGGGTTTCATCACAAAGGGGAGTAGATGCAGACGGGAAAAAGCTTTATACCAACCGTGATGTAATTGTTAATGCAGACCTGGTCACTTATCTTCCGATCTGGGAAGGTTTCGGCAATGCCCTCCTGGAAGCGATCGCTGCCCGTGTGCCGGTAATCACAACGACATACCTTGTCTATAAGACAGACATCAAGGTTGCTGGTGTAAGGAATATCGAAATCCGGGATCAGTACGATCCAGAGGGAAGACTCATTATCCAGGACAAGGTACTGGATGACATGGCTTATATTCTTACCCACGATAATGTAAGAAATGAGATTGTGGATACCAATTATAATGTAGCGAAAAATGAGTTCGGATTTAATACCCTTAAGTTTAAATTAAAAACCCTTATAAATAATTATTCTGATGAGATCCGGGCATCACGAAAAAGAATCATGAAAAGCAAAATTTATTACTCGGTGTAATCGTTTTATATTGGTATTGTTGTCTCCTGCAGCCATATCGTACATTCCGTATTCAAAAAGGGGATGAGGGTTTCGCGGATTTTTTTATGGTAGGAATTGACAAAATCCCGCTCAACCCGGGTAAGAAGTGACGGATCGATAAGTTTTATGTCAATCGGGCAGAGAGTCATGGTCTTAAAAAAGAAAAAAGGAACATCCTCCTCTTCATTTCCTGCTTCTTCATCTCCATCAACAAGAACAATATTTTCAATGCGGATACCATACTCACCTTTTTTATAATACCCCGGTTCGATTGTACAGAGCATGCCCGGCACAATATCCACCGCATGGCCTTTTGTGGGGGAAATCGAGTGAGGCCCTTCATGAACATTGAGAAAGAATCCGACACCATGTCCTGTGCCATGGCCATAATCACACTGTACATCCCACAGGGATTTTCGTGCCAGGGTATCAAGATGGATACCCTTTGTACCCCTTGGAAATTTTGTCATGGAAAGGGTAATAAGGCCTTTTAAAACCAGGGTAAACATTTTACGGTGTTCTTCTTCCGGCTGCCCAATACCTATTGTTCTGGTAATGTCCGTGGTGCCATCCCTGTACTGTGCCCCGGAATCAACAAGAAATAAACCAGGGGCTTTAATGGGCCTTTCTGTTTTTTCCGAAGCCGAATAGTGAACAATTGCACCATGATCCCCGAATGCAGAAATGGTCTTAAAACTCGGTCCCGCATAATGTTTGTTCTCGCTCCTAAAATACTCGAGTTTTTTTTCTGCTGATAATTCCGTTACCTTGCCGGTGGGGACAGTCTCTTCAAGCCAATTGAGAAATTTAATCATGGCAATACCATCCCGGATATGGGCATTTTTTATATTTGTTATTTCTGTCTGATTTTTAATTGCCTTAAAGTGAATTAAAGGGCTTTCTTTAAAGGAGATATGGCAGAGGGGTTCAATAAGCCGTACAATATCGTAGCTTGTTCGTGTATGATCGATCCAGGCCATGGCTTTTTTCTTTGCATGAGTAATAAGATGTTTTTTAAAATCGGAATAATGATAGATTTCAACCTGTTGTCCAAAGTGGTTCTTCAGCTCTTCTGTGACAGAATCCGGTGAAATAAAAAGTTTCGCATCTTCTCTCGATATAATTGCATATGCAATAAGAAGGGGATTATAATCAATATCCCTGCCCCGTATATTGAAAAGCCACGCAACAGAATCAAGGGAGGTAATGACATGGAAATCACAGCCTGCCTGGATCAGTTTTTCCTTAAGCCGTGCAATCTTTTCCGTAAATGATTCACCGCAAAAACAGAGGGGATGGACCTCTGCCCCGGAACCGGAGAATGCCGGCCTATCCTGCCAGAGTATGTCAACCAGGTTTTCATCAATACACCTGATCTTGATGTTTCTATGTCTGATTCTTTTTTTAAGTTCCTTATATTTTTTTCCGGTATAAAGTGATGGATCAATCCCGATTACCTGCCCGTCTGCGAGTTCAGAACACAGCCACTCTTCAATACCTTTTGTCCCTGGCAGACCAAGCTTATAAAGATCAATTCCTGTTCCCTTTATCTCTATCCCTGCCTGGATAAAATAACGGGAATCTGTCCATAGACCTGCTTTCTGATGAGTAATAACCACATCACCGGAAGATCCTGAAAATCCGCTTATCCATTCCCTCCGCTTCCACATTGATGGTATATATTCGTTCTGATGTGTATCGGTACCTGGAATAATATATGCCTGAACAGAATACCCGGTCATAAGCTTTCGTAAATCCTCTATTTTTTTTGCTATAGTTTCTGTATTCATATCTGTCCTCTATCTTTTCCTTGATAACCTATTGTTGTTTATATAAAGCGCCTGGTGATTTCTTCTCTATTAATTAAAATCGGGTATTCATCTCATATAATTGAGGTTGATTTGCAGCATTTCATATAGGGTATATAGATGAAGTGTTGTTTTTAATAATCATAACGAAGGCTTAAGCCCACAACCCAATTAACAAGCTATCAAGGTTCTTTTAATTATGCTGGTCTCATTAACCTGGCAGCCAACGTTTATCTATTTTTCTTAAAATCTTGTTATTTTAACAAGATTAAAAGTCAAAATAGCGTAAATAGCCATTGTTAATAACCTGTGGATAACTAAGTTTATTACATCTATTTTAAATGAAAAAAAACTATCTTTATTTTACTGCATTTAACCGGGAATAGTAAGAGAATACATGAATATATTATAAAAAATAAGGAAATCAGGTACATAAATTATACAAAAATAAGACCCTATACAGTAAAAAAGGCTTGATTTTTCTGTCTTCCTGCTTGAATATATGAGAATTCAATATAATATGAGAAAATACCGGTACCGGGTATCGGAATTACCTTTCTTGCTTTCATTCATGCCAGATAATTAATCATTTTCCCGATTGTTAATAACTTGTGGATAAGTCATGGATAATTGGGGAAAATATTCTCTTTTTTATTGAAACAGTAATTGAAATCTTTATGAACAAGATGAAAATAAATTTGAAATGTTTATAGCCATTTCATAATAATATAAACAGGAAAGAGAAAGGAATACCAGATGGCAATTGCAGGTGCATTAATAAAAGAAATCCGGGAATCCAGGGGTAAGAAGCAAATAGATATGGCCAAAATGATAGGAAAAACACAGGGTTATATAGCAAGATTAGAGGCAGATGAACTCCGGGGCGGGATAAAGGGAGATGAATTATTAAAAATTGCCAGGGGTCTGGAATATAATCCTTTTGTTTTTTCAGGAGAAATAGATCTGGCAGGGGGGGATTTAAGAAGACAATCAAATGCCAATGAAATGGAAAAATTAATATTAAAAATAGAAGACCAGGCACAGATTATTGAAAGATATAAAAACCTGGTTGTTTCCAATGAGTATGACAAGATAAAATTATTAATGGAAAACAAACCTGTTTTAAAAGATATCATTTTTAACATAATGAACTGGGATGAAGCATTGTTACAAAGATTAAAAGACTTTTCCAGTGGATGTGCTGCCGGGGTAGAGAATGAAAAAAATAAAACCGTAAAAAAAGAGGATAATTCAAATAGTATATAAACAGGAAGATACTCTGGAGGGAAAAGATGATGAATCAGAATAAGATTATTGTTTTTTTTGTCCTTTTATTCTTTAGTATTGTTTTTTTATTTTTTTCCTTTCTTGTCTGGATAACCAGGGGAAAAAAGGACCGCTTTATTTTCCGAAAAATAAAAACCGGGATGTATATCCTTACCCTTACCGGATTACTTTCTGTCCTGGGGTGTGACAGCTGTACAAGCCGGCCCCTTTGCTATGTTGCTGTACAGGCAAATGTATTTGAATTCCAGAATTTCGATGAGGAATACCGCATAAAGGTAATGCCAAATGAAGGAAGGGCTGTTCATGGAAAGGTATTCAACAGATATAGTGAGAAATTCGCATTTGAAATAATTAATGAAGAAAATGGCACTTCTGCAGAGGGACCGATTCTTCCTATAGACGGAAGCTATGATTCAGCAGAAGAAGATATTGTCTTTGAATTACCGGATAATGCAGGTGCCGGAATGTACCGCCTGTCTGTTTTTGCTGTTGAGGAAACCCGGAAATACCTGGTTTATTCCGGCTCCATCAATATAGAATAGAAAACGATTGATATGACAATAGCCGCTTTTTGTATAAAGAATAATCATGGCATTGGCTATGCCCACAACTCAAAGTAAGAAAACCAGGAAATACTTTATGACCTGCAAAGATATCAGGTTGCTGCATAATGATAAAAATTTTGACCGGTTGGAAAAGCATCTGGAGCTAAAGGTAGTATAAAAAGTATAAAGGAACCAGGTTTAGAGTCTTACCCCTATCTTTAGGCCGTAATTAAGATACATCCCTTGCAGGATCGTATTTACCGGGAAATTACCATTCACATAGAGGTCTACTGCAAAATAGCCCCACTTAAAAAGACCCCTGAAATCGAAAAGCAGGCCGTATTGTGCAACAAGGATTACAGAAGACTCGATTTGACTATCCTCTGAAAGTGCAAAAGGATACCCCACTCCCAATTCTGTATAGAACTTTAAAAAGGAATTGACGATTCCCTTGTAATTGATACCACTTGCCTGTACATATAGCTGGTCAAAGGTATGACGGGTAGCAGCAGTGAAACGAAGTCCGAGATCAAACGGGAAAAGAACAACAAAATCGGCTGTCAGAAACCCTGGAAGAATCGGGGGATCATCTGATTCACCATAGGGGATATTGTGAAGTATTGTATACCCGGCCAGGATCATATAAGCGAATCCCGGGGGTCCAGGCAGGGGTTTGGATTTTTTTTCCTGCCCTTGCCGTGGTTCTTCCGTGATCTGCTCAAATGGAATCCCGGGAAATGTATAAAATCTTCCGGTGCTTGCAAGGATGTAATTTGCCTTTAATACCCTGCTTTCTCCTTCCCATATAAAAGCAAAATAGAGTTCTTCTTTTTTTACCTCTTTCAGATACACACTGTCAATAAAATTAATAAAAATCCGTTTACCATCGATAATTTCCATTTTTTCAAATACGTCATATATCTGTAGAATTTTCAAATCAGGGGGCTTTTTCCCTTCCTGGACTTTTAATTGAGTCATTGCATAATCATGACCTACTTTTGTTATTTTAAATTCATAACCAGATAAAAGTTCTGTAAGAAATAAAAGTAAAAAGATAAAGACATAATATTTACAGGATATTTTCATCATACACTTCCCTTTTCATCCGGTAAATATAATCTTCTATGTATTGAAATTGATGGGAATCCTGATCCGCCGGTATATGGAGTACTTCCATATACCGTGTCCTGTGTATATAGAAATCAGAAAGGATTCCGATAAAATCATCCGGTTTTACTCCCATCTTCTCAAGATACGAATCTTCCTTAATAGCATTCACTTTATAAAAAGTAAGGGTGAATGTTTTGTTTTTAATGTGCTGTTTTATCTGTTTCCTGTAATCCAGCCTGACACTGAATCCGAAATGAAGATAGAGAGAATCCAGCCTGCTTGTATTTTTTATTGCACTGTACACAGGATAATCCGGTCTTCTTTTTAAATACACGTACCGGACAACTTCTCCTGTTGTGTTCTGATACCGCACCTTAACACAGTTCCCCGCATCTAAATCATGAATCACTTTCTTTGCATTCTGGACAGAATCTACAGGTATATCATTTAAGGCAATAAGCAGGTCACCGATATTAATTCCAGTTTCCGTGAGTGGTGAAGATGGGAAAATACCACTGATATATACTTTTCCCGGCAGGTCGATTTTTTCGGCAAGGAGTATCCCAAGCCAGGGGCGTTTAATTTCCATTCCAGGGATAAGCTGGTCAAGGATACTTAAAATGGAATTGGAAGGGACTGCAAAGTTAATGTCTTCATGAATAACCCCCCCCAGAATCATTCCATATAAAAGACCATCTTCCCCAATTAACATCCCGCCCCCGGCACCAGGGGAAGCTGCAGCATCGACCTGGATCCAGGTACCGCCATCCGGGGCTATTCGCGTTTCTGCACTGATAATCCCTTTTGTCAGGGTGGATGTATAACCTGCATGATGCCCAAGACAGAAAATCGGCTGTCCCCGTTTTATCGTCCGGCTGTCTCCCAGCAGTCTATAAAAATCAGGAATATATTGAAGTTCTGTTTTTGTTTCAAGAACGGCAAGATTCAGGAGGGAATCACAGGAAATGACTCTTGCACCTGAAAAAGCCTTATTTTTCTGCTCAATAGAAATTTCATAGGAGCGTGTATCAGGTAAAAACAAATCTTCTACCAGTTGATATGCTGTAAGAATATGGTGTGAATCAAGAACGATACCACTCCCATAGGCATATGGATGATCCTTGCGAAGTTCATGATTCTTGTCAATATATTCCCGTTTTATCGAAATTTCTGCAAGAAGAAAATTATACTCTGTTACCGGTAAAAGTGTGTAAAAATCATTTTCATCGGTTTGCCGGCCTTTGGAAAGTCTTAAATATTTGCAGAAGCTTTTGTAATCCTTTTCTTTGGCCAATGTCTCTATATGTGTATAAAAGGTATTAATTTCCTCTTCTGATACATCCTTTACTGCATAAAGATTATTAAAGTAGTGAATAGCTTTAAGAACATCACCCTGGTCCAGGAAGAAAGTTTTTAATTGTTCCTGGTTTTTTGAATACTCACTTAAAAGTTTTTCCCTCTCCCCCGGGCTATCCGGAACAGTTGTGTTAATAAAAGTAAAAAACAGGTCTTCGTGAGGTAATGCCAGGAGTTTAAGGCCTTTATCATAATAAGCTTCTTTGTTTCCTTGATCAATCCCTTTTGCTGCTTTGTTTGTAGAAGAACATGAGAATATAAAAAATAAAAGAAACAAAAAAAGAGAGACGTTTCGCATATCCTTTGGTCCTTACTATTAATATAACGCAAATTCATTATGAAATCAGTGCAAAAAAGAATCAACTGATGAATGAATTTCCTTTTTCTATAATGATTTTCGAGAAAACAGGCCAGATTCTTGAGTAAAGAGGTAAACCCGCAGATTGCCTGCATAGATACGGACAGATTAAAAGAGATATATCTTAAAAAACCTTTTTGCTGCTGTTTTTGCCTGGATCTTTTCTTCCAAAGTCCACAATTTACTAAATTTTACGGATTACTTAAGGTACTCAAACCGCGGTAGCGCGGATATTTCCTAAGTTAAGTCAAGTCTTTTTTTTAAAGAATTCACCATTTTCTTTACACAAGTTATCCACAGGTAAATTTTTATAT